>NZ_JBMGUV010000009.1:0-175351 GCF_049058285.1 Lysinibacillus sp. UGB7
CTATAAAGGTATCAATTAAAGGAGGTGCCTTTCATATGCCACAGCAAAAATTAACGATTATCCCGGTCATATTATATCCCGAACTTAAAAATTCCTCAGTAGTCAACTCAACAGAAGATTCCCGCATTAATACATGTACGATTAAAACAGCAACGGTAGAAATTTCCTTCTGTAATGGAGTAGATGAGCACATCTTCCAAAGTGTGATGAGGGAGTTGAAACTTTGAAACACGATTTTACTAACGTGAAAAATATCTACATCGTTTGTGGAAAGACGGATATGCGAAAAGGCATTGATGGCTTAGCTACACTGATTCAAGATTCTTTCGAACTTGATCCCTATAGCGATTCGATTTTCCTGTTTTGTGGCCTGAATAAAGATCGAAAAATGTTTGTATTTTGATGGGGATGGATTCGCCCTACTCTATAAACGCTTAGTTGGCGGAAAACTCCAATGGCCGAAAGATGAAAATGAAATACCAGGAAACGTGAAACCAATCGTTGAAAAGTTTCAGGATTGGGTTGAAAAATCGCCGTTCTACGGAAAAAATGCGCTTGCAAAGGCTGCGGAATATACACTTAATCGAGTGAATGGTCTGAAAGCATTCTTGAATGATGGACGTATTGAAATCGATAATAATCTAGCTGAAAATACCATTCGTCCCAACGTCATAGGGAGAAAAAATTGGCTTTTCTCTGTCAGTGAAGCAGGTGCAAAAGCAAACGCCATCTGCTTGAGCATCGCAGAAACGGCCAAAGCAAATGATGTGGACTTCTATCAATACCTGATGAAGTTAATGACGGATCTACCGAATCTGGATATCCACAGAAACCTAGAAATTTTAAATCAGTACATGCCTTGGTCAAAAAACATCCAAACTGCATGTGGAAAATAAAATAGCCGTATATCTGATAAATCGTGATGCGTACCGAGAAGGTGCGCCTATTTTTTTATAATTCGGGCTTACGGTTTTTCATACCATATTTTCTTGTTTCTTTGTATAGTAAGAGAAACAAGATTTCGGTATTCGTAAAGTGAAGAAAAAAGTTTGGTATTTTCTAATGAACAATTAACAGACTTAATTGAAGGAAAAATCGTAGGGGACAAGCTCCCATAGAAAAACACCTCCTCATTGATTATTTCAGGTTTCAATACCCGTTATTCAATGAAAGGTGTTTTTCTTTGTCTCATGGTTAGACAAGCCCACTCCTACTCTCAACTCTATTGTTTTACCTGAGGTATGCCATGCATCTATAATACATCTAGTAGCTTTTATTTATCAAAAGGTTAAAAAAGAACCTACGTTTTTTTATTGAAATATATGTATTTAGAGGCAACAATGGCTTGTGACGTGAAGATTTCACTTTCTATAGACGTTTCACTCAACACGGAAGAAACAGCCTGTTTACAAACGAAGGAATGGATCTAGTTTTGACTGAACAACTGTAAACCCTAATATGTAACCGTCAAATCCGTAATCAAAGCTGGTTTTTTATACTCATATACTTTTGTTATTTCTTTATTATCCAAGTCATACTTATAGATACACTGTATTTTAGAAATTATACCGTCAAAATTAACTTCTTCTGCATTTTTAGGTATACCCGAAAAATAAATAAATCGCTCATCTTTTGACAATACCGCTAACCTTCTTTGACCAATCTCTGATAATATGGGATTCTTACTTTTTTTAATCATTTGATCTGTTAATACGGTGGTTAACGATTTGTCTGTAAGAGCTAACTGATAAATGCCGCTTCCTTCATCTTCATTAATATTTTCTCCTCCAAGAATAATAGAATTCCCATTAGATCCATATGCAATCGAATCAATATTGATGGCTTTTATATTCGTTACCAAATTCATGTCAGAGCCATCTAAATTCATTTCATATATTGAATAAACAATTTGCCCGATAGTTCCACCATCTTCATTTGCAGCTGTCCGTCTTGCCGTATTCTCTTCCTCAGAGACAAATGCACCAATAATTTTGTCTTTAGAAATATCATACATTTCTACAGCACGGTCAGGTTGTTCAGTATCAAATACAGTAGAATTCTTCTTTTGCACATCTACTTTCGCAATCTTGGAGACAGGGATTGTTGCTCCTATTATTTCACTGTAGATGGTGTTGCCTTCCTTATCACCAAATCTAGGAATAAGTTGTCCTAAAGTATCATTTGTAACTTGATAAGTTTTTTTATCATTTCTGTCTAATAAATAAATCTCCCAAGGTCCATCACCTTTTGCACTTGTATAGGCAAGATATTGTTTATTGTCTGAAAGTGTTGCATGTAACCAAACTGCTTCATTATTAATTAATTCGTTTTCTACATTTTTTTCAGCATTTATCTCCACTACACTACTTTTACCTTCCTTATCAAATACAGAAACAATGAGTTCTTCATTATCATCAACATGTGGGATGGTATCTTCTTTCTTTTGACATCCAAACAAAACTAATATTAACGATAAAAAAATGATAACAGTAGCACCTATTTTTTTTTTGAATTTACAAATAAATCCATACATTATACACTTCATCCTTTGCGAATTTATTTTAGAAATTGCATTATCACATACCAACAACCGTCAAAATACTACATATTATTTTGATAAGAAACTCAGTTATTTTATAAATTTATACAGCCTATTTCCCCTAATTAAGAAGAATCTAATTTCAATCAGAATCACTGAAAAAGTCAGTTTACGCCAAAAAAAGATTGTGTAAACTGACTTTTCATATCTATAAAAAAAGATAAATCAAAGAATTATTAACCACTCCAACTAATAACTAATCGTTCCGTTAAATAATCCCGCACTTGTAGCATGTAGTTTACCAAAAGATTGTTTAGACATATCTAAAATTCTTCCGTTCACATACGGTCCTCTATCTAGAATTCTAACTGTTGTAGTTTTTGAATTATCGTTACTTTTTACAGAAACAGATGTTTTAAAAGGTAATGATTTATGAGCTGCACCATCATCCGCTTTTTGACCAGATGCTGTAGAACTTTCTGCATAAATATCAAACCAAGAAACTTTCCCCGATTCTGTTTTTGCTTTTGCGGCTAAAGGAAGAATTTCTTGTAACGGACTAATTTCTTTCATTTCAACATTAATGGATTCTCTACTTTCTGGAACAACTACTATTGGTGCACCTAAAGCATCATAAACCACTGTCATACCTGGTTTTATAACTGGCAAATCTGTTTCGTCTTCTTGAAGTCTATATTGCATGAAACTTGCTTTTTTATCTCCTTCTCTCAAAACAACAGATTCTTCCTGTTCATTAAATTTAATTACTGTCCCTGGAGCCATGTATGCAGGAATAGTCACTTCATTGTCTGTACTCGTTTCAATACTTTCACTTGAATTAGCAGCAAAAGCTAAATTGGGAATAGCCAAAGAAGATGCTACTACACAACCTAATAATAATTTTTTCATTTTACATCTTTCCCTTCTCGTTCTTTAGAAATATGTTGCTAGTTGCATCATATTTCTTAAAAAGCATACATGAAAAATATCTTGTATAGAGTGTATTTTCCTATAAAGTAATCTATACATCCTAAACGCTAACTCACACTATTATTGTAACGCATAGGAAGAAAAATTGATATTTAAGGAAATTTAATACCATTTTTATATAATTTGTGTAAAATAGGAAATAAAGGTGGACGTTTATGAAATATATAGAGAATCAACTAGTCAAGCTATTTACACTTGAATCTCATACACAAACTGAGAAGCTAAAAATTGAATATGGTATTAAGCTAATTGTTTCAGAGACAGTTAAATTACTGATTGTCTATATTATTGCTAGTTTATTAGGTTGCTTATTAGAAGTGGCTGTTACTCATATGTCATTTTATTTATTAAGACAAGTTTGCTTTGGCTATCATTTTTCAACAAGTAGACAATGCTTAATAGGAAGTATTTTATTATTTCCTGTCCTATGTAAGATTGTTACATATATAAAGTTTACCACGTTATTCTTATCTATTTTGACGCTGTTAAGTCTACTATTAGTAGTAGCTATAGCACCTCAAGGTACAAAAAAGCATCCTATTTTGAATGTAGCACATAGAGGCTATTTAAAAAAGAAAATTTATAAACGTTCTACCATTCTATGTGGTATCTATTTATTACTTCCGAGGGACTTACTAAAATTCATTACATTAGGCATTTTCTTGGAACTTTTTATGCTTTTATTAGAAATATATTATCAAAAAAGGGAGACTGTTTTACATGAATTATCTTGAAGCAATTATTAAAAATATCTCAACTATTATTATATCTATCACACAAAATGATATGGTCTATGTTTGTAGAGTTTTAGCTTATGAGGAAGAATTACCAGAAGAACTAAAAAAAGAACATCCTTTTTATAAAGGATAGTCCATTATGCTTTTTTACATATTAAGGGATTTAACATTCACTTTTGGAGCATTGTTCTACCTTCTAACGATTCGCCCAACTAAAATAAGGCTTATACAATCTATTGGCTTAGTAATACCTTTTTGTTTACTACTCAAATATGCCTCACAACTTATTGCTATTGGCTATTTATTTATTGTAGCTAGTTGGCTATTTTACTCATTCAAAAAGAGTATTATAGCTTTTTTTGATGTTATTGTCGTTCTACTAATTAGCATTTTTTCAGACAATCTAGCACAGCTTATCAATAGTTGGCTTACTACTAATTCAATACTACTAGAAACATTTTGGTTTATACTATTTTTTATATCTCTTAACATTCTCTATAAAAATATCGTGAAAAAGAAGTTGTCTTCGCGGTATTTGTCCTCGAAAATGCAGCTATTGCTACTTTTTATCGGGATACTAACACTTGGAATGTTCTACTTAAATGTGTTCTTTTTAGGGGTGCAGGATAATGATACCTTGACGACTGCAAATTTCTTTATTCAAATCACCTATATGTTATTGATAGTGTTTGCTGTTAGCTCACTTGTTACAAATCTCAACAAAATGCAAATGATTCGGCAAAAGGAAGTAACACAGCAGCAGTTTTTTGAATATATGCAGGTACTGGAGCAAGTGAATACAGATATGCAAAAGTTCCGCCATGATTATATAAATATTTTAATGTCGTTGCAAAACTATATAGAAGATGAGGATGTACAGGGATTAAAGCAATATTTTTATTCGCATATTATGCAGGCGGAGCAACAGACCTTATTCCAAAGTAAAATGATTGTTACATTGGAAAATTTGCAAATTGTCGAACTAAAAGGCTTATTATCCTCTAAGCTGTTACTCGCGAATCGTTTACAGCAAAGGGTCACGATTGAAATTCCACATACGATATCCTCTGTTAATATGAGCCTTATTGATTTAACGAGGGTGCTAGGCATTTTGATTGATAATGCTCTTGAGGCGAGTGTTGCGGAAGCCGATTCAGTTGTTCATATTGCTATTCTCCCCTCACATGACCATGTTGTTATCGTCATCGACAACCCATTACAGGATGCAACCTTCAATATTTCGACTCTCTTTGATTATCAATCCTCTTCTAAAGGAGAAGACCGAGGAATTGGTTTAGCCAATGTGAAGGAAATTTTACAGACTTATCCTAATGTTACATTAAACACGCGTATTGAAAAACAACAATTTATTCAGGAGTTACAAATTTATTAAGGGGTGTCTACTATGAAAATTGTTATTTGTGAGGATGATGCACAACAACGGAAATTTTTGCAATCGACTATTGTTCATTCTTCTTTATTTCAATATAATGATATTGAGATTGCATTGATTGCCTCTAATCCATCTGAGGTATTTGCATACATACAGGAACACCGAGCAGATTGTTTTTTATTGGATATTGAGCTTCAGCATGAGATAAATGGCTTAGAGCTGGCAAATACTATACGCAGTAAAGATCCTTTTGCAACGATTATCTTTATTACCACCCACGCGGATAAGTTAAGGCTAACCTTTACGTACAAAGTGGCAGCACTGGATTTTATTGTTAAAAACAAGCCGGATTTAGCTGAAAATTTAATCGACACCTTGCATGTTGCTTATCAAAAACATCAAAATATACATACCCAGCAAATCGAAAGGGCTTTTCAAGTGAAAATAGGAGAACATATTAAAATCATCCCATTTGATGATATTTATTGCTTCTCTACATCACCAAATGCACATAAAATTGAGCTGAAGGAGAAAAGTGGTGTCTATGAATTTTTCAGCAATTTAACAGATATTGAACAGCAATTAGATAATCGCTTTTTCCGCTGTCATCGCGGGTATATTGTTAATTTACAGCATATTCATAAGATTGACTCAACTTATCGAACAATTACAATGAAAAATGGCTCTATTTGTAATTATTCATTTCGCTACAAAAAAGCATTAATGAATGCACTGACTCTACATCAGACATTATCTTTAAATAGTGCTAGTCCTGGAAAATGACGTATTTCACCATATTATTCTACTAATTTCACCATGATTCGATTATTGACAGTCGATGATCATGAGATTTGCATGGCTCTCGTTCAACAGCAACCCGCTGAATACTTATTTATTATTGGGGATATCGAGTCTTTTGGCTATGACTAGCCTAATATGGAAAAAATTTCTATTATCATTTTCTTCATTACACTTTTAATAAAGGTTTTTATGCCATTGGGATTTCAGCTGAATTAAATTTTCAACAGAATGTAGGTATTACTATTCCTACTACTGCGAATGAAACAGACCTTGACTTGTATATGTTTCAAACTAATATCACAGATGTTGGTATGTCAACACTAAACTGGACAAAAATTATAAGGTCTGTTGCTTGAATTCCACTGGTGTTAAATAGCCTAGTGTTCCATGAATTCGAATGTTTTTGAACCAATGAACAGTATCATCAAGTTCAAGAGCGAGCTGTTCAAGAGTAGAGAAATGTGCTCTGTTAGCGAATTCGGTTTTAAATACCTTAAACATCGCCTCAGCCACGGCGTTATCATAAGGGCATCCCTTCATGCTCAGGAATCGCTGGATTCCGAATGTTTCTAGGGCTTTTGAAATGAGCTTTTTATCAAACTCTTTTCCTCGGTCTGTATGAAACATTTGAATGTCGTTCAAGTTACCTCTAATACTTACTAGCGCTTGATAAACCAGCTCTGCTGTCTTATTTGCACCAGCACTACGGCCAATGATTTCACGATTGAAAAGGTCGATAAATAAGCATACATAATGCCATTTTGTTCCGACACTGACATATGTTAAATCACTCACGATGACAGCCAACGGCTCTTCTTGCTCAAATTGGCGCTGTAATTCATTTTTTACCGGCGCTTCATTACATGTTGATTTATACGGCTTATACCCAAAAGTCAAAACCCTTAATCCTATAGGGTTTTTGACTTTTTTGTTTTGTCATAAAGCATCAGTAAATACCATTCAACCGTAGTCAAAACCTTAGTTGATTTTCAATAGGTCGATATGTATGTGGTGGGCAAGTATGCATCAATAATTTGCAAAATCGTTAGCCAACGCACTTCTTCAAAGTGATATATCAAAATACTACAGTATTGTTTTGAATGTAATGATTTGTTCATCTTCCGTTCATATAGGCGATGTATTGTAAGCTTATAAAAGTGATTGGGGGCGTTTATGATGAACCTTGCTTGGAAAGAAATTAAGAAATATAAAGTGAAATTTTTGATATTGGGTTCAATTGTTTTTCTTGTGAGTCTACTAACCTTTATAATTTCGGGTTTGGCAAATGGATTATCGCAGGACAATGCTGCTTTAATTAAAGATTTACCAGAAGGGCAATTTTATATGAATGAAGATGCAGATGAAAGCTATAATCTGTCAAGAATAGATAGTCGTATCCAAGATGAAATCTTAAACCAACAAAAGGATGCTGTAGCGTTTTCTATTCAAATGGGCTTTTTAAATGATGAGGCTGGTAAGCAGCAAAGTATTGCTTTTGTGACTTCTACGCCTTCAACAGTATTTGCAAATGTGAAACATGAGGAAGTTATTTTAGATAGCTCATTGAAAGAAAAAGGTATACAGGTTGGCGATACATTAACGAATAATCAATTTAACGGCAAGTTCGTTGTAAAGGGTTTTGTTGAACAAAAAAAATATAGTCATGCCCCTGTTGCTTATATAAGTATGGAGGATTACAAAGAAATGTATCGGGTTGAAGAAATGCAATTGGTTTTCACACCAGGTGGGGATGCGTCACAAACATTTACAGGGTTACAATCATTTTCAAATAAAGATTTTCTGAATACGATTCCAAGCTACAGCGCAGAGCAGATGTCTCTTAATATGATTGTTTGGTTTTTAGTAGTAATTAGTGGCCTGTTGTTTGCAATCTTTTTCTACATGATGAATGTTCAAAAAATCGGGTTATACGGTATTTTAAAAGCAATTGGTTTAAAAACTAGTCGATTATTCAAAATGATATGGACGCAGATGGTTGTGATCACAATTATTTCGCTTGTGATGTCTATTATACTGAGTCAAATTTTTAATGCGATGGCACCGAAAGGAATGCCTTTTAGTTTAACGCTTGAAACAACACTGCAATTGTCTTTAGTATTTCTAATTATTGGATTTATAGGAGCTACGATTTCAGGGATACAAATTAAAAAAATCGAGCCATTACAAGCGATACAGCAAGGAGAGATCTAATATGACACTATTTACAATGGAGAATGTTAGAAAAACTTTTACGAATGGTGAAGTGCAGGAAGAAATACTAAAAGGCATTAGTCTTTCCCTGAATAAAGGCGAAGTAACAGCATTAGTGGGCGCCTCTGGTTCTGGAAAAAGTACACTGCTTACTATAGCTGCAGGACTTCAACCTACATCCGAAGGGCAAGTCATATTCGAAGGGAAAAATATGATGAGTTTGAGTGCTGAACAAGTTCGACAAGTGCGAGCAAGTAAATTTGGTTTTGTCTTTCAATTTGCGCACCTAGTGCCATTTCTTACAGTAGAAGAACAACTCATGCTAATGCTAGATGTTTCTGAAACAACATTAAAGAAACATGAACAAAAAGAAGAGATTCATCGGATACTAAAATTAGTGGGGATGGATCATCGGAAAAATGCCTATCCACCTTCATTATCAGGGGGAGAGAAACAGCGGGTTGCTATTGCACGTGCAATCATTCATAAGCCGAAAGTTCTCTTCGCAGACGAACCAACAGCAAGTTTAGATTCGAAAAAATCTGAAGATGTTATGTTGTTAATCCGAGATTTGACTAAAACATTAAACATTACTACTTTAATGGTGACACATGACGAAGAAATGCTTCCATATACTGATAAAGTAATTAAATTGAGCGATGGTCAAATTCTAGAAAATGGCGATTAAATGCGTGCACTATAGCTAAAAATGTTGACTGCCACAGCCTTTTAGGTTGTGGTTTTTCATTTGTAGCTTTCTCTCTTAGAAAAATACTTTAACCAAAAAGCAGTAACTATCATTTACGCGGCATATGTTTTTCCTGAAAATGTGGATTGGGGTTGGCAAGCACTTAATGGTAGCAACCATACACCCAAAGTTGATGTTCACAACACTGAATGTATTTTGGTAGAATGACACAAAAAATACTATAAATGTAAAATGATTTATTGTGTTATCATATTAGTACTATTATATTATGGGACGTTGAGATGAATAGGTGTTTTGTAATCAATGTGGAGGTACTTTAGTTACTGATACTGATACTGAAACAAAGAAAAAAGAAAAAGATGCTGATATATAATTTTGAGCGGTTGCTTTAGAGCAGCCGTTAATTTTTTGTCAACTTTAAATACACCCATTTTTTATTAGTGGATTACAGTGCAAAAAAAATTTTAAATGAATATTGAGTACATATTAAAGGAGTAGTTGATGATGGTTAAGGTTAAACATTTAGTAATAGGGTTAGGAATGTGTTTACTGTTAGCAGGTTGTAGTGGTAAAGAGGTTGTTAAAGAAAGTACTGAAATAAATGTTGAATCAGAAATTCTAGCATTAGAAACACTTTTGAAAGAAAAGAAATATGAAGACCTTTTAATTAATATGGAATCTTTAGATTTACCAGAATCAGAAACTGATAAAGTGAAAGAAGTCGGTACAAAATTTGTAGACCAATTAATAAAAGAGAAGAATATGGATTTTTTAGCTTCAAAATCTAACAGAATTAGAATAACTGTCAGACGTGATGATTGGAATAGAGTGGAAAAATTTGTAGAACAAGAAACTGAGTTAATATTAGATGAAATGGAACAAGCGGTAAGAAGTAACGATTTTCGAAAGGTTCAGGAAATGTATGAGAATGAGAAAATACTAGAAGAAAATGTTGAATTTTCTGCAATGTATAATTACGCTCTTTATTTACAAACAGACCAAAATTCTTATAAAGCGTCAGGGGCTTTAGCACTTGCAGTTGATCCTAACTACTATGGAAGAATGAAGGATGAAATTGTAGCAGGAGTAACAAATACATCATATGAAAATCCATTATCTTTCGGACCTATAACTACAACTAATTGGAAATGGATAGAAGGAGAGTATCGAATGAATATAGCTACTATGGAAAGGATAGGGAATGAAGAAAAAGAAAGAAAAGAAAAAATTGAAAGTGCTAGAGGTAAGAACCCTACTCTTGGCATGACATACGAGGAAGTAGAAGCATCATTATGGGGTGAACCAGATGATGTTAATAGAACAGTAACAGAATACGGAACGAGTGAACAATGGGTTTATGGCAATGGTCAATATCTTTATTTCGATGATGGTATATTAACAGGTTTTCAAGATTAACTAATTATATTATGAGACCAGTGTCTTCTTTTGACTCTATGTATGCGCCATGAATGAGAAATAAATAGAAAACCTTCAAGTAAACAAAGGAAGAGGGACGCTTGGCGAAAATGAGCCACCAATGATTTTACTACAAAGTCATAACAACATACCGCCTGTAGCGGAAAAACTATGTGATAGGAACAATTACTATTACTTTATTCTCATTAATAATACTCGCATTTAAAGCATAAATTTTCCGCTTGGAAAGTTTATGCTTTATTGCTTTTTCGGAAACTTTAAGAAGCTTATTTTCCGTTTTGTCCGTACATTTTGAACCTGTTTATCTCTTATAAAGTGTCAGAATTAAAGCTCAAAATAATATTTTCCAATTTTGATGCTGCGTTGCTTGAATGATTGGATGCTCTTCAAAATAACGGGTAATAAGTTCGGTCATATCAGTTTGAACATCCTTTATAATCGGACAATCTGCAAAATAGGGGAAGTTCCCAGCGCCGGTAGCACGATAGTTATTCATCACGACATCATAGGAGGCTTGCAGATTTAGTGGCTCACCTTGAAAAGTCACTTCTGTTACTCTTTCTCCAATGGGACGACGAATATCTAGGGTGTAGTTGATTCCTTCCCACATATCATAATTATAGGGTTGTGCTTTCGGATAAAGAAAGCTTTTAGATATAGTTAAATCCCCATCCTTTAATGAAAAATAACTGGCATTTTGTTCAAGCGCTTGGACAATCTGTTTCCCCTTCACTCGTAACACTTTTAAGGTATTGGGAAAAATATAATTTGTTACAATATGCCTCCTAGTAACATCCTTTGGAAACCCTCCAGGCCCATCGTGAAATAATGCCGTACATGAGATTGAGGTGTTGGTCATTGCCATTTGCACATTTTGAATGAACTCGATATATGGATGTTTATAGACACGTACATGAAAGGCATTTTCAAATAACATGTTTCCTTCAATGGTCCCTAGAGGCTCATCCAACCAGTTTTCCGTTTGTTGATGAATGGCTTCCAACAGTGATGTTACTTGGGGACAAGCGGGTGTATCTTCTTCCACGTAATGTAAGGTTGCTTCGTGATGCTTGTTGATGATTTGTCCATTCTCTATATCGAGTTCAATCGTAATCGCAGCTAAGCAATTTCCTTTCGTGCCAGGCTGTACAATGGATTTAGCGAAGGCTTTTGTAGCAATTTCTCGATGCTGATGGCCAGTGATGACAATATCGCACTCAAGTTCTTTACACATGAGATAACCTTGATTTTCTCCTGTGTTAGGTTCTAGTAATTCCCCTGATGATAAGTCATGTGAAAATCCACCATGATAACATAGCACCACCACATCTACCTGTTCATGTTGACGTATATGCGTGATCCATCTTTTGGCACTTTCAAAGGCATCATGAAAATCTAAGTCCTCGATATGAGCTGACTCCTCCCAAACGGGTACAAAATGCGTTGTGACACCAATTATACCAATGCGTATTCCGTCTAATTCTTTGACAATATAGGGCTGCGTAAATGCTGTCCCATCTTCATGAAAAATATTGCCACTTAACCAAGGAAATTGTGATTGGGTAACTGCTTTTTTTAAGAAGGGGAGCCCGTAATTAAATTCATGATTGCCAAATATCGCAACGTCATAGTTTAAGAAATTGGCTATCTCGATAATGGGGTTTGGTCTATGTGAGTGATTGGCATGGTAGTAAGAAGCTAGCGGACTACCTTGAATTAAATCGCCATTATCAATTAACAGACTCGGTGTTTGTCCACGTAATTCCTCTATAATGCTTGCTAATTTCACTAACCCTAAAGGTTCGAGTGTACGGCGATAGGTAGTAGGCATAAGATAGCCATGGATGTCACTTGTTACAAGTAATTGCAGTTTTTTTGTCTCCATAAAATTACTGAACCCCCAAATGATTTGAATTGACTTTAGTATACGATGTTTAGACAGCTAAAAAAGAACTAGTAAAAGAAATTTACAATCAATTTACATATTTTAGAAAACAATATAAACCTTTCACATGGGTTTAACAATGCTTTGCTATATTTATGGAGCACTAAAAAAATCGGAGGGGGAAACACATTTGAAAAAGTTTTTTATGTTCGCAACAACATGTCTGCTTGCTGTATTACTAGTAGCATGTGGAAATGAATCAACAAAAAATAAAGAATCAAGCGGGGCAACGAATGCAGATAATTCAGAAGCAGAAGAGGCTTCTGGTAACAAACAGCTTGAAAAACTTTCAATCGGATTTGTGCCATCTCGTGATCCACAAGAAATTATTACAGCAACAGAACCGTTAAAAGATTTGTTGAAAACCGAACTAGCAAGCTTAGGTTATGACGTAGATAAAATCGATATTACAGTTGGGACAAATTATGAGGCAGTGGGAGAAGCATTATCTGCTGGAACAACGGATATTGGCTTTATTCCAGGTGGTACATATGTCCTTTATGATGATGGAGCAGAAGTGATTTTAACAGCTACGCGTGCAGGATTAAACAATGATTCAGATAACCCTGCTGATTGGAATCAAAATGAACCAACAGAAGCAACGGCAGAGCAAGCCATTTCCTATCGTGGGATTTTAATTGCAGGTCCATCAGAAAAAGGGCAAGAACTTGCAGCGAAAGTAAATAAGGGTGAAGCATTAACATTTGAAGATTTAGACGGTGCGAACTGGAATGTTATGTCTTCATCATCACCAGCAGGCTATATTTATCCTGCCCTATGGTTACAAGAGAACTATAAAAAAACGATTACCGATTTATCCAAAGTTGTACAAGCAGATTCTTATGGTACAGCCTTTGCTCGTTTAGCTTCAGGACAAACAGATTTACTCGTTACGTTTGCCGATGCTCGTCGTGATTACGAAGAAGCTTGGAAGACTGACTTTAATCGTAAAGCAGATATTTGGGCAGAAACAGATTTAATCGGTGTGATGCCTGCTATTTATAATGACACAATTAGTGTAAGTAAAAACTCAGAGATTATGGATGATGAACTGAAAAAAGTATTACAACAAGCGTTCATTAATATCGGAAAGTCTGAAGAAGGTAAAGAGGTTATCGCTGTGTATAGTCATGAGGGTTATCAAGCAGCAAAGGATTCAGACTATGATAATGAGCGTAAAGCACAAGAAATTGTACAACAGTTAGGTTCAAAATAATGGTGAAATGATCAATCTAATAACAAGAGAAAATGAGAACGTTCTAGCAATGTTCTCATTTTTTCTAAGAATGGAGTAAGGACATGATTGCTTTTAAACAAGTTCAAAAACAATATCCCAATGGTTTTTCAGCATTGAAAAATGTGAATTTGCAAATTCAACAAGGCGAATATGTGGCAATTATTGGGCTTTCAGGGGCAGGGAAATCCACGCTATTACGCTGTATCAATCGAATGCATGAAATTACAGGGGGCACATTATTGGTTGATGAGGTCGACATTAATACATTGAAGGGAAAAAGCGTACGTCAATTTCGGCGTAATATTGGCATGATCTTTCAATCTTTTAATCTAGTCACACGTATTTCGGTCATCAAAAATGTACTCGTGTCTTTCGTTCCAGAAATGCCCTTTTGGAGAAAATTGTTGGGGATTTTCACAGAACAGCAGAAGAAGCAGGCTTTGATGGCATTAGATCGCGTAGGAATTTTAGATAAAGCCTATGTACGTGTAGATCAACTGTCAGGCGGGCAGCAACAACGTGTAGCACTGGCACGTACACTAGCACAAAATCCGAAAATCATATTAGCAGATGAACCAGTAGCCTCACTAGACCCAGTAACAGCCCATCAAGTAATGGATGATTTCCGTCGGATCAATAAAGAGCTCAATATGACGGTTATTATGAACATTCATCATGTGGAATTAGCGCTCGAATATGCTCATCGAGTTATTGGCATTCGTGCTGGAGAAATCGTTTTTGATGGAGCAGCAAAGGATGTCACTGAGGCAGTGCTTCAGCAAATTTATAATGGTCAGGTTGAAGAAGGGAGTAGCGTAGTAGATGTTCGACAAGCTGTTACCAACTAAAAAAATAATACTTCCAAATGGAAAAGAAGTGACCGAAAAGCGAGCTCTTACGCCTTTAGTTGTGGTAGCGATTCTTGTGCTTACTTATTTCTCCGCTGTGATTACAGGCTTTCATGTTGAAACGATTATGAAACGAAGCGAACAATTTTTTGTGATTTTACAACAGATGGTTCCGCCGACTTGGGCGTATTTCCCTCACATTTGGCAACCATTACTAGATACGATTAAAATGTCGCTTTTAGGCTCTTTAATGGGTGTTCTATGTGCATTACCTTTAGCAATCATTGCAGCAAGTAATATGACGAAGTGGAAGTGGATGTCAGCAACCATGAAGTTTCTTCTTAGTTTACTGCGTACGCTCCCAACTTTAATTGTCGCACTAGTTGCTACCTTCGTTTTTGGATTAGGGACGGTCGCCGGTACAGTGGCTATTTTCTTATTTACAGTCGCCTATGTAGGGAAATTATTATACGAGCAAATCGAAAATGCCAATATGGGTGCTTATGAGGCAATGAATTCAATGGGCTTAACAACCATCCAGTCATTTCGTTATGCAATTTTCCCTCAAATTCTTCCTAACTATTTATCTACGTCTTTATTTTGCTTCGAAGGAAACGTGCGGTATGCGTCTATTTTAGGGTATGTCGGTGCAGGTGGAATCGGGCTATTGTTAAATGAGAGTTTAGGCTGGAGAAATTATGCGAACGTCGGCATGATTTTACTGTTACTAGCCGTTACGGTCTTTATTATTGAAACAATTAGTGAACATTATCGAAAGAAATTAATGTAGGAGATTACGCATGGATGTCATTCAAAAACAATATAAACTAGAACCGAATCGTCGTGTCACGCAATTAGTGACCATCTTCATTTTATGCCTTCTTTTTGGATGGTCTTTATCGGCAATCGAATTGGAGCAGCTGACAACGAATGGTTTTTCAATTGCTAAAAATATTTTAGTCGGTATTGTTCAACCAGATTTGTCTTTATTAGTGAATGTTACGACAAGTGGTGTGCCCTATTTATTAATCGAAACGATGGCAATTGCATTTTTAGGAACAATCGTTGGTTCGATTTTAGCCATTCCACTTGCTTTTTTATCCGCATCTAATATTGTCCCAAAGCCGATTGCCTATGTTGTTCGATTTTTATTAATTTTGATTCGAACAATCCCAGCGATTGTGTATGGGTTAATGTTTATTCGTGTAACGGGACCAGGGCCTTTTGCAGGTGTCCTTACAATGTCTCTTGTAAGTATTGGTATGTTATCGAAATTATATGTAGACGTCATTGAAGACCTAGACATATCCATTCTAGAATCGATGGAATCAATCGGCTGCACAACTTTAGAAAAAATTCGATTTGGTATATTGCCGCAGCTTTCAGCATCCTTTTTATCAATTGTAATTTATCGTTTTGATATGAATTTACGAGATGCAACCGTACTTGGTTTAGTGGGTGCTGGAGGGATTGGAGCACCCTTAATCTTTGCGATGAATGCCTATCGGTGGTCAGAGGTTGGTTCGATTTTAATAGGCTTAATCGTGCTTATTTTAATCGTTGAATATATGTCCAACAAAATTCGCACAAAATTAGTCAGGGGGTAATAGCAAGGTTTCGAACAATATTTTTGCTGCGGGCTAGAAGTTCATTAAAAAATTGGAGGTTGGTTTACGATGGGGAAGAAATCTAAATTTGTGTTTTCAGCAGTATTGAGTACAGTGATGATTAGTTCAATATTTGTTAATACGAGCTCGGCAGAAAATGCACAAGATCCAGCTCCTATTATTACGCCTGTGCACTCGAATGGTTATTCCGTATTATTTGATAATAGTCATGGACAAACAGCTGGCCAAGCTGACTGGGTAATTGATGGCGCTTTTTCTGATTTTGCTAATGGATTAACTGCAGAAGGGTATACCGTAGAAGAATTCCGTAGTGATGTGCCACTCACTTTAAATGATTTGATAAATTATGATGTCTTTGTCATTCCAGAGGCCCAAATTCCATTTACCTCTTCTGAACAAGAAGCAATCGCTGCATTTGCAGAATTAGGGGGTGGTGTGTTCTTTATCGCAGATCATTATAATGCTGACCGGAATTTAAATCGTTGGGACTCCAATGAAATTATGAATGGCTGGCGTCGTGGTGCTTATCATAATCCAACATTAGGCATGTCATCAGGTGAAGCAAATGCGTTAAATGACGTTGTAAGCTCTACTTGGTTAAGTGACGAATTTGGTGTAGAGTTCCGTTACAATGCAATCGATAATACAGTGGCAAATCAAGTGGTCTCTACTAATGAGTCATTCGGAATTACAGCTGGTGTATCAGAAGTTTCAATTCATGCAGGTTCTACACTAGCCATTACCAATCCACATCTGGCAAAAGGGATTGTCTATTTACCAAATGGTTTAACTTCGGCAAATAAATGGTCAAATTCAGTGGATCAAGGTGTATATGCTGGCGGTGGACTAGCAGAAGGTCCATATGTTGCAATTGGTAAAAAGGAATTAGGAAAAGCAGCATTTATTGGGGATTCTTCACCTGTTGAAGATGCAACACCTAAATATCGCAATGAAGAAACAGGAAATGTAAAAAGAACATACGATGGCTTTGTAACAGACGATAATGGCGAATTATTAATTAATATTATTGACTGGCTCGTACAAGATGAAAGCTATACAACTTTTGCACAAACATCGATTACATTGGATAGTGTAACGCCTAGATTGTCATTAGAGAACCCCCAAACTTCAACTGAGATTTTAGGTGAACCATGGCGTCAGCCTAATGCAGGGTATTTATGGTATGACCCTTCAACATTTGCAGATGGATCCTATGGTTCAGATGTAGACCCTTTACCTACATTAAGTTATTCCGTAGCGGTCCCTTCTGTATTGCCTAATAATGGTGATACATTTAATGTGACAGTTACTGTTAATGGCTTAACACCATTAGCTGCTGCTAATGGATATCGAATTCAGGTTTATCTACCAGGCGGAACATCAATTTCTCAAGTGCAAAATTCAGATGGGACTTGGCCGACAAGCTATGGATACTTCGATATTGGTACTTTAACAGCTAATAGCCAGGGAATCGCTCAAAAAATAATAACTATGCGATTAAACTCATCCACATCTGTTTCGGAAGGTACTATTCGTTTAAAGAATAGTAAAGGAGATAATGTAGTAACAAAAGCAGTCTCTATTGGAGCAGGTTCAAGTGTTGAATAACTAAACTGCACACAATATATTGGGTATCAAAATCTACTATAAGTGAGTGATGCAGGCTATGATTTCTATTGAACAAAAATTAGCAGGGATTGTCGCCTTTATAGATGAAAAGGAAAGTACACATCAGCTTGACCATTATACACAATATTGAGTGAAGCCCAAAAACCCTGTTGATTCTAAATGATGAATCAACAGGGTTTTGAGCTATTCGCACATGAAACGTGCTTATTGTTGCCTAACGCGATTAGCCTTTTAGGAAATCAGGTTTTGCAAAGTTAGGGTTTGGATAATTGTAGAAGCCTTCGCCCGTTGCTCGTCCTAATTTACCTTTGTCGATATACTCTGTTTTTAACAGGTTGGCTAATTTATTCATGTTGTCATCACCAGTAGCGGCAGCTTTAGCTTGGACAATATTAAATGCCGTGTTAATCCCTACAATGTCTAAAATAGCGAATGGGCCAAGTGGCGCACCTGTACCAATCATCCATGTTTTGTCAATTGTTTCAGGGTCAGCTACTTCTTTTACTAATAGCATTTCAGCTGCATCTAAGAAAGGTACAAGTAATGAATTTAAAATGTAGCCTGGTTGTTCTTTATATAATGGTAGTGGCACCATGCCGATTGCTCTAGCGAATTCAACGACTTCATCGAATACGTTCATATCTGTAGCTGGATGTTTCATGATTTCTGCTGTGTTGTTTTTCCAAATTGTATTGGCGAAATGGAGCGCTAAAAATTTCTCAGGTCGCCCAGTTGCATCTGCAAATTGGCTTGGTAATAATGTAGATGAATTCGTTGCAAAAATCGTTTTTTGTGGTGCTACTTTGCCAAGATTTGTGTAAAATTCTGTTTTGATTTTTACGACTTCAGGAATCGCTTCGATAACAAGATCAGCATTCGCAACAGCTTCTGCTAAGTCGCTATTAAAAGTTAGACGTGCATAAGCAGCATCGACTTCTTCCTGTGTCGCACCTAAATCTTGTTGATAGAGTGGTTTTAAAGTTGCAATACGATCTTGTGCATTTTTTAACGCATCATCATTAATATCATAAACAGTCACATTAAATCCTTTAAAAGCGGATTGATAGGCAATTTGACTACCTAGAACGCCACTTCCTGCAACCGTAATATTTTGATAATTCATCTGAACTCCTCCTCTGATATTGTTACATTAGTATAATAGTGTGGATTTAAAACAATTTCCTTAATACAATTCCATACTACTGCTACTCTCAAATAAAAATCAAACGATAGCCTTTATTATTATAATGATATAAAAATATGTGGAGTTTCCACTTGAAAATGCCCTCTTCAAGTATGTACTCTAAGTCCAAAAAACCCTAAATTCGGAAATGTTGAAGACAACATAGCATTTGATTTTAAATGCCAGATGGGGTCATCAGAATCAGCGAATGTTCAATAGTTGAAATAAAAAAAGAGCAGCTCTGAGCTACTCAAAAGGACTAGTGAATTTCTTTGTACTAATTACAGTGTAACTTTGAAACTGACAGCTTTACCGATAATCTTTGCAGGATTATTTTCATTGATAATATAGGGCTCATGTTTAGGGTTATCAGGCATAAGTAAGATGGTATCTCCTTGTTTTTTTACCCGTTTAAGTGTTGCCTCCGTATCACCATTTACTAATACTGCTGCAATCTCCCCATACTCAACTTCACTTTGTTCTCTTATCAAAACTTTAGAGCCATCCGGGATAGTCGGTTCCATTGAATCACCCTTTGCAACTAAAGCAAAAATATTACCAGTTGGTAATAAATCGGGAAATTCATACATGTAGCCTTCAACATTTTGTTCTGCTAGGATTGGATCTCCACAAGCGATGATACCCAGTATTGGAATTTTAACAAAATTGGGTTGTACTGCTATTAAATTCGTTGGCTGTTCCTCAGTTAAATCATAACGTTTTATATTAAAATAATCCGCCATTAATTGTAGTTTATCAGGTCTAGGGTATGTGCTAGCTTTCATCCAATTAGAAACTGTTGTTTCAGGGATGTTTAAATCTCTTGCCATATCTGTTTGATTTAACCCTCTTTTATCTAATTGGTTTTTCAGGTTTTTAGAAAAAACTAACTTTAGCTTATCCGAATTATCCATATTAAAGCACCTCCATTATTATCATAATACCGATATTCGGTAGTATTGTAAACAGATTAATACCTATAAAAAGTATTATTTACTTGACTATACCGTTTAAAGGTATTATATTATATTTACCATTTAAGAGGAGGTGTTGGTATATGTTTCAAATTTCTTTAAAGGCAACTCGTATAAATGCTGAATTAGAACAAGCTGATGCAGCTTTTAAAATGGGAATAACGGCTAAAACATTGAGAAATTATGAAAAAGGAATCACTACTATTCCAGAATTATATTATGAAAAGCGGCAAAGCTCTATGGCATTTCTGAAGAGGAAATAAGGTTACCCGTTGCTAATGAAGGTCACTACAATAATATTTTTGTACATAAATACCGTTTAAAGGTATTTGGTGATAGAGAAAAATTTATTATTTCTAGGAGACGGGATATCAAGCGTCATCTAAATACGAAACGACAATTGGTAATTAGTTCAAATGCGATTAATTATATTAAATAATTTAGGGGGAATTGTATCAAATGAAAGCTAGATTAAATGTTTTAGGCAATAAAATGAAAGTAACAGCTATCAATTTTTATAGTGATAAAGTAACAAGTGCTCAAATCGTGGATGAAAATGGAGATTTACTAACTTTTCACGACGAAAACTCAGGTGCAAATCTTAAGGATGCACTGACAATCAATCTACAAGAAGCACTTGAATTTCCTGATATGAATAGAGAATATGTAGTGGCACTCAACGATTTACTAGAGCAATCGGAGCAATATTTACTTGAATTGCAGCAACAAATAATTCAAGAAGTATTAAACCACGGTGATATGCCATTTGGTGATTGTACATTTCCAAATCTCGTAAAGGAATACAAAGGGCATAAAGAATACATTGATGGGGTAGCTTCAGCTTTAGAAGTTGTTAAAGGTAGCGTATAGAATGAAGTAGCAAAATTAAAACAGTTGAAGTTACGTTAAAGGGAGAAAAAATGTACATAAATAATAACAGTAAGTTAAGAAAAATAAAAACGCTCGTCAAAGGCGGCAACCTATAACGAGCATTGAAGTAATAAGTCCCTAAAAATATAACATAGGGTAGCAAAAGTTCGCTACTCCAAAGTATACTAGTTTCCTTTCCCTTTAAAAAGTCGAAAAAAATGCAAAGTAGGTGCTGTGTATGTATGAATGGTTACGAGATTATCAACAAATTGAAGATGAAATTGGCTATCTTGAATTTAATTTTGAGCAGTCCCAAAAAGAATTGAAACGCTGGGTAAGTGGGGATTTAGCAGGAGTAAAGCTTACTGCCGAATCTGACGGAGCGAAACTAGAAGAACGTATTGAACGAATCAAAAAAG
The DNA here is from genome assembly GCF_049058285.1 of Lysinibacillus sp. UGB7. Taxonomy (NCBI): domain Bacteria; kingdom Bacillati; phylum Bacillota; class Bacilli; order Caryophanales; family Bacillaceae; genus Lysinibacillus; species Lysinibacillus sp. UGB7. The sequence goes on from NZ_JBMGUV010000009.1 coordinate 21,551, forward strand.
AATTACAAATTAAGCGTACTGAACAGAAAAATTTTTTGGAGCTGATTAGTAGGTTTAAAGGGTTAAATCATAAGATATTAAAGCTAAAGTATGTGGATGGTATGACATTAGAAGAAATAGCAGAAGAATTAAATTACAGCGCTAGCTACATATATAAAAAGCATGCAGAAATTGCTAAGATGGTGCGATTCGCCCATGAAATAAAGTTTTCATAATCCTGACACTCAGGAGTGTGCATAGCAAGTATTGAACGTCCATTATATGATGGTAAAGTACAAGTTCAGCAAACGAACAATGTCACAAAAGAATTAATCATAAGAGTTGAAGGCCACTCAAATAAGAGGGGCCTTTTCTATTTCTAGTTAGATAAGTAATCAATGGAAATACTATCACAAAAATGAACTTTCACTTAACTGACACTCAGTAGTGTGAATAGCAAGAGTTGAAGTTCCGTTATATGATAGTAAAGTAATAGTTCGGCAAACGAACAATGCCACAAAAAAATTAATCATAAGAGTTGAAGGCCACTCAAATAAGAGGGGCCTTTTCTATTTCTAGTTAGATAAGTAATCAATGGAAATACTATCACAAAAATGAACTTTCACTTAACTGACACTCAGTAGTGTGAATAGCAAGAGTTGAAGTTCCGTTATATGATGGTGAAGTAATAGTTCGGCAAATGAACAATGTCACAACAAATAAATTCCCCTTGGTTGAAGGCCACTCAAAAGAGTGGTCTTTTGTATTGTTCTGATTTAAAGGACGGCGCTAAGCCAAATAACATGATAAATAGAAGGAAGTGGAGAGATTGATGGAGCCAATTTATGCTAAGTGCAATAAATCATGCGGTCACAAATTCTATGTCCAACATTTTAAGAAAGACAAACTGCAACATACTATTGAAAAGACTTATTTTACTTGCCCGAACTGTGGTCGAGAGTATATTTGCTTTTATACCGATGAGTATACACGTTACCAACAAGCAAGAATTCGAGAACTGTTTCGGCAGATGAAGTGGGCAAGTAGTGATGAACTGGAGCGGTTAAAGCAGGAGGAGTCCAATTTAAAAGAGGAAATTATACACAGTATGTCTGAGGTTAGAAAATTAATAGAATCTTAGCCAACTAAGATCAACCCTGAGCTTTTCAAAAATAATAGCATTGAAGGGAGGTGACTAAAAATGAATATGCGCGTAAAGATGAAAACGTCAACTGACAAAAAATCAGTTGACGTTTTAAATTATCCGGAAATTTCTAAATACATGAATGCTGAAGAGCCTTCGTTGTTGGATGTCTTACTCTATTATAGGAGTGCAATTTTCCATTCACTAAAGGGGGATGGTGCAGCAATCACAATGTCAAACTGGCATAACCATCTTCTCAGTTGTCAGGGATAAATAGGACGATGGTTCACTTGTATATTGAGCTTAAAGATAATTAAAGTATCGGCAGATGTAGATTGAGGAGATAAAGTTATGAAAGATTTATTTGTGCACATTCCTACTATATTAGAGCCATTAGGTTTACCTGTCGTGTTTAACGGAATTCCTACTGGCTTGGAAAAACCAAATCAGTTTATTACATTTTTAGAGGTAAGTGCAAAGCCAATCTTCGAAGCGGGTGAAGAGGAAATTGAAACAGAGAGACTTATACAACTAAATGTATGGTCTGTCTCAAGTTACCATCACCTTGTAGAAAGCATCAAACAATTGATGGAGAAGGATGGCTATGAACGAATTTTAGAATATGATGTACCATACGAAGAAGGCGAATCTCACTTTAATAGAGTGTTGCAATTCGTCTTTTTTGATGATTAATAATAAAAAATCGGGAGGTCATGTAAATGACAACAACAGTAAATGAAAAACCACAAAAAATTAGCTTAAAGCGTATCCACTATGCACTAATGACAAACGAGCAAACAGAAACTTGGGGCGAAGTGAAAACATTAACAATGCCTATTTCTCTAACACTGACACCTAACTTCTCAGAAGCACATTTGGATGCGGGAGATCGTGTCGTAGACCAAGAGGCACAATTGGATTCTATTACTATTGCTGGTGAAACAGCAGACTTACCAACAGAAGTACTTGTTGACTGGTATGGGCATAAAAAATCTGCAGAAGGCGGTATCATCACAAATGCAAATGATACGCCAAATGCAATGGCAATTGGTTTTGAATCTGGATCTAGAATGGTCTGGCTGTTAAAAGCAAAATTAAAACCAGGTGAAGAATTGAATACTACACGTAAAAAAGGAGAAACAAGCTATAAAGTGTATCCATTTGGTGGTGAGGCACTACCATTAATCGAAGGTATCATCAAACATACTGTCGATACACGTGATGCGGGCGTTACAGCGACAGCAGAAACGTTCTTTGCTGCAGTGGCAAAACCAAGTGAAACAGTACCAACACCTTAAAAGAGAGAAGCCCTTTCGAGGGTTTCTTTTATTATTATGATAAAAAGGATGGATAAATTATGCAGATTACATTAAAGATTGATGGCCAAGAGAAAACGTTTAGCAATGACTTTGTAAAGGCTCGAGTATTCCGAAATGCCTTAAAGATGAACGAAAAAATGCGTAAAGAAGGTAATGACATTTCAGTCGAAACATTCGATGAAATGATTGGTTTCGTAGTAAATGTTTTCGATAATCAATTCACTGTGGACGACATATGGGATGGTCTAGAGGCAGGCAAGCTGCAAGATGAAATTATGCGTGTATTTAATAGCGTGTTGAACATTGGAGGGCTTGAAACAAAACCTGCCGTTAGTGGTGAAGAGGGAAAGTAAGCGGATTAACTCCATATCAAAATATTAAAAAGTTTTATCGTGAATTAATAAAAGAAGGCTACAAATTACATGAAATAGATGAAATGGATATTCATTTTTGGTTTGAGCTTTCAGAAGGCTACGATGACTATGAAGATGTGGAAGAAGTTACAGCCGACGAGATTCCTTGGTTGTAATTTTGATTTTTGGCAAAAAGGCGGTGAAGAATAAATGACGAATATTCGTGCTGTTGAACTGAGTCTCAATACAGCTAATTTTAATGGTTCTATCGATCAGTCGATTAGACGATTGACTGCAATGGGAGCGGAATTACAGGCTTTACAAGCACGCGGTGGTGAATATGAAAACTCTATCGAAGGTTTATCACAAAAACAGAATATTTTATCTCGTTCTGTTGATGCCTCTAGCATTAAGTTAACAGAACAACGCAATAGATATGATGAATTAGTAGCATCGGGATCAGCCTCCACAGAAGCTATTGAACAACAGGCTATTGCTGTCAATGAAGCGCTCGCTGAATACAATGGATTAAATACGCAATTAACAGAAGTGAGCACTCAATTAGATGTTCAATCCTCTAAATGGAGTCAGTTTCAGGAGATAGGTGGGAAGGTGAAATCAGTTGGCGAAAGCATTTCTACGATTTCAACGCCTATCAAAGCTATTGGCGTATTAGCTTTTAATGCCGCAGTAGATTTTGAAAATGCATTTGCGGGTGTGCGGCAATCCGTCAATACGAGTGAAGAAAATTTTAAAAAGCTTGAAGACGGCATACGTAGTATGGCTAAGGAGTTACCAGTAAGTGCTACTGAAATAGCAGGAGTTGTTGAATCAGCTGGTCAATTGGGGATAGCTGAAGATCATTTACTATCTTTCTCACGTACGGTTATTGATTTAGGTGCATCAACAAGCATGACGCGGGAGCAAGCGGCAACAGAATTCGCACGTTTTGCTGGTATCGTTGGAATGAGCCAGGGGGATTTTGACCGATTAGGCTCATCTGTCATCGAGCTTAGTAACAAGATGGGGGTAACCGAATCTGACATTGTTGGAATGGGCATGGAATTTGCTAAACAAGGTGAGCAATTAGGCATGACAGAGGCCCAAATCATGGGTCTTGCTGGGACAATGTCTAGTTTAGGTATCCAGGCTGATACTGGTGGAGCTGCCATGACAACAGTTCTACAAAAAATTCAAAAAGCTGTCGGTGATGGAGGAGAGAGCTTATCTGGTTTTGCAAAAGCAGCAAATATGTCGAGTGCTGATTTTAAAAAGGCATTCGAGACGGACGCTGTTTCAGCATTAGATGCATTAGTGAAAGGGTTAGCTGAGACTTCAGAAGGAGGCGCCGACTTAACAAGTGTTCTAGCAGAATTGGGTGTTAAAGGCGACGAAACAGATGTGCTATTAAGTATGGCAAATGCTTCGGGCCTATTATCGTCTGCAGTGGATACCTCTTCGCAAGCGTGGAAAGATAATACAGCATTATCCAACGAGGCTGCTCAAAATTACAAATCAACCGAATCGCAAATGACCATCATGAAAAATCAGCTTGTAGATATTGGTATTAGTATTGGTCAGATTTTAATACCGATGGTGCTTAAAGTAATGGATGTCATTGCACCATGGATAGAGAAATTTAGTAATTTATCATCTGAAACACAAAAAACAATCGTTATTATTGGTGGCTTAGCAGCTGCGATTGGTCCTTTACTTGTGGTTGGAGGAACGTTAATATCCAGTGTTGGTTCCATTATCAGTGCTGTAGGTGGATTTTCTATGGCGATTGGTGCAGCAGGTGGCGCGACAACAGCATTTGGCGCGGCATTTGCATTAATCTCAGGGCCAATTGGGATAGCAGCAGCCTTGCTTACAGGTTTTGGGATAGCAGCGTTAGTAGTTGGTCGTGAACTGAATGAATCATCCATTCAAGTTGAGGATTGGAAAGATAAAGTATCAGATTCGACCGCAGAATCAGTTGGGAGTTTCCTAGAATTATCTGATCAGGCGACAGTAGCACTTAACCAAATGGCTTGGTCCGGTGTAGCAGTAACAGAAGAAATGGCTGCCAATATGGTAGGTATTTATAACGAGATGGGCGATCAAGTGTTAACCGAAATGCAATCTGATCATGCGCAAGAATTAGAGACTATGCAAAATCATTTTGCTCAAAGTGATGCCTTAACTGAAGAACAAGAAGCAAAAATTTTAGAACGGGTTGCACAAAGTCAAGCTAAGCAACAACTGGTTATAACAAGTGGTAAGGCGAGGATTGAAGAAATTTATCAAAATGCCTCAGAAAACAATAGAGGGATTACAGAGGATGAGCAACAAGAAATCAATCTTATTCAACAAACGATGACTGAGAACGCAATTAAACATCTTTCTGATAGTGAAGTTGAGCAAAAGATTATTCTAGAAAGCTTAAAAAGTGAGGCTTCAAAAATTACAGCAGAGCAAGCAGCTGAAGTTGTGAAAAACTCTCTTAAGCAAAAAGATGAGGTTCTGAAGGAAGCAGAAGAACAATATAACGAAACGAATAAATGGGCAGTTCGTCAACGAGATGAAACAGGTACGATGTCAGCAGAAGAGGCACAAGCAGTTATTGATGAGGCAGAGAGAAAAAGAGATGAAACTGTTGCTAACGCAGAGGATATGCACCAAAAGGTTGTAAGTGAGGCACAATTGCAAGCGGAAGAACATGTCAATAAGGTAGACTGGGAAACTGGTGAAATAAAGTCACGGTGGAAGGTATACACGGAAAATGTTGCAAGTGACGCCAAAGCACTCGGCAAGGCAATTAGTGATGGCTGGAACAACGCATGGACGGCTACTAAAAATAGAGTACATGACATTAAGCAAACAGCTGAAAATAAAATTCATGAAATGAAAACGGCTGTTGGTAATAAAATGAGCGAAGTGAAAACTAAAATCGAGACAAAATGGAATGAAGCACAAGCTTTTTTATTTGGCATAAGTTTGAAAAAAATCGGTAAAGACATTGTTTCCGGTTTGATTAGTGGTATTGGAGATATGTTCGATGGAGTAAAAAAGAAAATCGGGGAATTAGCTAGTCTTATTCCAGATTGGGCAAAGAAAAAATTGAAAATCAATTCTCCATCACGTGTCATGATACCAATTGGTAAAGGTGTGGGTGAAGGTTTAGCGATCGGGATCGAGCAAGGAAGTGAAGGAGTTAGAAAAGCGGCTGAGGAATTAGCTGAGGCTGCCATACCAAATATTACACAGCATTTATCAATTACTAAAGAGGCAATGCAAAAAGTCCAAGAAGTTATTAGTAATACTACAAAAGCTAATGCAGCGGAAATTGAAGCATTGCAAAAAGAGGCTGAGCATAAGCGAATTGAAATATCCCAAAAAGCTTCAGACAAAATTGCTACGATTAAAAACAATGCAACAAAACAACAAATCGCCCTTACCGTAGATCAGATAGCTCAAATTAAGCAGATAGAAGAACAATCCTTGAAAGATAGTGAAACTATTACAAAACAATACGCTGAAAGAATTGCAAAAATCGACTCTAACTCAGTTGATGCAAAATTCAAAACTTTGAAGGAATACGTAGAGGCTCAAAAGGCTGCTGGAGAAATGACAGCAAAGCAAGAGGCCGAGTTTTGGCGTTATAGTGCAACAATATTTAAAGAGGGAACTAAAGAAAAGACCAATGCTTTAAAGGCGTTCAACAAAGCGTATTCTGAAATGGTTAAAGCTCAATTCGAAAATGAAAAGGAATACGTTGATAAACGTAAGAAATATAACACACTATCGCTCGCAGATGAATTGAAGATTTATGAGAATTATCTTGCACAGTATGAAGCAGGTACAGAGGAACGTACTTATTATGAAGAGAAGTTCTATGATACCAAAAAAGCAATTAGCGAAAAAATTAAATCAATTAATAATGATTATTTAAAGCAAACACAGGATATTAATAAAAAGCTATTAGATGAGGAACAGAAGCTCAACGAGGCGTATAACAATGCATTGGATAGTCGCACGAAGAGCATTAAAGGATACTTTGGACTATTTGATGAAGTGAAGATAGCCGAACCAGTAGATTCATCTAGCTTAACTCAAAATTTAAGTGAGCAAGTGAGTGCACTCTCTCAATGGCGAATTGAATTATCGCAACTTGAGTTGCGTGGATTATCAAGTGTTATTATCGATGAACTTGAAGCAATGGGTCCTAGTGTTCTAGCACAATTAGAAGCCCTTAATCGAATGACGGATGCTGAATTGCTGGAATATCAAGAGTTGTATGGAAAGAAACTTTTAATAGCTCGTGAAGCAGCGATTAAGGAGTTGGAGCCATTACAAGCTGAAACAAAAATAAAAATCCAAGCTTTACGTGATACGGCAAACACCGAATTGTCCACTTTAAATACTGAATGGCAAGGGAAAATAAAAGAAGTCGTTTTTGGTACCGGCGAAATATTAGGTTCAATGAACGATATAGGAAAGAATGCTATTCAAGGTTTAATAGATGGAATGAAGGGGATGCAGTCAGCATTACAGCAAACAGCAAATAATCTTGTGAAAAATGTGTCGGAGACAATTAAAAAAGTTTTCGATATAAATCCAACTTCTTCTTTAATGCAGAACGTTGGCGAAGGAATAGTTAATGGGTTCGATTCAATTATGAATAAAGCTACAAATGTCAGTGAACGATTGGCGAATAGTGTTGTACCCGAATCCCCTACCTTATTGCCAATACAAAAATCTAAGAACAACGCCGTAGCACAAAATTTAGGACCTTCAACTATTATTGTACAATCAGTTTTAGATGGACAAGTTCTAGGTGAATCAGTTGTAGATGTAGTCAGCGGCAGACAGTATAACAATGCAAGTATCCATGCATTGACAAGGGGGTTGAATCATATATGAAAATGATTTTAAAGGATGGTCGTGAATTATTGATGAGCGACTACAGTTTGAAATTATTAAAATATTTTATCCCTTCCGTATCAATAGAGCATCAATCGTCTGTAATGGATGGTAGTGATGGAGCAATTTTTACTAACACGCGTTTTGGCGGACGTACAATTACAGCGAAGTTTATGTATAAAGCATTTGATTATCATGATTTTAAATTGTTTATTGCTGACATAAATGCATTGTTTGCCCGAAAAGAGCACTTTTATATTATCTTTGACGCTGAACCAGGTAAGCGTTGGAAAGTACGATTAGCTGAAAGTTATTCTCCAAATGAGCTGTTACGGAAAGTTGGGGAATTAGAAATTAAATTTATATGCGAAAATCTCTACGCTGAATCAGTGGCTACAACAAGTGACCTAAAAGAATGGGACATCGATAAGTGGCAATGGGGCATGGGGATTGATTGGGACGATGACCTATCTTACGCATTTAGTAGCAATAACTTTACAGTTGAAAATTACGGTAATGTCGCTATTGATCCCCGGCAACATGAACTTGAAATCATATTAATAGGTTCATTCAGCAATAGTGTCACAATAACAAATCGTACAACCGGCGAAACCTATCAATTTAACGGATCAATAAATGGTAGTACAGATACATTGATTTTAAGAGGGATTCAATCATTTAAAAACGGTACATCCGCTTTAAAACAAACAAATAAAAAGCTACTCAGCTTGGCAGTTGGAGAGAATAGCTTTCAGGTTACAGGCGGTACTGTTTACAGTATCGTTTTTAATTTTAGATTTTTATATATGTAAAGAAGGTGGAAAAGTGGTTATAAGTTTACACACAACGGGCTCGCCAGTTAGTCGAGCAGAACGGAATAAAATAAACGAAAACTGGAATCGTATCATTACAGGTTTAACGAACCTGCAGATACAAATCAATATTCTAGCAGGTGGTGAAGTAGATGAACTGTTAGAGAGACTAAATCAGGCTGTAAATGATGCGAATATTGCCGTACAACAGGCTATTGCAGCTAATGAAGCAGCTACACAAGAGACGATTAATGCAAATAATACAGCTTTACAAACGGCTCTACAGACCGTGTCAAATACTCTAACGCTGTTGGATGGCGCTATTACAAGTGCTAATACTGCTACGGCAAGTGCAAATGACGCTACTAACAACACAAATCAAGCTATTCAAAATGCTCAAAATGCCACACAGGATGCACTTAATGCGGTTACTACAATGCAGAACTATGTTAATCAGTTAAGCCCAAAATCTGAATACAACAATGAGGTTCAATATTTTACCAATAACATTGTAACGTTAAATGGTAGTAGCTTTATTACGTTAAAAAACACCAAAGGAAATGCACCTCCTACTCCTCCATTAGTCGTTAATGCACATTGGCAATTGCTTGCTGAAAAAGGAGGAAAAGGTGATAGAGGTGACAAGGGCGAGAGAGGAACTGATGGTAAAGATGGTACAGGGGTAAATATTATCGGTGAGTTATTGAGTGAGAGCGATTTACCGACTACTGGATCACCTGGTGACGCCTACATGATTCATGGTGATCTTTATGTATGGCAGGACAACTCGAATACTTGGAAGAATGTTGGTCCGATTCAAGGTCCGCAAGGTAAATCAGCATACGACCTAGCTGTAGAGAATGGGTTCGAAGGAACGATGGAAGAATGGATTGAATCCTTAAAAGGTATTCAAGGACCTCAAGGACCAGAAGGACCACAGGGACCGCCAGCTGATTTAACAGAAGTTACTGCACGTGTGGCTGAGGTTGAAACTGTAGTTGATGGTCTACCTAAGCCCAATGCTCTTAGCCCTGCTACAATCGATAACACAGGTCAACATTGGTTCAAAAAATCGTTAACATTTAATGCTAACCTTTGGAATAATGACCCTGCTGCTAAGGAATACGCATATATTAACATTCCAATCGCAAACTTCATGGGAGCAGTAAAAATGACTATAACAAGCGGTTACAATGTAGGCAATTCAGCAGGTTCCGCAGTCGTGATATGGAATATAGGTAAATCTGGTGCAACATCGTTTATAAAACAAATGGAGATAATTAGTATATCACCTGCCTTTGCTAGTTGTTTTTACGTAAGTGATGTGCAGTTTGAAGCTACTCGAATGTACTTCCCTATTCATAAAAAAGCAGGCACTTCTAACAATTTGTTTGTTTCTATGGAAGTATATGCAGAAGTATACTCTGACCAAGGTCAAGTAAAGTTTAATGAGATTAACCTTTCGGAATTTACAAAGAGTGGTGAACCAAGTACATTGCCTCAACCGTGGACACCGCAGACATCAAGCTTTGTAACGAAAACAGGTAACAACGTTATGGCAGGCGCATTAGGGATGGGCGGTAACTTGTCTATTACTAAAGGTGTTCCGACGTTTGAAATGATTGTGCCCGGTTCTGCTACTTCTTCCAGTGCTTCTATACAGTTGAACGCAAGCTCTACTGTAGACTACGGTTTAGAGTTCAAGAAGAATAACACACCGTTTCAGATTGTACACGACCAAACGAATGTAGTGTTTATGGGGTATGACAGTAAGTGGTTCTCTATACAAGATTTAAAGCAATCTGCCAGTGATGTAAAAACAAATGTAGCTGCGGCCATCACTGAGCAAGGAGTTACAACAAGTCCAACAGCTACAGGCGCACAGATGGCGGCTAATATTAGAGCTATTCCAGTAGGGGCAAAAAAGTCTTCAGGTACGACTACTGTAACCTCTAATAGACCCGGATATGCAGCAGGTTACATTAGAATTGCCAACTTAGGATTTACGCCTAGAGCTATAGTGGCTAAAAGGAATAGTTTTACAAGTGATAAGCATAGGTCATGTTCTGTTTATTACAACTCTCCTATTGTTTTCGGTGAGATAAACCTTTATGTAGATGATAACGGTAGTAAATATCAGGGAAATGGCGGTGGAAATAGCACTGAGTTCTGGCTACAAGTAGAATCGCCTAACGGTGCATTATACGACTGGCAAGCATATGGAGATTAATTAAAACTATTTTACGAGGGAAACGCAAACATGGCTTACACAGGTGAAATCGCTTACCAGACCTTAGCGCCTAGTCTTCAGGAACATTTAGAAGGCTTGAAAACACCACTTGTCAATGATTTAACGATAGGTGATGTAGATAAAGGTGCAACAGCAGAATCGGTAAAAGGTCTGAATACTAAAACTAATAATCATATCGGAAATAAAGAAGTGCATATTCAAAGTGGAGAGCGCTCAGAATGGAATAAAACTGTACTCAAGTATAGTGATGAGTTTCTTACTGGAGCGATTAACTTTGATAACCTTGCTTGGGGGTACATTTATCAGATAGGGAACGTTTAGCTACCAATACACCACCTGATTCTTGGGGTGTATTAGAATGCATTAACCCTAGAGGTACTAACTATGGTATTCAAAGGTTTACGACAGTGGCGGATAACAATGTTTATTATAGAGCATGGTCGGAAACTGGATGGCGACCTTGGCGCAGATTAATGACAGATATAGAGTACGACACACTTTTTCAATCTGTAAGTAGTGGTAAGGCGTTAGTTGCGAACGCCACTACTTACATGGGTGTACAAACAAGTACTACTGCTGAGTTCGCAACAATAGCAGCTAACATAGTAGCTATTCCAACAGGTATTCCGTATTCTACAGGGACTTACACTACTATCTCTAACACTATGAGTTTCTAATATTTAGCATCTATAGCTAATGTAAATTCACACTATATTGAGATATTAAATCTTTCATTTGAGCCAACACTTATTTATGTTTGGTACGGTAATGGAACAAACTTTTTCTCAACTACGTACAGAAAAGCCACAGATAGCATGGGTGTAGACTCTTCTAAAATAGCTTCGTGGTCAGGAACTAACGCGCAACCTACTACATTTAACTTAAAAACTATAAAACTTGCAAACGGATTGAAATTGCCTGTGACTATATCACAAGCTACTTTCAACTGGATTGCATGGGGATAAAATTAAAAGGAGGCCAACACATCATGGCAGAAATGAACAATCGTGTAGTATTTGAGAGACAGAAAGGACGAATTATTTATCAGACAGGAGAAGCGCAGGGAGATGTAATCCCTCATGGAGATTGGGGTACAATTGGATATATCGACATTCCATATGGTTCTATCGACCACACAAAATGCTTCCTCAAAGAAATCAATCCTGAGACTTTGGAGCCTGTAATTGAGCTATACCCTGTTCCTGAGTTAACTGAGGAACAAATACGCATTCAAAAATTAGAGGAAGATATTCTTTTATTACAAACAGACAGCCAAGTAGGAGGTATTTTATAATGATAAATCAAGTAGTAGTTCGTATTGCAGCAGAACGTATCATGTCAGGTGGTCAAAATCCAAAAACAAATGATACGTATGTAATCAATGACATCACGAACCAGGACTATAAACAATCTGTGGAAGAGTATATTTTAATGAATACTAAAGGACTATAATCATCCTATATTATTCAGTAAGCGCTACTCTTTATGGATTGGCGTATTTTTATTATAAAGAAGGTGATGTAACTTGCTCATTGTCACAAATGGTTCACGAACAGAACCTCTTTTGGAAACAAACTACGAAAAATTTGAAGAGTTGAACGGGGCATTACGCATCTCGTTTAGCTCTTTTTTACATGAAAAGAATCCAGGACATGAATTGCTAGACTTTGAAACCTTGATAGAAGACGAGGATGGCCATGAATATGTTGTGAAAGATTTTAGTGGCGACACATTCACAAAAAAGGCAACTGCTGTTCACAGTTATTTTTCACTAGCAGACGATTTCAAATATGGCATTCATGGTGGGACAAGGACTTTGAATGATTTTATGTCGTTTATCCTTGATGGTACTGGTTGGACTTTTATGAATGTGGATGTTGAGGGTTATCAGCTACTTCCGAACTTTGGGGAAGCTAATCCTATTGTGTTGATTGAGCATCTTTGCTCCGTATTTGAATGCGAGCGTCAAATTTTGCCGAATAAGGTTATACGATTCGCCAAAAAAACAGGCGTAGACAATGACTTGCAGTTCCGTTATCGACATAACATCGAGACGTTATCTTATAGTATTCCTTCAGCTGGTTTAAAAACTCAAATTAGAGGCTATGGGGCTAATGGCATTGATATTACTTATACCTCGCCATTAGCAAGTTCACCAAGAATCGGAATACGTATTGCCGATCCAATCCATGACGAGAACATAGAAACTGTTGAAGATATGACAACACGTTTAGCTAGTGAGCTACCTGCAGCACCTGAGACAAGTATCAAAGTAAAGGTGACTACAGTAGATGGTAATGTGGGAGATATGGTTTGGCTCATTCATGAAGACCTACAGCTCGAATACCAAACACGTATTATAAGCAAAAAAACAAAGCGTGATTATAGTGAATCTGAAGTTGATGTAGGAAATACACAGGCTAAAACAATTGTGGATGCACTACTAAATCAACGAGCAACTATTAATGCCAATGACAAACGTTATCGTTCAAAGTTTGAGCAGACAGACGACCGGATTGACTTAGAGGTTGAAGAAATAGGCGTATCGATTGCAGCTATCAATATACGTGCTGATAGCATTACACAAAGCGTAACAGACTTAAATAACAACTTAAGTAGTCGTATTACTCAAACTGCAGCTGAAATACGTAGCGAAGTATCGGCCCAAGTTGTAACGATTAATAATGATATTCGAACCGTCCGTAATGACGTTTCCGTTGTCTCTCAAACTGCTTCACAAATACAGTCAACAGTGACTAGCCAGCAAATGCAAATCAGTGGTATAGGTACACGTGTAAGTAACGCTGAAAGTAGCATTACGCAACAAGCGAATCAAATCAGTCAAAAAGTTAGTACGATGGACTATACTGGTAATAAAATTGCATCTTTAATCAACCAAACCTCGACGACCATTTCTATTCAAGCATCTAAGGTTAATTTAATTGGTGCAGTAAATGTATTGTCTGACATTACTGGTAATCTAGGTTCTATTCACACTGGTACATTAAACAGTGTAAATATTTATTCGGCTAACATTAATATTTCTGATGATGTTCAGATAGGAAAAGTACTTAGAATAGGGAGCCATTATTCTGACCACGAACCAAAAATGATTAGTTTTGGTGGGGCAACTGGTGGGGTTATTCGACATATATATGACACTCTTGTTTTAGGTGCTCTTAATGGAGTGAGAACTGATGGCGATTTAATTGTCGATGGTAATTACGGAAATGTAGCAAAAACTGATACGAGTGGATTAGGTTTTGGGTTATCGACAGCAACAAATCCAAAAAGGCTATATGTAAGACTTTTTGGTGAAGACCAAGGTTATTTAGAACTTAAATAAAAAGGAGATTTTAATATGAATTATCAAGTACAACTAAACAATGGAAAAGCAATAAATCTAATGAATGCGGAGTTTGATGCAACAGCATTTACCGTCACATTAAACGATCAGAAAATTAACTTTGTAAATATTGGTGGGGCCATTATTAATAAACATATTATCATCAGTGTTTTACCATCAACAGCAATAGAAGAACAACCAGAAACGCAGTCATAAGGCGAGCGTTATTTTTTATCTAATTTTTTAACAAGTGCCTTCCACACGTAGTTGTGGAGGGTTTTTATTTATGTACTAAAAAAGGAAGTGTTGTAATGGACAGATGGATTGCAACAATGAGTGGCGTTATCGGCACAATTGTATCTTATTCTGTGGATGGATTGGGAATGGCGGTAACCGTATTAATTGGGTTTATGGCAATTGATTATATGACTGGTATTTTGACCGGTATTGTTAATCATAATTTAAATAGTCGTATTGGGTTCAATGGCATCATACGTAAAGTTTATTACTTAATGCTAGTTAGTTCTGTGTATTTATTGGCTGTTGTTGTGCCTGGTATCGAGTATGCAGGCGATGGTGCAGCGATTGCATTTTGTGTGCTTGAATTTATTTCAATTACTGAAAACGGTACAAAGATGGGTTTACCCACACCAAATTTCATTAAAAATATCTTAGCAATTGTGAAGGATAAAACTGCTGAGGGGGACACTAAATGAGTACAAGCGTAACAGCAACCTGTAGAGACTTAGCTGAGTTATTACCTCCTGCACAATCGGCATGTCGTTTATTATTCCAGGAGTGTTACAAGGCTGGCGTCATCAACATCTTCATTACAGAAACATATCGCTCACAAGCAAGGCAAAATTATTTATATGCGCAAGGGCGTACTCGACCAGGTCAGATTGTTACTTGGACATTAAGTAGCAATCATAAATCACGTTTAGCTTGGGATCTTGCTGTTAGTCCCCCTCAATCTTTGTATGATGTAATGACGTTAAATAAAGTAGGAGGTATTGCCAGAAAACTTGGTATTACATGGGGAGGAGATTGGGCGGGTTCTATCGATCGTCCTCATTTTGAGGTGAAATCATCTTGGAAAATGCCCACTGGCTACAAATTAGAAGGTGTTGTAATCGTACCGAGTAATAGCAAAATGAAGGTACAACTAATTGTAGAAGATAAAAAGGAGGAAATAAAGGTGACTCAAACATGGAATCCTGCATCACCAGCTATGCGAACAGCAACAGAAAAATATATTGCGCAAGCGGTCAATAGTGGAATCATTCAAGAATCACATTTAAAAGACTTACAAAATGGTATGATGCCCACTGACCGATTATTAGGTTTATATATTACTATCCAACAAAGACGAGCTTTGTTATAAGAAAAGAATCTGCGATACTCCTACCGGTGATCCGTAAAAAGTATGCAGATTCTTTTTTTTATCTAAATTTCTACTTATATATAAGAGATTATTAGACAACTTTCGTTTCCCCAACACCAGGTGCTCCATTATTTGTGACATGGTGTGGCATATGACAATGGAACGGCCAGATGCCAGGGTTGTTGGCTTGAAAGCTGATATCTCATGTTTCGCCGGAAGCCACGAGAATCGTATTTTTACAAATTTGCGTGTGTTCAGCAATTGGGAAACCATCTGCTCCTACAACGCTAAACTGATGACCGTGGAGATGCATGGGATGGTGATTCATTTGAATGTTGCCGAAACGAACTCGTTTGACAAAATTTAAGGGATACGTACCTTTTGTCAAATCCCTCCCATGGTAGCTCACCAATCGCCCATTCTTCCAGTAAACATAGATAATTTCTATACATTGGGAGGTTTTGTAGTGTTGGATCTTCGACAATGAAGCCACCTAACAGCCCCGCATCTTGCACCGCAACATCTACATGAGAATGATACATATATGTGCCAGATGGATTTTTAATTGTAAATGGTAGTCAAAATAATGCCCAGGTTCTATAAACGGGGAAGGTTCGATAAGAGGCACACCGTCCATCGTATTCGGAACAATTAAACCATGCCCATGCACACTCGTTTTTACAGGTAAGCGATTAATAACACGAATACAGACTTGATCCCCAGAGTAGACATGAATAGTAGGACCGGGTGTGGAACCGTTATATCCCATGCCTTAATAAAAATACCGTCTACAAGCTCCCATGTTATTTCTTCGACAATCAAAGTGAAAAACTTTGTCCCATTCGATTGCGTCCCATAACGTAAATCCCCAATGCCGGGGGTTGTAACCATACAAGCCCTCCTACAATTATTTATTGCTAGCACACATTAAAATCGAAAAACCATATACGTCTCAACTGACTACTAAATTATATGTACAGTAAAGGTTTCTATGCTCATTCGCTTGTTTGCTTTAAATAGGGCACACCTATTAGTCGAAAACATAGGAGAGCACGATAATATACCGATTTCACATTGGGTTAAATAACCTATTTAATAATAGTGCTTTACTAATGGGTTTTGCGATTTGGATGAATAATTCGGAAGTCCTTTTTGTAGTAAAGAATAGGACTTTTTGATATTTTTACAGTACTTACATATTTTTATAGATTTACTAACTGTTGTTTTAGTACACTAAATTTATGAAAAGAGAGGGGCAAGAAAAATGAAAAAAACGATGTTAGCTGGAGCACTTAGTATTGCATGTTTAACAGGAGGATTTGGACTCCAAGCACAAGCACAGGAGAATGTAGATGTTACAAAAATTGTCAATAAACAATTGTTAGTGGCATCAACAAACACTAGTCAGGTACAATCGATGTCCTATCAAGATATCTATAAAATGTTTTTACTTTCCAAACTATTCTCAGATGATCATCTGACACTAGTATCAACTAGTAATAGTATTACTGTAAAATTTTCATTAGCAGCACTGATGAAAAGTTACGAGGATGGGACAAACCTATATCCAGAGGGAGAAAAGGCATTTAAAGAGAACTATGAAGAGTATAAAAAACTTTTCGGAGACTCTATTCAAATGAAAATTACACAATCCGGCAACTCCTTTACAGCTGAAATATATACAGGTGGTAAATGGGAAGCTGTTAGCGGTCAAGATTTGAATGATTTAATTATGGTCTTTAATCGCGCAGATTTTGAATTAAAGCCAGGTGGATATTTCACAGATACTATTGGACATTGGGCTGAAAGTTATATCCAATTACTTTATCAAGCAGGGATTGTAAGCGGTACTACTGACACAACATTCAATCCGAATGGTCAAGTAACGCGTGGTCAATTAGCAGCTATGATTTTCCGTGCATCTGGTCTAGATGTAAATGAAGATTATGAAGGACCTGCTACATATAATGATATGCAAGGGTTTTGGGGTGCAAGAGAAGTAGCGATTTTACAAGAGTATGGCTTAATCGATATTTTTGATGGCAATAATTTCGAGCCAAATAAACCAGCAACACGTGAGGAAATGGCGTATGTAACTGCAAGCTACTTGCAAGGAATGGAGTTTGATGTAGCGAAAGCTAGCAAAAATAATACATTTACTGATAAGGATCAGATGCGCAAGGAGGCTGTAGAATCGATTGGGTTATTACAGCAATTAGGTATTATTGATGGTGCGAATGGTAAATTTAATCCTAAAGGCAACCTGACACGTGCACAGTTTTCTAAAATTCTGTCGCTTACGTTAATGACGATGAGCGAAGAGGAATAGCAAGTTTTTGGGAAATGGCTTTATTTCCATGCCCATAGCAGCAACAATTAAATAAAGTTAGGGTGATGTGCAAGGAGGATACTCCATCACATCACCTTTTTTGCGTTTTTGCTAGGTTACTTTATCGCTATCAATAATCTGAAACAATGTATACTAGGGAAATCTTTTTTGTCACAACGTGAAAGTATAGGGTAAAAAGAATCTTCGCTACCAGTAACACCCGATATTTTTCATATTGTTATGCAAACTAAGTTATACTGATGGTTAAGATAAATTTATCTTTATTCAGCACATTATGTTATTGTCCCAAAAGCGTAGTGACAGCTACAGAAAATGTACACCTCTATAGATGATGAGATGATATGGAATGAATGAAGATAAAGCCATTGGCGTAATTGATTGGAGCTGGCGAATTGCTAAAAAAACAAATGGAATTATTGATGAATGAGCAGGTTGACCTTGCGTTATTGGATGTGGAAAAAGCGTATGCAGAAAAACATGGGTTGCTGCTGAATCGGACAGTGCAGGATTTAGGTTATTTACATGTTAATGTGATAGAACGATGCGACAAGCTAAGTGAAGAGTTGCTAGCAGAAGAATCACAGTCGTTCTTGGAAAGAGCCGTACAATATTTAAG
The DNA here is from genome assembly GCF_049058285.1 of Lysinibacillus sp. UGB7. Lineage (NCBI taxonomy): Bacteria > Bacillati > Bacillota > Bacilli > Caryophanales > Bacillaceae > Lysinibacillus > Lysinibacillus sp. UGB7. The sequence continues at coordinate 40,010 of NZ_JBMGUV010000009.1, forward strand.
AGAGCATGCGAATGAATTTATGTATGTGGCGTCTGATCGTCTAGCAGTCATTCGCGTGGACTCCTTTGCGCTAGAATTTGATGAGGCATTCGGTGTGTATAGTGCCTTATTTGGTCTACGATTGCAAAAGAAGCAAGGTGAGTTATTACATACGTATTTAATAACACATTTGCAACATGAGAACATGACGTATAGTGCGGCATTTTCGGGGCAGGATGGACTTTGGGAAATTAATCTTGCATTGAATGCGCTTGATGAATTTAGTGAGCAACAGTCATTTGCAGAAGTATTGGTTTGTTTGTATCGTTTTATTTTCGGGCTACTTGAAGAACTTGAGGAGACAGTATGATAGAGCAAACGATTACTTCTTATCTTTATACGTATGCGTGGCAAATAAATGAGCGAGAGCTTTGTCATTTAGAAATGCGCGCGATGTTTGGCTTTGATACAGCATCGAATATGCTAGTAGCACCCCAAAAAATTGAGCCGAGTAGAAGTCCATTTATGCGTAGTCGGTTAGATGTGCTATACGAAGCAGCTCATGTTGCAGACATTGCCCATTTTGCACAGAATCTTGTATTAGGAGAAGGTACATTTAAAGTATTATGTTTAAATAAGAATGACCTTGGGGATATTAAGAAGATTCAACAGCATGAACGTCATCAGGTGGAGCGAGAAATTGGCTTATGTATACAGGCAGAGCCAGATTTAGATAATCCCGATATTGTATTTGGACTTGTTTGGCATAATAATCGTTGGTATTTTGGTTATTATGTTGAAGGTGAGGCAGTTTGGCTCAAGCATCAGCAAAAGCCTGAGATGTATTCGACAGCTTTAAGTACACGGGTTGCACGAGCGGTCGCTAATATTGCTATTCCGAATCCAACAGGTGTACGAGCGATTGATCCATGTTGTGGTATCGGCAATGTTTTAATAGAAGCATTGTCCATGAATATGAATATTGTTGGCCGTGACATTAATCCACTTGTTGTGAAGGGCTCGCGAATAAATATTGCTCACTTTGGCTTACAAGGAGAAGTGCTAATGGGCGATATAGCACAAATAACGGAAAGCTATGATGTGGCAATTATTGATTTACCTTATAATTTATTTACACATATTTCAGTGGATTCACAGTTTATGATTATTAAATCAGCGCGTCGTATTGCAAAGAGAGTCCTATTTGTGACTATTGAAACAATTGACAATATGGTAAATGAAGCAGGCTTTGAAATAATCGATCGTTGTGTCGTAAAAAAAGGTTCTTTTGAAAGACAAATATTACTATGTGAATAGAATTTCTTAACCAAAAAGAAAATCCAATAATGTCATTTTTGACAATGTTGGATTTAGGTTGACGACAAAAGGTATTCGGAATGATTACATTCCGAATACCTTTTGATTTTTTATCAGAAATAGTAGTTACAAATAACTCTATTAACAGAGTAGTACGCTACGTTCAACTATTTTCTTCCATTTTCGGACTTTGCCATGTCCAATTAGCTAACTTCTTCAAATTCATGGCAGTCAAAGTAAGCATCGCCTGCAAGGACAATTTATTAATCCCTTATAAGGTCGTCCAACGCATACCATGCTTTTCTTTCGCATCCGTAAATATGCGTTCAATCGTTTCTTTTCGACGTGCATAGTTTGCTTCATGTCACTTTGATGACGTAAATGATAGGCTTCTTCCAAATGATGCACCCAAATAGGACGTTCAATGATTTTCTGATGATCCTTACTCGTCGTACATGGAGCCAATAAGGGACAACTTGTGCATTGAAATGGATAGGATTTATACTGTATTCTGCTTTCTTTCGTTGTTATTGAATAGGGTACACTAGTTCATTGGAGCGCAGGCGGCGACTTCTGCGGGAAAAGCATGAGTTGAAGGCCCCGCAGGAGCGTAGCGACGAGGAGACTGAAGCCATGCCCGCGAAAAGCGTCCGCCGTAGCGGAAGTCAACGGGTTCATATAGAGTCTTCTATTTTTAAAAGAAAAAGTACTGTAAATAATAAGTTCATTATTACTATTGTTCGTTATCCTATCCATCACCTCAATCATTTATAACTACACTAGTTGATTGGAGCGCAGGCGGCGACTTCTGCGGGAAAAGCATGAGTTGAAGGCCCCGCAGAAGCGTAGCGACGAGGAGACTGAAGCCGTGCCCGCGAAAAGCGTCCGCTGTAGCGGAAATCAACGGTAAAATGTAGATACTTCTATTTTAAAAGATGACAAACTCAATTTTTTGAGTTTGTCTACAGCCTGGATCCAACGAAGTCATTTTTGACATTGTTTGATTTTTTATTGAATTGGACGATGTGTAAATTTTATAGGTTGTAGCATCGCCCCTTTATATCATTAAATGAAACGCATAACTCAAAAAATACCCCAATAGTATATATGTCAAAAATAACCTTACCGACACTGCTCGAATATGATGCAAGATAAATTCAGAAATACTAGTTGTAGCAATCAAACCGATGGATACACCCATTAGGATACCTTGTACCTTATCGGTCAAATTGGTGTATTGACCGATTAAAATAAAGACACTAAAGAATATTGAAAAACCTATAAAATAAAGAAACAGCCGCCATAGTTTTTCTCCTTGGGAAAGAAGAGCCGTACTAAAAGCAAAACCCTCCGGAAGATGATGAAGAATGATTGAGGCGGTAATGGTGATGCCAAGGGCTGAATTCCCTAGTAAATTTCCGACGGTGAGGCTGATTGGAATTGTATGAATTATCATAGCGAATGCAAGTAAGAAAACGGAGGGATTTTGAGAATTAGTAGGGTGAAATAAGCTACTAAGAATTTGAAACATCAGATAGCCGATGACTATGCCGAGAATTATGCTAAAGGACTTGTACATGTCAAAAGAAGTTGGAATGATATCTAACGCAAGCAACCCCACTAAAAATCCACCACATAACAGTGATAAACCTTCAGTTGTATGCTGAAATAACTTTGAAAAAATCCAAGCGATAGCCCCGCCTACGCTGACACTGAAAAATAGAAAACCACCAAGTATCATTGCACTCAACTACAGTATTCCTCCACCCCATCATAATCTTTAAGCTGTTTTACCAAATATATGCAAACTAGAGTTTTATATGATAACTGCTGCAATTTTTAAAAATAAATTACACTATGTGAAATGCATATAAATGAAGCAATTTCATATCAAAAAGGCAAATATTATGAAAGAAAATAAAGAAATTGTTCCTATCACATAGGTATATTTCGCTACAGGTGGACGCTTTCCGTGGGCAAGTGGTAGTTTGTTTTACCTGCCAATGATTTATAGTATTATCCATATTGTTTGGATTTTTATTGGGAAAAAGCGTTAACATGTTCTAATTGTTCTCTGATATGAAACGCTCTATTTCATTCACGTCTACTATGTGATTGCTAACCAGTCAGAGTTATAATTTGGAAAAATAATTAGTAGATTCAATTGACTGAATTTTAGTTTAATTCTATACTTTTAGTAGTTATACAGATTCATTGATTTAGTAACTACTAATGAGAGCGAGGAATGTGTGTATGAATTGGGATGCGAGTTATGATGTGGTAGTTGTAGGATCAGGGGCAGCGGGGTTAACGGCAGGGCTGACAGCAAAGCTACAGGGAATGAAATCATTAGTCATCGAGAAAACGGATTATTATGGTGGGGCATCTGCATTATCTGGTGGTGCGCTATGGATTCCAAATAACCATGTGATTAAAGGTGCAGGAGTTCCTGATACACACGAACAAGCTCGTTTATACTTGGATTCAACTATTGGGGATCGAGTACCGGCAGCATTAAAAGAAGCTTACATTACACGTGGACCTGAAATGTTAAAGTTTTTATACAATCATACGAATCATATGCGCTTCCAGTATGCTACAGGTTATTCGGATTATTATCCTGAAAAACCAGGGGGCTTCGCTCAAGGACGTTCGATTGAGCCACTTTTATTTGATGTAAAAAAGATGGGTACTTTAGTAGATACAATGCGGCGCTCAACAATGTCCACTAAGGGCTTCACGATGAATAGCTATGAATTCCATAAGGTAAATATGATTAGACGTACAACGGTTGGTAAAACAACTGCGTTGAAATTAGGCGTTCGACTAGTGAAATCGAAAGTAACAGGGAGTCAGCCAGTAGCCTTAGGAGAAGCAATGATTGCACGACTAAGAATGTCACTAGCTGAGGCGAATGGTGAACTTTGGCTTTCAACAGCGTTTAAAGATTTTATTGTTGAAAATAATCGTGTTGTTGGTTTACTAGTAGAACGAGAGGGACAAGAGCTGTATATTGAGGCGAAGCGAGGTGTTGTCCTTTCATCTGGTGGTTTTTCACATAATCAAGCGTATCGTGAGAAATACTTGCCGAGCCCAACAGATACCAAATGGACTTCTACTCCAGACGGGCAGACAGGAGACATTATCGAACCAGGTTTACGAATCGGTGCAACATTAGATCTTATGGATAAAGTTTGGGGAGCACCCTCAGTAATTGATCCAAATGGACAACCATTCTTCCTAGTAGCAGACCGAGGTGTGCCTAATATGATGGTTGTTAATAATGCGGGTAAACGTTATTTAAATGAAGCTGCCCCTTATCATGAATTTGTAGACAATATGCTAGCACATCATAAGGAGACGAATGAAGCTGTACCGTCTTGGATTCTTATTGATGCAACGGCAAAGAGTCGATATATTTTTACGGGGTTATTTCCTGGGCAAGCATTTCCAAAAAGTTGGTTTGACCATGGTATTGTGAAAAGTGCACAAACAATTGAAGAACTAGCGCAGCAGATGGACGTACCTACAGAGAATTTACTAGAAACAGTTACGCGTTTTAATGACTTTGCTCGTAATGGCCACGATGATGATTTCCGTAGAGGGGATAGTGCCTATGATAATTATTATGGTGACCCGACGTTGAAAAATCCGAACTTAGCTGAATTGAGCAAAGCGCCTTACTATGCTCTGCGAATATATCCAGGTGATATTGGTACAAAGGGCGGTTTAGTAGTGGATGAGCAAGCACGTGTTGTCAAGGCTGATGGTACGCCGATAGAAGGCCTTTATGCATCTGGAAATTGCTCGGCTTCTATTATGGGCGAAACCTATCCAGGACCAGGTGCGACACTCGGGCCTGGCATGACTTTAAGCTATATTGCTACCTCTCACATGGCAAAAGCAAGTAAAGAACAACAAGCGGCCCTAGTAGAGGTATAAAACTTACTTGTAGAAAAACCTTCTAATTCTTTATTGAATTGGGAGGTTTTTTACGATGCCTAAAGCTTGCGAAAAAAAAGACAGAGCCTATATAGCATACCAAAATGAGCACTTATTGAATGTTTAGGCTAATTGTTCTAATGTTTTGTATATAGGAATATATTGTCTATTAATGAAGTGCACAATTGAAAAAATAAACATTCAGAATGATTTGCTTGAAAACAACAAAGCATTTTCAGCGAAAGTAAAAAGGAGTGACTAAACACGACGTGTTAGTGTATAGACTCGTGACAACGATTGAAGAGCTAGAGTCGTATAAGGACACTTGGTCAGGAATACTTGAACGTGAGAAAAATGATAATCCTTTTATAGAATATGAATGGATTTCGACTTGGTGGACGACACTCGGAAGCAAAGAAAATGTAGAAATTTACATTGTCGAGTACAAAGGAGACAGTATAGCGTTTTTCCCTTTCATCCGTTTTGTTCGGTTTGGTGGTATCCATCAATTTAGCTTTTTAGGACAAGGATATGCTACTTATATGGAAGTAATTGCTGAGGGTATTTGGAAGGAACAAGCTATGGATTTCTTATTAAAAGAACTTACACGAAACTATAAAAGAATTATTTTTGTCTTGCATGGTTTATTAGAAAGTAAGAAAACATCTTATGTAATGGAAAAATATGCGCAAGAACGTCAACTACCCCATTCAGTTTTCCGCACTGTGACTCCTTATATAGATTTTAAATCAATGGAGCTAAAAGCTTTTCTACAAAAACATCACAAGAAGTTTAAGAGCATTCATCGTCGAGAAAAAAGATTAAGGTCACTTGGGCAATTAACATTTCAAGAGGTTAGTGCGGAAAATTTAGATGGAATGTTTGAGCTGTTTGAAAGAAGATGGCGCAAAAAAATTGATAAGAGTAGGTTTACAAAACAACAAACACGTCTTTTCTTTGAACGTTTAGCAATGCAACAAAGTAAAGCTTTTCGTGTGGAAGTAGACAATCTAGTGTTTGAAGACCATTGGATTGGTTTTACAATAGATATTTGTTGCAGAGAGCGGAATTTTTGTCAGGCGATGGGCCATGAGCCTGATTTCAATATATTTGGTCCTGGGCGTTTAATTGAAAGAGCAAATATGCTGAAGGCACATGGTTCAAACTATCGCTTTTATGATTTTGGCATCGGTTATGAACCGTATAAATTTGAATGGTATACACATATAGATTTCACTCGAAAATTTGTTATGAGTACTAAAGGAACCAGAGAACGTGTTTTACGGCTGATGATGGTATTGCATGATACATTGAAAAGAAAATTAAGTGATAATCATCAGCTGGTAAAGTTGAAACGTGATCGATTTGGTGAGCTTCAATATTTTTTAAAAGAAGCCAGGCTGAAAGATTGGTTTATGACCTTTAAAAAAGGAATAAATCGCATGATAGCTGTAACCAGTTTTGACTTATATTATTTACAGAGTAATGTACGTCAAACAACAACGGATTTACAGGAAATATCAATTCAGGATGCATTGGAAAGTGACAATCGATCAGAGCTCATTTCACAATATTTTAAAGGTTATAGGCTTTATGGTGACGGCACACAACAAGTTTTATTTTTGCGCCATGACCAATTTATACGAGAGGAAGCGATCGATTTTACTCAGCAACTTCCGCCTAATTCAACGTATATTAAAGCGTATACCACTCAGCTATTTCCGAAAATAATAGCACAGGTGCAGCAAGAAGGAAGGGCGATATGTATCACTGTCAATTGGTATGAATGGCGCAAACGAAGAACACTTATGAAGTTAGGGTTTGAAAAAGTGGAACGAGTACGGATTAGTCGGTTATTTAAATGGAAAAAGATTTCTCGTCAAGAAAATGAATGGGCAAAGTATATACAGTGTAAAGGGCAAAAATTTGAACATATATGGCATTTAGTAATGTTTCCATTGCTTATATAAATAAAAATCCTCAGTGCCTACAGTCTTTTTCTTTTTGAATAAATCGTAAGAAACCGTTGATTTCTGTTCCAAGCGCTCCCTTTCCGCAGGCACGGCTCCAACTAATTTTTGCTGCGGGTCGCCGCAAAAATGGATTTTCCCCACGTGCTGTTCCTGCAGGAGTGTCGCGCCTTCCACGCCAATCAACTTGTATCGCCTACGGATATCCTATTCTGCTCCTAACCTGCTAAAAATCCTTAAGGTGATGATGATCATGATGACAAAAAATCAAATCAAAGAGCGTGAACGGCTTGAAATGCACCTTAAAAACGACAAAAGGTATTTGGAATGTGATTAACTAGCTTTTTCAAATTCATGGCAGTAAAAGTAAGCATCGCCTGCATGGACAATTTTTTAATCCCTCGCAAGATTTAGCCAACGCATACCATGTTTTTCTTTCGCATCCTTAATTACAAGTTCAATCGTTTCTTTGCGACGTACATAGATTTGCCTCATGTCACTTTGATGACGTAAATGATCGACTTCTTCCACATGATGCGCCAAAATAGGACGTTCAATGATTATCCGATGTCAGCATTTCTTATTGATCTCGTTCATTATTTATATGTTTGGTCCTCCTATCCATCACCTCAATTATTTATCGACTACACTAGTTGATTGGAGCGCAGGCGGCGACTTCTGCGGGAATAGCATGAGCTAAAGGCCCCGCAAGAGCGTAGCGACGAGGAGACTGAAGTCATGCCCGCGAAAAGCGTTCGCCGTAGCGGAAATCAATCGTTTCATATAATACTTCTATATTTAATAGAAAAAAACTATAAACATTAAGTATTTTCGAGACCTGAGATGCTACTAATGGATAGATTTTTAAAATCACTAGTAGCTTCCCACTTATGTACTAAATGGACCTCAGGCACCATTTGGTCAACTGTCAGCATGTCTAATTAGCGCAGGCGGCGACTTCTGCGGGAATAGCATGAGCTAAAGGCCCCGCAGGAGCGTAGCGACGAGGAGACTGAAGTCATGCCCGCGAAAAGCGTCCGCCGTAGCGGAAATCAATCGTTTCATATAGGTACTTCTATTTTTAAAAGGCCAGACTGTCTACAACCTCAATCTTTTGAGGTTGTAGACAGTCTGGCCTTTTACTTGGGCATGAGGATTTTTTATGTTTAGAAGTGAACGCCTGGCTTGTCAGAAAGTTTGCAACCAGTGCCATATTTTGCTTTTAATGCACCTTTGAAATTGGTTTGTTCTAACTCAGGGTATGCCTGTTTCCATAACTCAAATACATTATGATTAGATGCTACACCGTCTTTTGTTAAACGGACGATATGAAAACCATACTCATCATTACATCTAGCTAACGGGCGATTTTCACGAACTGTAATGATACGACCGCTCGCAGTAATTTCATATAAACCTTCAAAGCCAGACACTACTCGTTTGTCTTCACGAAGCTCTGCTGTTTTTTCATCCGTTTCTACTTCAGAAGCTTCTTCAGCGGTATTTTGCGTAGGTAGATCCTCTACAATTATAAAATCCTTGTTTGAAGCTTTGTCGCTCATCGTGGCCATCACGTTCATGATTGCGCCTACATAATGCATTGGTTTTTCATTACCTTCTTCATAAACAAAAATATTATAGTCGGTTTTATTGACCTTCTTTATAATTATATTGCCTGTTGAAATAGTAAAACCGATAAATTGATTTTTATTGAGTGCTTGTAATGCTTCTTGCTTTGTTAAAATCATCATTAAATCTCCTAAAAAAATATTTTCTCTATTTTACCATAAATTAAGGTCAATTGTTTTTTTCATAAAAGGGCAACAAACATAGCTATCCTATAAAATATAAAGATGGTAATATTAAGTATTATTTGTTTTTGTAAATATTTATTAATTTTTCATGACATTTGTAAAATATTACAAAAGGAGTGTTTGTAGTTTGATTAATGTATTAGGGGGCATCGGTTTATTCTTACTCGGTATGACGATGCTTACTAACGGTTTAAAAGAGCTAGCAGGGGATGCTTTGAAAAAATGGTTGAACCGTTTTACCGGAGGCACAATTAGTTCGGTACTATCAGGCACATTGATGACGATGATAGTGCAATCCTCTACTGCGACAACGTTGATTACAATCGGCTTTGTCAGTGCGGGACTCTTAACATTTGTACAATCCATTGGGGTCATTATAGGTGCAAATATTGGGAGTACAAGTACGGGATGGATTATTTCGTTAATTGGCTTCAAGATTAATATGCAAACCATGTCACTGCCTTTCATTTCATTTGGTGTATTTGTGCAATTATTAGCACCTCGTGATGTTAAAGCAGCAGGGGGCCTTTTTACAGGCTTTGGCTTATTATTTTTAGGCATTGATGTACTTCAAGGCGGAATGGCCTCTGTACAGGATATGATTCCATTTGATTCGTTTCAGGCGGATACAATTGGAGGTAAAGTCATTTTAATCGTGTTGGGGCTTATCATGACAGTCATTATGCAGGCATCAAGTGCAGCAATTGCTGCTACATTGACGGCGTTATATGCAGGGGCTATTGACTTTGAACAAGCGGCATATTTAGTCATAGGTCAAAATATTGGTACGACCGCAACCGCACTATTTGCAGCAATTGGTGCTTCAACCGCGGCCAAGCGAACAGCGATGACGCATGTGCTATTTAACGTTGCAACAGCAATCATTGTAACACTCGGTGCCACGCTCATGTTTAAACTAACTGAATTTGTGACAATAACCATTAATAATAGCTTCGATGCAACACTAGGTATTGCAGTATTCCATACACTGTTCAGTGTTGTAGGTGCAATTATATTTGTGCCATTTGCACGGCCATTTGCACGATTAATTGAGAAAATAATTCCTGAAAAGGGCAGCTATTTAACGCGCAATCTTGATGATAGCGTAGCAAAGGTGCCAGGAGTCGCTGTGGAAGTTTCATTTAATACACTCCAGGATATAACAAGGGAATTAACAACAGTTATTGTGACGCTCATTCAAACGCAAAAGATAACAACAGAAGCTGAAATTAAGTTAAATCAAATTGATGAGGCAATTGAAAAAACGCGTTTGTTCATGGATGCCATACAATCAACATCTAAGAAAGACCGTTATAAGCATATTTCACTGTTACATGCATTGGATCATTTGTATCGTTTGGCAAAGGCACTTCGTGAACAACATCCCAATACACTTCAATTACAACCAAGATTAACGAAAAAATGGCTGACAGTGCTGGAGGAAGTGCTGATCATTATAGATGAGGATAGCCGCCTCCCAGAGATTTCGATGCTTTTACAGGAAACATCGGCTGAAATGGCAGCTGAACGACGAGATAAACGCAATGCTTATTTTGAGAACTCTGTTGGCAACATGGTAGAGTTAGAAACCGCGGTGTCGAAAGTAGAAGCATTACTGTGGATCGATCGCCTTGTCTATCACTACTGGCGTACAACTGCGCGTTTAGCAGAATATCAAACTGCGACGAAAAAAAGCCGCCATGGGGAAGCAACGAAAAATTATGCTTTAACAGATTAATAGGATGCCCGACTCTCTTTTGGTTAGAGGACGGGTATTCTTCAGATAGACGTCATTTACTATCCTTCCAATTGAATGGTCACCTCTCGGGTGGTAGTTGGACTGCTCAGGTGGGTAGCTGTTACCGCTCGGGTAACCACAGTGACCGCTCAGGTAGGAAGCACTATCGCTCGGGTAGCCACAGTGACCGCTCAGGTAGGAAGCACTATCGCTCGGGTAGCCACAGTGACCGCTCAGGTAGGAAGCACTATCGCTCGGGTAACCACAGTGACCGCTCAGGTAGGAAGCACTATCGCTCGGGTAGCCACAGTGACCGCTCAGGTAGGAAGCACTATCGCTCGGGTAGCCACAGTGACCGCTCAGGTAGAGAGCTTTACCGCTCGGGTCCCAGCTCTAACCGCTCAGGAAATGCGCCCCATCGCTCGGGTCCCAGCTCTAACCGCTTCGGTAGAGAGTCTGTTATAGAAACTTTAACTATTTTCATAGGAACACACCACAACACACCATTCTAGTTTGTTATAAATACAAGGCGATACTATTATTCACATGACTGAAAGGGAGAGATGTAGATGGTTCAACATATGTTTCGTATGAATTTGAAATGGTCAGAGGGAAGAAATGGTACAGGTGATTTATCTACGAGTCAATTGAACACCAAGATTTCTATTCCTCAGGAAATGAATGGACCCGGAATTGGCACGAATCCAGACGAGATGCTACTTGGTGCGGCGGCTACATGTTATTTAATTACACTGGCAACGCTATTAGAAAATTCAAAAGTACCTGTGGTGGATTTGTCGATGCAAGCAGAAGGGTTTGTAGATGTTACAAATGGTGTTTTTACATACGAGCGAATCGTTCATAAGCCCACTATACTTGTCAATGACCTAACTGATCGTGAGCACAAGCGCATATTTCGATTAGCTGAGAAGGCAGAAAAGACTTGCATGATTAGTAAAGCGTTACAAGGCAATGTACAAATTGAATGTCAAATTCAAATTGTACAAGGTTAACGCAAAAGCTCAGTAACTAAAAAAACAATCCATTTTCACCTGCAAATTTTAAAGGAGTTATTTCAGAATCATATCTGAAATAACTTCTTTTTTTTCACAATAACTGTGATTTTGCTTTGCTTGAAACAGTTCTATTAGTGCGCGAAATGAATATATAAAGTTAAGTGCTAAAAAAATGCAAAGGATGATGTATTGCACGTGCAGGCAACTGAGACTATCACATTTTACGGTCAGTATGGGAAGCGAATTTTAGATATTGTAGGGGCACTACTCTTACTTTTAATAACAATTCCTCTTATGTTAGCGGTAATCCTCATTTTATTAACTACCACAGGTCGCCCCATTTTCTTTAAACAAATTCGCACAGGCTCTGATCATCAGCGGTTTATCATTTGGAAGATAAGAACGATGAACATTCAGGCAATCCCTGTAAATATGCCTGCGATGTGTGCTGATGGCATACCGGATGATTATTATTTTAAAACTGACCAAGATGCGCGTATTACAAAGGTGGGGGCTATTCTTCGCAAGTTAAGCATTGATGAAATTCCACAGCTCATTAACGTTTTAAAAGGGGACATGAGTATTGTCGGACCACGGCCAGATGTGCCAACAATAACAAATGCTTATAATACATTGCAGTCACGGCGTTTAGAAGTTAAGCCGGGGTTAACAGGGCTTGCTCAAATTAACGGACGCTCAACTATTTCACATGGGCAAAAAATATCATATGACATTCAATATGTTGATAATTTTTGCTTTTGGATGGATTTAAAAATCGTTGTCAAAACCTTAGTCGTAGTGTTAGCGAGAACAGGTGCTTACTAATAAAAAGTGGGGAGGTGATGGATACTGAAAATTGTTCAACTCATAACGCGCATGGATAAAGTAGGAGGCGCGCAAAAGCATGTAGAGGCACTTGCAATAAAATTAAAACAAGATGCTCACGAGGTAACGATAGTCACGGGCTTATATGATGAATCGCTGTGGCGTTTGCAAGATGAAGAAATTAATGTTATCAGTATACCTGCTATGCAACGAGCGCTGCATTTATCGAAAGATATACAGGCACTGTGGCAATTGAGATCTGCTTTAAAAATTATAAAACCCGATGTAATCGCGGCTCATTCTTCAAAAGCAGGTGCCATTGGGCGTATAGTGGGTAAATTTTTACGTATTCCCACAGTTTTTACTGCCCATAGCTGGAGCTTTACAGACGGGGTTCCACCAAAAAAGAAACTTATGTATCGGCAGCTTGAAAAAACAGTGCAACCGTTAACGACGACCATAATTACAGTATCTGAGTATGATCGTAAGCTAGCTCTTACAAAAGGTATAGCTCCTGCCCATAAATTAACGACGATTCATAATGGCATCGAGCAATTAAGCGAGTGCGTTACACAAAGTAAAAACAGTCTAGAATATCCGCTGATTATGATGGTTGCTCGTTTTGAAGTGCCAAAAAGGCAAGATGCACTATTGGAAGCATTGATAGAACTAACAGAAGTGCCGTGGCGGATTCAGTTTATCGGTGATGGTTCACGACGTCCGGCACTTGAAAAATATGTTGCAGATAAAGGTTTTACAGACCGTGTAGCGTTTTTGGGCAATCAAACAGAAGTCACAGAACTGCTCGCAAGAAGTCAAATATTCGTTTTATTGTCGGACTGGGAGGGGCTACCGATTTCAATTATCGAGGCTATGCGAGCTGGGCTCCCTATCATTGCAACGAATGTAGGGGGCGTAAGAGAGCTAGTCACCGATAACGTCAATGGTTATTTAATTGACCGTGATGATAAAGAATTGCTTAAACAAAGAATGACACAATTACTAACAGATGAAACACTACGTCAAAAAATGGGAGATGCAAGTGAACGTCGCTTTTTAAGAAATTTTACATTCTCACCGATGTACCAGAAAACATTATATGTTTATGAACAGGCCGTCTTAAAGTTAGCTAAGAAAGGTGATTAAAGTGCAATTAATACGTATTAGAACTGATGATGAGCTTACATTATATAAGGAAATCTGGGATAACATTTTAGCGAGTGAACATAATGATAATCCGTTTATTGAATATGCTTGGTTTTATAATTGGTGGAAATTCATCGGAAATAAAGAGCGAGTGGAGTTATATGCTGTTAAAAAAGAAGACGATATCATCGCTTTTTTCCCATTCACTGTGCGAAAGCAATGGGGGGTTGTCATGTATGCTTTTGCAGGTGAAAATACGGCTAATTATTCAGGTATAGTAGCGCGTAATAAGTGGAAATTACCGTCTGCAACCTTTGTGTTTGAGGAAATAATAAAAAAGCACCGCCATCTCATCTTTTCGTTTCATGGATTATTGGAGAGTGGTGAATCTTCGAAGGTAATTGAACAATATTTCATTGAAAAGCAGATACAACCAAGTATTTTTCGGGTAATAACACCGTATCTTGCCTTTAACGAAATAGATTTTTCAAGTTATTTTAATAACCGCCGCAAGATGCATGGGGTAGATAGACGAGAAAGAAAGCTACGAAATTTAGGCGCCTTGAGTAGTAAAATTCCGGAACCGAATGAGCTGTGGCAGATGTTCAGCTTGTTTGATAGACGTTGGGCCAAAAAGGTAGATACGAGCAGTTTCACGAAAGGAAAGAAAAAGGAGTTTTTCGAGCATCTAACACTTCTTACAGGTGATGCGTTGAAAGTAGATATACAGGCTTTGGTGTTTGAAAATCAGTGGATTGCTTTCACATACGGGTTTTGCTGTCGAGGACGATATGTGTCTTATGTACTTGGACACGAGCCGAATTTTAATTCATTTGGGGCCGGTCGTATTGTGAATCAACATATGATAAAGCGCTCCTTTAATGAGGGCTATAGCAAATTTGATATGAGCATTGGCTATGAGCCTTATAAGTTTGATTGGCGTTCAGGCATAGATTTTACAAGGCATTTGATTGTCAGCAGCGGTTCGAGGCGTGCAAAGCTTGTAAAAAGTGGTTTTGCACTAAAGGAACGAATAAAGGAAACGTTAAAACGTAACCAACGGATGGTGGAGTGGAAACGTAATACACTTGGGCAATTGCGTTATTTAGTAAAGTATGGAAAAGGAAAAGATTGGCTAGAATATGGACAACGATTCGTAGAAAAGTTTTTTCGTTTTAAGCAAGTAGATTTATTTGAATTACCCCCCACAGATAGTGAAACACCACTTCGACCTGTCGGGCAGTTGTTTGAGGAAATGTCAATTCAAGAGGCCATACATCTCGATCAGGAAGTAATTATTTCCTTGTTCTATCAGGGGTATACAATCTACAAAGATTCTTTTGCGGAGACGAGTAAGCCTGCGTTTGCATTGCACACGGATAACTGGCGTGTAGACACCTTGCACATTGTTGAATCTTTGCCTAAGCAGACCTATTTTTTAACATATGATGTCTATAAAAATATCGATATTATTACAGCCTTCTTTCAAAAAATAAAACCAGCACACACACTTTGGGTAACAGCAAGCATTTGGCAATGGCGAAGGCGTAAACGATTGCAGCAACTAGGCTATAAACGAATTTCTCGAATGAAACATTTCAAATGTGCTCGCTATGAGCGAAATCATGTGGAAAAATACACAGAGAGTGGGGGCGATGTTCATTCTATCCATTAGAAGTAAGCGATGGAATATCGCAATGCAGCATATTTATTTTGCAGAGAAACCAGCCAATATTAGAAAGCCAATGAACCTTGTATGTCATACACATTCACTTGTGCCGAGTCGCAAGCTTGCCAAAAGCGAAACTGTTCATATTAGACTAACAGATAATGAGCGTACCATGTATGCAGCATTGTCGAAGAACAATCAAAAAATGCTCCGCCGTGCACAGCAAGAAGCTTATCAAATGCTTTTATATGAAAAACCATCAGAGGAGAATTTGCGTGCATTTCAACACTTTTATAATAATTTTGCCAAAAGGAAAAAACTTGAGCAACTGAGTAAATCTCACATGGAGTCTATTTCGTTGATAAATAACAAAGGAGCTTTGTTATTATCCGAGTCACGTAGCAATTGTGGACAAACACTATGCTATAGACTGGATATTGTCCACGCTAATAAAGCCATGTCTTATTATGTGGCGACTTGTCACCCTTCATCAATGCCTGCACATTTAAAGCGACCTATACGATATGCTAACCGCTTCTTGCTATGGCATAATTTATTGCATTTAAAGCAACAAGGCTGTTTGGTGTACGATATGGGAGAGTTGACAGATATAAAAAATATTCGAGAATTTAAGCTTAGCTTTGGAGGACAAGTTGTAGATGTTTATTCTGGTTTCATTGCACAATCGAAAATCAGTGCTTTGTTACTGGGCGTGCAAAAGTGGAGGAAACAGCAATTAAAGTAAAAAGTGGTGGGTTCGTTATTTCTTTGGATTTTGAGCTGAACTGGGGTGTCCATGATGTGTTTAAACGTGGACAATATGATGAAAATTTATATGGAGTACGCCATGCATTGCCTAAAATACTTACATTATTTGAGCAATACGGCATTCATGCAACGTGGGCAACGGTGGGTTTATTGTTTGCAGAAACGAAGGATGAAATGGCACATTATTTGCGGGGAATCCCAGTAAAATATGATCAAATACGCTTTGCTGCGCATTTGCAGCTTGCCAATGTAGGCGAAAATGAGCAAGAGGATTCTTTACATTTTGGCAAATCCTTAATTGAAGCAATCATTTGTACACCGCATCAGGAAGTGGGTACCCATACGTTTTCACATTACTATTGCTTGGAGAATGGTCAAACAGAAGATAATTTTCGAGCAGATTTGCAGGCAACAACAATGATAAGTGCAGATTATATCGCACCTATGAAATCTATTGTTTTCCCTCGCAATCAGGTGAACAGCAGTTATTTCGAGGCCTGTCTGGAAGCGGGACTTGTATGCTATAGAGGAAATGAAGCACACGCATTATACAGCCCTAAAAAGTTTACAAAAAAAAATAGGCTATTGGGTGCGATGAAATGGCTAGACAGCTATGTTAATATAACAGGCAATCATTTAATACGATTGGAAGAAATGAAGAACGAAGGATTCGTTAATGTACGTTCGAGCGCATTTTTAAGACCATACTGCAAGCGACTGTGGATTTTAGAAGGACTAAAGGTAAGACGAATTAAGGAAGGAATGCTTGCCGCTGCAAAGGCAGGAGCTTTTTATCATTTATGGTGGCATCCGCATAATTTCGGCAAGCATACAGAAAAAAATTTAGCTATGCTGGAGGAGCTTTTACGATATTATCGAGAACTACAAACAAAATATAATTTCCAAAGCTATTCTATGCATGAGGTAGCACTGCTTTGTAAGCAATAACATTTCTAAACAGAATGTTATTGCTTTTTTGTATCCCGCAGTAACGGTCAGTAAGCTGCCACCTCAAGTGGAGAGGTAACAACGAGTGAACGAAGTGGACGAACAACTGACCGTAACAGCCCGATTGGTTCAACTACCAAGCAGTGGGAAATGAGAACCCCCACTGCTTGAGTTTCACTGTATCCCGCAGTAACGGTCAGTAAGCTGCCACCTCAAGTGGAGAGGTAACAACGAGTGAACGAAGTGGACGAACAACTGACCGTAACAGCCCGATTGGTTCAACTACCAAGCAGTGGGAAATGAGAACCCCTCACTGCTTGAGTTTCACTTTATACGGTCAAATGTTGGGGATATTTTGTGAGAATAAGAGGGAAAATGCCGAAGGATGACGAAATTGAAGATAGAAGATAAGCCTTAGTATATAGGGGGAGTTAGGGATGAAGGGAATGTCACAGAAGCCAATTTGGATTCAAAATATTTCACAATTAGTGACACTGGCCAGCGATAAAAAAGGGCCACGTGTACGGGAAGAAATGCGGGAGCTCGCTATAATTGAGGGTGGGAGTGTATGGATTGAAAATGGCTTGATTCAAGATTTGGGTACGACACGTGAAATGATTCTAAAATATATACATCGAGCAGAAGAAGCTGACATTGTAGATGCAACCGGAAAGATTGTTACACCAGGATTAATAGATCCTCATACGCATGTTGTTTTTGGGGGCAGCCGTGAGCATGAATTTGAGATGCGTTTAGAAGGTGCGAGTTATATGGATATTATGAATGCTGGAGGTGGTATTCATGCAACAACACGAAAAATGCGCACACTATCAGAAGAACATATTTTCAACCAGACTGCGAGAAGGTTGGACTTATTTTTACAGCATGGTGTCACGACACTCGAAAGCAAAAGTGGCTACGGGCTGGACCTAGAAAATGAGTTAAAGCAATTACGTGTAATGCGAAAATTGCATGAAAAGCATCCAATGGATATTGTCCCAACCTTTATGGGAGCACATGCGGTGCCAGAGGAGTATAGGGAGAACCCAGATAAGTACGTCCATTTAGTCATCGAAGAAATGATCCCAGCAGTTGTTAAAGAGGATCTTGCAAAATTCATTGATGTATTTTGCGAAGTCGATGTCTTTACCCCAGAGCAATCTGAGCAAGTTTTACTAGCTGGCAAGGAATATGGGCTTATTCCAAAAATTCATGCGGATGAAATAGAAGAAAATAAAGGTGCGTATGTCGCAGCAAAGGTAGGGGCTATTTCTGCAGAGCATTTATTAAAAGTATCAGATGAAGGGATTGAAGAGCTTGCAAAATCAGGTGTTATCGCTTGTTTATTGCCAGCAACGGCACTGTATTTAGGAGAGAAGCCGGCACGTGCACGAGACATTATCGATGCTGGTGTACCTGTGGCCATTTCTACAGATTGTAACCCAGGGTCATCCCCGACAATCTCATTGCCACTTGTCATGAACTTAGCGTGTATTACGATGAAAATGACACTAGCAGAAAGCTTATGCGCCGCTACGTATAATGCTGCTTGTGCTCTTCAAATTGAGGATCGTGTTGGCTCGATAGAAGTAGGGAAGCAAGCAGACATTGTACTATGGGATGTGCATAATCATCAAAAGTTACATTATATTTTCGGTGTTAACCATGTGAAAACAGTATGGAAAAAAGGCGTAAAGGTGGTCGGTTAAATATGTTCATTCAACCTGAATGGCTTTGGAAGCAAGAAAATGGCTCAGGCATGCATCAATGGATAAAACAAAAAGAAAATCCACATCCGAGTGATGTTGATGTCATTGTATATGGAGCATTATTCTCATATGCAAATGAGCCATCTCAAAAAGCACAGTATGCACATGCTTTTCGCAAGGCATGGTCAAGCTTTCAATCTTATAATCTAGATGAGCAAGTGGATTTACGTGCACTGGCTGTCGTTGATATCGGTGACGTCGCTTTTCATGCGACAGATAAGATGCTCTCAGAATCGGCTATTGAGGCTGCAGCAGAAAACTTAAGTATCACCTATCAGAAAAGCTTTACCTGCCTTATTGGTGGAGATCATACGATAACAGCTTGTTCCCTACGTGGCATAAAAAATGCCTTCCCGCAGGAACGGATCGGTGTTATTCAAATTGATACACATTTAGATGCAAGGAATCAAGAGGAAATTGGGCTAGCAATGGATTCTCCTATACAGCAGCTGATAGCAGCAGGTGTGGTGGAAGGAAAGCATATTTATAATGTAGGCTTGCATGGATTTTTCAATTCACCGGAGATGATTCATTATGCACGTGAACAAGGTATTCATATGATTACCTTAAAGCAAATGCGTCGGGATGGTATACAGCTTACCATTCATGAAATGCTTCGTCAGCTAATGTTCGAGGTAGACCGTATTTATGTATCAGTTGATCTGGATGCACTTGATATCACGTTTGCACCTGATGTACCTGCTGCGACACCAGGGGGATTAACGGCTTATGAATTATTTGATATTGTAAAGCTCATTGGCGAAAATGAAGGTGTGCGTCATATTGATTTTGTCTATGCGGACCCTAAAGAGGGACAGTTACGCATAGAGACGGTGAAAACGGGTGTGACTGCATTCTTACAATGGGTTACAGGTATTCAACTTGATCATCGGCATCGCATCTCGAAAAAATGAAGAGCAGGCTATGGGTACAATCCATAGCCTGCCTATTTTATGTGATACCGTTTTTACGTGCTAGGGTAACAATCCTTGCATCATCATTAGGTAGACCCTGTAGCAAGTCCGTTAAAATGTTTGCGCCAAGCATGCCGTAAACAGTACCGTTGCCCCCATGTCCAAGTAAATAATAGTAGTGAGGATGATCGGGATGTTCACCTATATATGGTAGATAATCTATTGAATCTCCGAAGGTTGCACAATAACTGTAATCTATTTTCACATCAACTTGAGGGAATAGCTCATGCAATAATCCAAGTAGCTTATTTGATTGTTTTTCCAGTTTTCCCTCTGATTTTGGTACTTTAGCTTTATCTTCATCAAGACCTCCGACTATTATCCGATTGTCTGGCGTTGTGCGCATATACAAATAAGGACGCTTCGTTTCCCATATGAGTGATTGTTCATACCATGGTTTAAAATTATCGATAGCATTGGTCACAATAGCATACGATCGTTTTAAATTCGTGCCTTTTAACTGACCATAAGGTAAATTTTGATAGCCAGTAGCGAAGATTACATTGCGTGTAGCAAATTGACCGTTAATGGTATGCAAAATAGTGCCCTCATTTGTATCTTCTAACACATTGACCATAATATTTGTGTAAATATGGAGACCTTTTTGTTGGCATTGCTCTGCAAGACACTGAACGAACTTTACAGGATTAAATTCAGCATCATTTAATGTAACAAGGGCGCCATCTTTTTCAAAGCCAAGGCGCTCTTTTATAATCACGTCATTCCAATACTCACAAGGGAATCCATGTGTATGCAACGCTTTAAATTCACGTAACAACTTGGTCGTATCACGAGTTTTACTAGCAAAGCAAATACTTTGTCGGCGTCGGAAATCTGCTTGGTCAGGTAGTGTTTGAGCAATCGTTTCAATATCTTGAATGGCTTCATAGCACATGCTATAAAAACGAACCGCATTTTTTTCGCCAATTTGCTCAATTAGTTCATGCAACATAATGTCATTACTATAGTGTAAAATTCCTGTGTTAGCGGCAGTACTGCCCATTGCAATGTCCTCTTTTTCAATCAGGGCAACTTTTAGACCTGCTTCTAAGCATGCGTGTGCAACTAGAAAACCAGCTATGCCACCCCCGATAATAATGACCTCATAAAAAGGTGCAATCGGATTTTTTATAATAGAAAGGTCGTTGTCAGTAGTCGTTGGCCAATATAAAGTCCCACTATGAATTTTCATATTAATAATCCCCCTTATATTATCTTTTATGATTCATTCCCATTTAAAGCACAGTTCAATCATTGTTGATATAATAAAGGAATGTTGGATAGAAAGGATTTTTAATGATGACAACTAAACCAAAACTTTTAATTGTAGATGGCATGGCTTTATTATTCCGGTCATTTTTTGCTTCAGCAGCAATGGGGCATTTTATACGCCTAGAAGACGGTACACCAACTAATGGTGCGCAAGGGTTTGCACGACATGTATTGACAGCACAGTCGATCATGCAACCAACACATATAGCAGTATGCTGGGATATGGGTTCACATACGTTTCGTAATGAATTATATGATGGGTATAAAGCGAATCGCCCTGCACCACCAGAGGAAATGCTGCCGCAATTTGATATGGCGAAGACCCTATCTGAACAAATTGGTTGGCAAAACTTTGGTGTTGCTGGTGTGGAAGCCGATGATGTAATTGGTTCAATGATTTCGAAATGGCAAGACTTTGCTGATATAACAGTCATTAGTGGTGATAAGGATTTATTGCAACTGTTAACGCCTTCAACAAAGATTGCCTTTACCAAAAAGGGTTACTCGGAGTACGATGTGTACACGCATGCACGATTTATAGAGGAATACGGTATTGAACCAATGCAGTTTGCACAGGTTAAGGCCTTTATGGGTGATACAAGTGATGGTTATCCTGGAGTAAAAGGTATTGGGCCGAAGCAAGCATTGACGCTTATTCAAACATACGGTTCGATCGATAAGGTTATTGCTTCTTTAGAGGAGCTAAAGCCAGGGCAACGTACTAAAATTCAAGATAATGTTGATATGCTGAGATTATCGCACGAACTCGCGACGATTCAAACAAATGTACCAATAGAAGCCGAGTTTACGAGTTTAGCAGTGCCAGGTTACGAGCAACATACATTTAAAGCGTTAGAAGAGCGAGGTTTTACCTTAATCGCTAAGCAGGCACGCACATTATATTCACTTAGTTAGGAGCAATTTTAACAAAGCGTAAAACGTGCTTGTTATCTTTAAAAAAGGTGGTACGTATTGTACTATCACGATCGGGACCACCATTATCATGGAAAATTAATAATAGCTCATCGTTGTAGATTTCATAGCCAATGAGAGGTACCCAATGATAGGCATAAGCAGATTTTTTATCGCGCCATTGCCAGCTAAAATAACGGTCGAAACGCATCGCTACAGAGCGACCTTCATCGATTTCCTTCATCGCTTCTTTTATTGAACAGTCGCGAATCTCCCATGTTGGAAACATCTTGCGAAGATTATAGATTAAGCGCCATTTAAAGAGACCAATTTTGGTACCACCAAGTATTTTGTACAGTTCGTTGATAGCAGGCGTTTTTTTGTTTTCGTGTAAGTATTGTAATATGACATGAACAGTTGTTGGCCCACAGGCAGAATTACGATAGTTCGGTGAAATAGATGCATCATATTGTGATTTTCCTTGTAAAGGTAATTGACAGCGCATAAATAGCTCCTTTCAAAAAATAGCTGCATTTCTAATGAAGAAATGCAGCTACTTTTTTATTACTTGGCTCTCGCAGCAGATAGTAGAACCTAAAAATGACTATTGAGCAGATAGAAACTCGATTACTTGCTGCGGCGATTTAGCGTTTGCACTATGTAAATGTGCTAATTTTTCGCCATTTTGGAATATTAATAAGCTTGGAATACCCATAACATCATATTTTTCTGCAATATCTGGAAGCTCATCACGGTTAAGCTCGTACCAGTCGTATTGATTGTATTCTTCGATAATTGGGTCGATGAACATATTCATACGTGTGCAGTCGGGGCACCAGCCAGCGTAAAATTTCACAAGGACCTTTTGCTCGCCAGAGATAAGCTCGTTAAATTGTTCTGTAGTTGTAATTGTTTTCATTAGTATTTCACTCTCCTTGTTTAACATTCTACACATTTTTTCTTAATCCTGAAAGTTTTCTGTTTGCGCTTATTGGGACGCTACTTATTGTCGTGTTTTCGCTCGTAAATAACGAAAAAAGTTGTATATTGCGAAAAAAATTAGAGAAAAAAGATTGCTAAATTTAACAAAATAATCTACACTAAAAACAGAAAAAGTAGTTTTATCTTCATTCAGCGGAAGACTTGGACCACGATAGGTGAAAGGTGAATACTAGTTAATTTTTTATTCATCATATGTCAAAACGCCAACTGAACGAAGATAAGCCTCAGATGTATTTCACAGGTTTTTATGCGCGAAAGCGGTAAATCTTGAATTGGGCTAGCCGAATTCAACTTCTGAACAAAATGCGTCAAGGCAAATTTGATTTTTTTTGGCCAAAAAATGAATGGCTATTCATTCAATGGGAGAATAAGGGGGAATTGCTTGTGACTTACAACATTAAAAAGGCAGCTGTTCTAGGTTCTGGTGTAATGGGTTCTGGAATTGCAGCACATTTAGCAAACATTGGTATTCCAACATTATTATTAGATATCGCGCCGAAAGAACTAACGAAAGAGGAAGAAGCAAAGGGACTTACTCTCGAGCATCCAGCTGTGCGTAACCGCTTTGCGCAAGGAGCTCTTCAAAAGTTAGTGAAGCAAAAGCCGGCACCACTTACTTCTAAGAAAAATTTATCACTATTATCGGTAGGCAACTTTGAGGACGATTTAGAAAAGCTAAAGGACGTCGATTGGATTATTGAAGTAGTCGTTGAAAATTTAGCAATCAAGCAGAACTTATATGAAAAAATTGATGCTGTGCGTAAACCAGGTACAATCATTAGCTCGAATACATCGGGAATTAGTATTAATGCAATGGCGGAAGGATGTTCAGAAGATTTCCAAAAGCATTTCCTAGGAACGCATTTCTTCAATCCGCCACGTTATTTAAAATTACTTGAAGTGATCCCAGCAAATACGACAGCACCTGAAGTGATTAATTTTATGAAGGCATTTGGTGAAGACATCCTTGGAAAAGGTGTTGTCCTGGCTAAGGATACGCCAAACTTCATTGCTAACCGCATTGGGACGTATGGTTTACTTGTCACTTTACAAGAAATGGTGAAAGGTGGCTATTCAGTCGGAGAAGTAGATTCTGTAACAGGTCCACTAATTGGTCGCCCGAAATCCGCAACCTTCCGCACACTAGATGTTGTCGGTCTAGATACATTCATTCATGTAGCGAAAAATGTGTATGACCAAACAACAGGTGAAGAGCAACAGGTGTTTACAGTGCCGGAATTCCTGCAAAAAATGGTAACGAATGGCTGGCTAGGGGCGAAATCAGGGCAAGGTTTCTTCGTGAAAAAAGGCAAAGAAATATTAGAAATTGACCCAAATACGCTGGAGTATAGTCCAACAAAAAAATTACAAACACCTGCTATTGAATTAGCAAAACAGGCACGTGGTCTAGCAAATAAAGTCAAGGCTTTGACCTATGCGAAGGATCGTACAGGGGAATTATTATGGAGTATCTTCGCACCAACATTAATTTACTCTGCACAGCTACACGGTGAAATTGCTGATGATATTGTAGCCATCGACAATGCCATGAAATGGGGCTTCGGCTGGCAACAAGGTCCATTCGAAATTTGGGACGCAATCGGCGTTAAAGAATCCGTGGCAAAAATGGAAGCGGAAAATCGTGTAGTACCAACGTTCGTCAAAGATATGTTAGCGAATGGCTTTGATACTTTCTACTCTGAAATCGATGGTGATCTAGCGTACTACAATGGTACAGAATACGTGAAAGTACCAGTAAATGAAAAAGAATTTAACCTAAAGCGCTATAAGAAAAAGCACGGCGTTATTAAGTCAAATACAGGTGCCAGCTTAATTGATTTAGGTGATGGCATTGCATTGCTAGAGTTCCATTCTCAATCCAATGCTATTGGCTTAGATATCATTCAAATGATTAACTTCGCGATTGATGAAGTAGAAGCTAACTATAAAGGCTTAGTCATCGGTAACCAAGGCAAAAATTTCTGTGTGGGTGCTAATCTAGGTATGATTTTAGTAGAAGCACAGGATGATAACATTTTTGAACTCGATTTCGTCATAAAAGCTTTCCAAGATGCGATGCAAAAAATCAAGTACTCTCGCAAGCCTGTTGTTGCGGCACCATTTGCAATGACGCTTGGTGGAGGCGCAGAGGTTTGCTTGCCGGCTGCACATATCCAAGCAACGATGGAAACTTATATGGGCTTAGTGGAAGTTGGCGTAGGATTAATCCCTGGCGGTGGAGGTAATAAAGCGCTTTACCAAAAATTCATCAAAGGCTTACCAAATGGCGTTGAAGTAGACTATCAAAATATTGCGAATAAAGTCTTTGAAACAATTGCAATGGCAAAAGTCTCTACATCAGGGGAAGAAGCGCATGTTAATAACTTCCTAGATTTTGCAGATGGTATTTCGGTCAATCCGGATCACCAAATTTATGATGCAAAGCAAGCTGCATTAGCACTATATGAAGCGGGCTACCAAGCACCAGTGCCAGCAAAAATCCCTGTTGTAGGTGCATCAGGTTATGGAACGCTACTAATCGGCGCACAAGGTATGTTTGAATCAGGCTTTATTAGTGAGCATGATTTGAAAATTGCGAAAAAGTTAGCTTATGTTATCGCGGGTGGAAAAGTTCCATATGGCACATTAGTTGATGAACAATACCTATTAAATCTTGAGCGTGAGGCTTTCTTAAGCTTAGTAGCTGAACCACTGTCACAACAAAGAATGCAACACATGCTTTTAAAAGGAAAGCCACTTCGCAACTAATGAAGACTTTAATGACTAAATTTTGCACAGGACACAAAGGGGGATTTATAGAATGCGTGAAGCCGTTATTGTAGCAGGAGCACGAACTCCTATTGGAAAAGCGAAAAAAGGTTCTTTAGCAACAGTTAGACCAGATGATTTTGGGGCGATCGTTGTCAAAGAAACATTAAAAAGAGCGGGTTATGAAGGGCCGGTAGATGATTTAATATTAGGCTGTGCGATGCCAGAAGCAGAACAAGGAATGAACGTAGCACGGAGCATTGGGGCGCTTGCGGGATTACCAGATGCAACACCTGCTCTAACGATTAACCGATTTTGTTCTTCGGGTTTACAAGCAATTGCTTACGCTGCTGAGCGCATTATGCTTGGCCATTCAAAGGCGATTCTTGCAGGTGGCGTTGAATCGATGAGTATGGTACCAATGGTGGGCAATACACCTCGTTTAAATCCGGCATTAGCTGAAACTGCACCACAATATTACATGGGGATGGGGCATACAGCTGAGGAAGTGGCACGTCAATACAATGTAAGTCGTGAAGATCAGGATGCTTTTGCTGTACGTTCACATGAGCTAGCAGAAAAAGCCATTAAAGAAGGTAAGTTCAATGATGAAATCGTGCCTATCGAAGTGGAACAACATTATGTGGACGACAATAATAAACCACAAGTAAAGAAATTTACATTCAGTAAGGATGAAGGTGTACGTCCTGGTACATCTGTCGAAGGTTTAGCGAAGCTTCGCCCAGCATTCCATGTTAAAGGAAGTGTTACAGCAGGGAACGCTTCACAAACTTCTGATGGAGCAGCGGCTGTGCTAGTTATGGATCGTGAGGAAGCCGAAAAGCAAGGAATGACACCAATGGCGAAGTTTTTAGGCTTTGCAGTTGGCGGTGTGCCACCTGAAGTAATGGGGATTGGTCCAATCGTAGCTGTTCCAAAAGCGCTTGAAATTGCAGGTCTTTCTATCGAAGATATTGATCTGTGGGAAATTAACGAAGCATTTGCCTCACAATCATTACAGGTTGTACGTCATTTAGGTATCGACCAAGAGAAGGTCAATGTAAATGGTGGAGCAATTGCATTAGGACACCCGCTAGGCGCAACAGGTGCAATTTTAACATTGAAGCTAATTCATGAACTAAAACGTCAAGGCAAGAAGTATGGTGTCGTGACAATGTGTATCGGCGGCGGTATGGGCGCTGCTGGCGTATTTGAAATAGTATAAGGTTACTAGTTAAGCTCGGGGTCTGGCGTTTTCGGTTGCCTCCGAACAAAATACTCCGAGCTTTTCTATATATGAGATTGTAATTGTGTGAAAATTGTGTGAGTGCCAGGCACCATAAAAATAGGAGGAATTTAAAATGACAGAAAAAACAACGGATATCATTAAAGGCGGCGGATTTATCATTGAAGACGTGGAATTAGATCGTGTATTTACACCTGAAGATTTCACAGATGAGCACAAAATGATTGCAAAAACGACTGAAGAGTATGTAGCAAACGAAGTATTACCTGTCGTTGAAAACTTAGAACATCATGAATTCGAACATTCAGTACGTTTGTTAAAAAGCGCTGGTGAGCTTGGTTTATTAGGCGCAGATGTTCCTGAAGAATACGAAGGTCTTGGCCTAGACAAAGTTTCTTCTGCATTAATCGCAGAGAAAATGTCAGTAGCAGGTGGTTTCTCCATTACGCATGGTGCGCACGTTGGAATTGGTTCATTGCCAATCGTACTTTTCGGAAACGAAGAACAGAAGAAAAAGTATTTACCAAAGCTTGCTTCAGGTGAATTAATTGCAGCATATGCATTAACAGAACCAGGTTCAGGGTCTGATGCACTAGGTGCGAAAACGACTGCAAAACTAAATGCTACAGGAACACATTTTGTATTAAACGGTGAAAAACAATGGATTACAAACGCTGGCTTTGCGGATGTATTTGTTGTCTATGCAAAAATCGATGGCGATAAATTCTCAGCATTTATCGTAGAACGTGCTTATAATGGCGTTTCTGTAGGTCCAGAGGAAAAGAAAATGGGCATTAAATCTTCATCGACTCGTACATTAGTACTTGAAGATGCGGAAGTACCAGTTGAGAACTTATTAGGCGAAGTTGGTCGTGGCCACGTGATCGCATTCAACATCTTAAACATCGGTCGTTATAAATTAGGTGTGGGAACAATCGGTGGGTCAAAACGCGCCTTAGAGCTTGCCATTCAGTATACAAATCAACGTCAGCAATTCAAAACGAAATTATCTGACTTCAATTTAACAAAAGAAAAATTATCGACTATGGCGTCTCAATTATATGCGTCAGAATCATTAAATTATCGTACAGTTGGACTATTTGAGGATCGTTTAAGCCAGTTAAGCCCTGAAGAGCAAAAGCAAGGAAAAGTGATTGCAAATGCGATTGCAGAGTATGCAATTGAATGCTCGATTGCTAAAGTTTTTGGTTCAGAAACATTGGACTACATTGCTGATGAAGCAGTGCAATTACATGGTGGCTATGGTTTCATGGCAGAGTATGAAGTAGAGCGTATTTACCGTGATTCTCGTATTAACCGTATTTTCGAAGGAACAAACGAAATTAATCGAATGATTGTACCAGGTACATTCATGAAAAAAGCATTAAAAGGCGAGCTTCCTTTGTTGCAGGCTGCACAAAATTTACAACAAGAGCTTCTGATGTTAATGCCTGAGGAAGTGGGCACAGAAGCCTTAGCACAAGAAAAATACCTTGTGAAAAATGCGAAGAAAATTGCCGTATTAGCTGCTGGTATGGCGTCACAACGCTTTGGCGCAAAACTTGATCAAGAACAAGAAGTACTTGTGAACATCGCTAATATTGCTAACCAATTATTTGCAATGGAATCAACTGTATTACGTACTGAAAAGGCCATTGCACGTGACGGTGAAGAGAAAGCACATCAAAAACTTCTTTATACACAAATCTTCTGCCAAGAGGCCTTTGCAGAAATTGAGAAAGAAGCGAAAGATACAATTCTTGCTTCAGCAGACGGAGATGCTGCACGTATGACATTGTCTGCATTACGTAAGCTAACGCGCAACAATCCATATAACTTAATCACGAAGAAACGTGAAGCTTCAGTTAAACTAATCGAAGCAGAAAAATTCATCGTATAAAAAATATTATGAACGAGCTACGCATTATCGGTAGCTCGTTTTTTATCTTTAGACGGATAAAACTGAAAAGTGCCGGATAGAATTCTGAAAGTGCCGGATAGAATCGAAATACTGACGGAAAAAACATGAAACAATGGTTTCATTTTGGTTCACGACAAGTATGATGGTATACTACAGAAAATGACTGTAGAGGAGCCTACATATGACGATTCAATTTATCCATTATCCAAAATGTACTACATGTAAAAAAGCGCAAAAATGGTTAACCGACAATGGTATTTCATTTGAAGAGGTACACATTGTGGAGCAACCACCAACAAAGGAACAATTAAAGAACTATTGGCAGGTAAGTGGGTTACCATTGAAAAAGTTTTTTAATACTTCAGGCATGAAATATCGGGAGCTTGGTTTGAAGGATAAACTAGCTGAAATGCCAGAAGAAGAGCAACTTACACTGCTTGCATCAGATGGTATGCTTATTAAAAGACCTATCGTAACTGATGGAGAAAAAGTGACACTCGGGTTTAAAGAATCAGATTTTGAGCAAGCTTGGAAATAACCGCCTTTATCCTTGTTTTTATGGGAGAAGTATGGCACACTGATAGTGAATATATTACATATTTATGGAGGGGTTTTTTGCATGAGCACACCTAAAGACTTACGATACTCTGAAGAACATGAATGGGTAAAAGTAGAAGACGGTAAAGTACGTATCGGTATTTCACACTTCGCACAATCTGAACTTGGAGATATCGTGTTCGTTGAGCTTCCACAAGTTGGCGATGAAATCAAAACAGATGATCCATTCGGTAGTGTTGAATCAGTAAAAACTGTTTCTGAATTATACGCGCCTATCTCAGGTAAAGTGGTTGAAGTAAATGCTGATTTAGAAGATAGCCCGGAATTCGTAAATGAATCACCATATGAAAAAGCATGGATGATCGTTGTAGAGCCTGCTGACGCATCAGAAATTGAAAAACTTATGACAGCAGAACAATACGAAGAAATGATTGCTGAATAAAGACAAGCTTGTAGCACCTGAAAACGTCGGAAAACACCGACGTTTTTTATTATATAATGAGAAATAAAGGGTAGAAGTCTAAATGGGGGTGGCGTGATGTTCGAGGGGAAATGTTTAATCGTGGAAGGCCGTTCGGATAAGCTTCAAATTGAACCTATTTTGAGTGGAAATGTACTAATACTGTGTACAAATGGTACTATCGGTGTTCATCAATTAGAAGAGTTATTGGATCCTTATGAGGGCTGTGAGCTATACACATTTTTTGATGCTGATCCATCAGGTGATAAGCTGCGGGCACTAATGGACAGACATTATCCAGAGGCGGAGCATTTACGAACGATGCCAACCTATAAAGAAGTAGAGACGACACCAAGGAAAGTGCTAGCAATGATTTTACTGCGCGCACATTTCTCAATCCATAATGAATATATTTTGTAAGGTTGCGTGAAAAGATGGAAGAATGGTCAAAAGAGCAGTGGGAAGTTGCTATGCAGTCTGGTAAAAAAACTGCCTTTTATTTATATACACCTATGTGTGGGACGTGTGCAGTCGCATCTAAAATGATAAATATCGTTGAGCAACTGTTGCCACAGATTCAGTTTGGTAAAGCTAATATGAATTTTTTGGAGCCTTTAGCTTATGAGCACCAAATAGAAAGTGTACCATGCTTACTTATTAGTGATGGCGATAAAGTTACAGAAAAGGTATATGCTTTTCAATCCGTACCATTTTTATACGAATTGTTAAAAAAACCGATTGACTGAACTTTGCTAGCGTGGTAAAGTATCAATTATATTAATTTTATTCAGCATACGTTCTAAATGAAAATAAAATATCGAACTCTTATGAAGAGTGGCGGAGGGAAGTGCCCGATGAAGCCCGGCAACCATCACATATGTGAAAAGGTGCCAAATCACCCAAAGAAATTTTCTTTGAAAGATGAGAGAACGGTTCAACGTATAAAGTACGTGACCCCTTCAACTTGTCTGCAAGTGAAGGGGTTTTCTATATGAGAAAAGGAGTATTTGCTATGATACAGCTTCAAAATATTACGAAGAAGTACAAAACCGCGAATGGCGAATTAACAGCAGTCAAAGATGTCAACCTTTCCATTAATAAAGGTGAAATCTTTGGTATTATCGGCTATAGTGGCGCTGGTAAAAGTACGATGATTCGGTTATTAAACGGTTTAGAAAAGCCGACATCTGGTACGGTGACGGTTAACAACGAAGAATTTTCATCAATTAAAGGGCAAAAGCTCCGAAATGCTAGACAAAAAGTAAGTATGATTTTTCAACATTTTAACTTACTTTGGTCTCGAACAGTTGCGGAAAATATTGCTTTCCCATTAGAAATTGCAGGTATACCTAAAGCACAACGAGAGGCACGCGTGAATGAATTGATTGCACTTGTTGGTCTAGAGGGCCGTGACAAAGCGTATCCATCACAGCTATCGGGTGGACAAAAACAACGCGTTGGTATCGCACGTGCGTTGGCCAATAATCCTGAAGTATTGTTATGTGATGAAGCAACATCAGCACTGGATCCAGAGACAACAGATGCAATTCTTGATTTGCTTGTAGACATTAACGAACGATTAGGCCTAACAATTGTCTTAATCACACATGAGATGCATGTAATTCGTAAAATTTGTCATCGTGTGGCGGTGATGGAGGCTGGAGAAATTGTTGAACGTGGTGAGGTATTGCAAGTATTCCAAGCACCGCAAGCGGCTATAACGAAAAAGTTTGTATCTCAAATTACCGATACGAAGGAAACACAGGAAACCGTGGCTCAGCTAAGGCTGAATTATCCTACTGGTCAACTTGTCAAACTTGTCTTTGTAGGTGAAAAAACAAAGCAGCCTGTTATTTCACATCTAGTGAAGCAGTTTGATGTTGACATGAGTATTGTACATGGTAACATTTCGCAAACTAAAAATGGCGCATACGGTACGCTCATTGTACAAATTGATGGTTCAGAGACCAATGTGACTGCTGCTTTAAGTTATTTAAATACAGTAGAAGTACAAACGGAGGTGATTACAGATGCTAACTAGTCTCTTTCCGAATGTCGACTGGGAAAAAATGTGGGAAGCGACATATGAAACACTATATATGACTTCTATCTCAGCAGTTGTAACCTTTATTCTTGGGTTAGCAATTGGCATCATCCTATTTCTAACAAGTCCTAACCAACTATGGGCTAATAAATTGGTTAACTTTTTAACAGGCTCGGTCGTTAATATATTCCGCTCGATTCCGTTTATCGTGTTAATCATCTTATTAATTCCATTCACGAAATTTTTACTTGGGACAATCCGTGGGGCAGATGCAGCCTTACCTGCACTAATTATAGGTGCCGCACCGTTCTATGCACGAATGGTATTAATAGCTTTACGTGAAATTGATAGAGGTGTCATTGAGGCGGCTCGTTCAATGGGGGCAAAAACTTCTACAATTATTTGGAAAGTTTTAATTCCTGAATCCTTGCCTGCACTTATTTCGGGCCTTACAGTAACTGCAGTTGCACTTGTCGGCTATACAGCAATGGCAGGCATTATTGGTGCTGGTGGTCTCGGGAACTTAGCCTTTTTAGATGGTTTCCAACGTAATCGTCAAGACGTAACATTAATGGCAACGATTTTAATTTTAGTAGTAGTATTTATCATTCAATGGATTGGCGACATGATAACAGCCAAAACAGACAAACGTTAAGGTTATTCCGGTTTCATACCGCTAACATATTTTTGAACAAGATAAAAGGGAGTGTAAACAAATGAAGAAGTTTTTAGCAGGTTTATTCTTATCAGTCCTTGTACTAGCTCTAGCAGCTTGTGGTGCCGATAAAAAAGAAGATGCAGGTTCAACAACTGGAGATAAAGCAGACGATAAGGAAAATGTAACATTAACTGTAGGTGCATCTAATACACCACATGCAGTCATCTTAGAAGAAGCAAAATCAATTTTAGCTGAACAAGGTATTGATCTAAAAATTGAAACGTATACAGATTATGTACTACCAAACCAAGATTTAGAATCTAAAACTCTTGATGCAAACTATTTCCAACATATTCCTTACTTAGATTTACAAATCAAAGATAATGGTTATGATTTCGTCAATGCTGGCGGTGTTCACATCGAGCCAATCGGAATTTACTCTAAAAAATATAAGACTCTTGAGGACCTGCCAGAAGGTGCAACGATCTTACTTTCTAACTCTGTTTCAGACCACGGCCGTATGCTGTCATTATTAGAAGCTAAAGGCTTAATTAAATTAAAAGAGGGTATCGACAAAACAGCAGCTGAAATCAAAGACATCGCAGAAAATCCTAAAAACTTTAAATTCGATGCAAATACTGCACCAGAAATGCTGGTACAAATGTTTGAAAATGAAGAAGGCGACGCAGTTCTTATCAACTCGAACTTCGCAATTGATAACGGTTTAAACCCAACGGAAGATGCAATCTCTCTTGAAGATAAAGAGTCACCATATGTAAACATTATCGCAGTACGCGCTGGCGATGAAACAAAACCAGGAATAAAAAAATTATTAGAAGTATTAACGTCTAAAGAAATCCAAGACTTCATCATTGAAGAGTGGAAGGGCGCAGTTGTACCAGTTAAGTAATTTATTTTAGTAAAGAGTATATGATTAAATAGTACAAACTTTGGTTTGTACTATTTTTTTTGTAAAAATAGAGATAGGTTGCACATTCCTTTAAGACAAAATTCCTACTTTATGAGGAACAATAATAAAAAGAAATATATCCTTCTTTTTGTTTATTTCTATTTTTGAAAATTTTCGGTACGGTATAACTAGTTTGAACGAATGGGGCTGTGTAAAATTATTAATAGTCGAAAGTTTAAGTTGGTAATCATATGCATATTATTTATGTCACTGAATAGTACAACTATAAAGGCAGATAGTATTACAGAAGATGAACGTTCTACATGGATTTGGAATCCGTGGATACTTGTGGATAACGAAATTGATACATTACAATTTTTGGAAAACAAACAAATAAACAAAGTTTATTTGCAAATTGATTATGAAATATCAAGAAGCGTTTATCAAAGCTTTATTGAAAAGGCTACAGCGAAAAACATCCTAATATACGCACTTGCTGGGGAAACTTATTGGATTACAGAGAATGGCATGGAGTATCAAAATCAACTTATGGATTGGCTTGAGCTTTATCAACGTGAAGCAACCGAGGCACAACGTTTTTTAGGAATACATTTAGATATTGAGCCATATGATACAAATATTTGGTCTACAAAACAAACAATCGCGATTCAAACTTATCAACAGTTAGTTATACATGCTAAAAAGAAAGCACGACCATTAAAATTAACACTAGAATTAGATATACCTTTTTGGTATGACGAAATCTCATATGAGACTAAATATGGTAAAGGTATTTTATCAGAATGGTTAATTAACTATTCAGATGGTGTGACGATAATGGCTTATCGAGATAATTCACAGGACATTATACAAATCGTAAAAAATGAAATTGAATATGCTAAACGAATGGATAAAAAAGTTGTTGTAGGTGTTGAAACTTTGAAGTCAGCAGAGGGCGACTTAGTTAGCTTCTCAGAAGAAGGAGAAGCATATATGGATCGACAATTGAAAAAAGTTCAAAAACATTTTTTTAAAAAACAGAGCTTTAAAGGTATTGCAATCCACCATCTTGAAAGTTGGATGGAAATGCGACCGTAAATGCCAGTTAGTCTTAACGGCTATTCAATTAATCGGGACAAAGTTGTCTTGTAATCAGCAATAAAAGGGCATTTTCCTTCATTTGTTCGTTGTCATAAAAGGAAAGAATCTGCAAAACTTCCTCGTCTTATCTGAGGAATGCAGCAGATTTTTTCTTTTATTTAATGCAATTTTTTTAATTTTTTATTTGTTTAGAATTTGTTTAGAATTTGTTTAGTTCGAACTGTTATATTCTTATAAAAGGATACTAATATGATATACTGTAAAACGTTGAAAAAGCTCATAACCACATCAAGTAAAAAGCAATATCCTACCTTTATCTTATCTCCAAAAAAGCACATATTAATATATAAATATAACTAGTACGTATTAGTGTGATAGTTAATTATTTTTTCTTCTTTCGGTAGTTTTGCTGCCAAAGCGGAGCGTCAGATACAGAATACTACTTGTACCTCTATACAGAAATTTCTAGAAGCAGTCATACTCATTTGATAATAAGGTTTTTTAAATATAGCTATGTTTGTTTTTTATTTATTGTTTAGAATGAATGAAAAATTGTTGAGCCTATACAAATTTGTTATAGAGGATATTATATTAAAAATCGTCAATTTTTTGTGGAATATATTCTCCTTATTTAACAGTAATGAATGAATTAAAAAGAAGGGAATTTGATGAAAATATGACGAAAAACACCTATTGATCATAATAGTTCCACAGTGCAAATAAATATCATATTAAGAAAATGTAAGAGGAGTATAGGATGGACACTTTAATTAAAGCGACACAAAAAGTAAATATTTCTAATGAAAGTTATATTGTACCAATTTTCGATGTGTTAAAGGCAAATGTTATTCGTTCACATATGGAATTGACAGTTATTTTTTTAAAGGCAACTGTAACCGACCCCCATCAAAATAATATGATTGAAGATTTAGAAGAACAAATTGCTCATTTTCTTGTATCCGAAGTTCGGAATACCGATATGCTTTTTAGGTTAGAGGGAAGTTTACGATGGGGA
This sequence comes from Lysinibacillus sp. UGB7, assembly GCF_049058285.1. Classification (NCBI taxonomy): domain Bacteria; kingdom Bacillati; phylum Bacillota; class Bacilli; order Caryophanales; family Bacillaceae; genus Lysinibacillus; species Lysinibacillus sp. UGB7. Next base: position 75,753 of record NZ_JBMGUV010000009.1, read on the forward strand.
ATTTTGTTACCACAAAATGGTGAGGAGGAGGGAAAAGCATTTTTAAATCGAATTTTTCAACTCGTAATAAATGAGAACTTCCCTTTAAAAATCGATTCAACTTTTACATTTCAGGGAATTATTGTAGAGGTTAAAAATGATCAAGTAATGTTTGAAGATTTAAAAGATAAACAGTTTGAAGTTTTTAGTCAACTATCAGAACCTTGGAAAATCGAAATCGTGACGAGCTTTAAGGCACAACCAATTAAAAAAGTGAAAGTAAGTATTTTAGAGGAAAATACTATTTTTAGCGAAGTATTAGAATTGACAGTTCAAAAAATGGTAGTAGATCACTTTCAATTGGAAACAAAAATATTTTCAGATGGGCACGAATTTTTACAGTCAGATTGGTATTTATCTGGACATACGCATATTGTCATTATGAATGATATTTTGCCTCGTAAAAATGGCCTCAATGTCTTGCACACATTAAGGCAAATGGCTAATCAAAAGAAATTTATTATTTATATGATGACAAATAGAAAGTCTCAGGGAGATATGATCTATGCATATGAAAGTGGCGTTGATGAGTATTTAATTAAGCCATTCGATTTAAATTTATTTCAAGCACAATTAAAACGAACATTTGCGAGGTTATGATTATGATTGAATTATCTATTCAATTATTATTATATATTATTGCTATTCTCTTAGTATTTTGCGGTGTAGCAATGATTTATTTAATCTATCAAAGAGGGTATGAAGAAAGAAAGAAGCATGAGATTGAAAAGTATATACAAAAAACAAAAATAATTTGGCAGGAGTACTTTCTAGAGGACGACCAATTTACTGTTACGCTAATTCCTAAAAATAAAAATCAAATATTAGCGGTAGAACACATATTTTTATCGTATTTAAGAAATATTTCCAATCCGATTATTCAACAAAAAATATATAATTTTGCACAAATGTATTTAAAGGACTATTACCAAAATGAATTAAAATCCAAAAACGGGAGTAAGAAAATGAATGCAATGTACCGCATTGCTGATTTCCATATAAAAGAGCTTATCAGTACTTGCGAAGTATCCATTAAACACAAACATTCTATAGAAGTATTTCAGCTATTAAAAATATATTCTATTCTTGAAAAAGAAAAATTTATACATGAAATATTGCTATGTAATTATTCTTTTTCAGAAAGTGAATATAAAAAGTTATTTTCATATTTAGATGTAGAAATGCTCCAACAATTTATGGGGAAATTGGAAAATTTACATCAAGCGGCACAATATGCTTTGATTGATACAATTGCAGCAAAAGGCAGTATGGAAGTTATAGAGGGACTTGAGGAATTATTAGCAAGTGAGGATACTGAAATTCGCATTCGGACTCTTAGAGGACTAGAAAGAATTGGGGTTATCCGAGATTTAGAGACGTATATTCCATTTGTTAATTCGTCAATATGGGAAGAAAGATTAATGGTCGCAAAATTATTTAAGTATGCACCTTTAACATATACTTCCGGGCATTTAGAAAAATTGTTACAAGATAGTAATTGGTGGGTGCGGTCACAAGCAGCAAGTACGATAATTGAAGATCCCAGAGGTTATCAGAGATTAAAAAAATTCATTGAAACAACAAATGACCAATATGCAATTGATATGGCTAATGAAGTATTAGAAAAAAGGATGCGTGCAGTATGATTATACTTGACTATTTAATGTGGTTTTTTGGTGGGTTAATCATAATTTATATGCTACTGGTTATAGTAACGTATGGACTTATGTTCTTCTTTGCCTTTTTTAAGCTACGAAAAGAATATAGGCTTGATCACACTGAAATGGATGATACGTATATTGATGCGTTTTATTCTAAACCAGTATCTGTAATTATACCTGCTTATAATGAAGAAGTAGGTATTGTGGATAGTATTCATTCTCTACTTAGTTTACACTATCCAGAATTTGAAATAATCATTGTCAATGATGGTTCTACTGATCGTACTCAAGAAATAGTTATTGAGCATTTTCAAATGCAAAAAATTGAAAAAGTAATAAAGATGGAAATCCCAGCAAGTCCTATTAATCAAATCTATCAATCACAAATTCACCCAAATTGTTTTTTAGTAGAGAAAGAGAATGGTGGAAAGGCAGATGCTTTGAATGTAGGCATTAATGTGGCAAGATATCCTTATTTTTGTTCTGTTGATGGAGATTCAATTCTGGAGAGTACATCTTTATTACGTTTAATGAAACCCATTGCCTTATCTGATGGTGAGGTAATTGCGGCAGGAGGAAATGTTCAAATTGCCAATGGAATGAATATGCAACTTGGCTCCATTTTAGAAACAAACTTATCTAAAAATTATTTAGTTACTATGCAAATTATTGAATACTTTAGAGCTTTTTTAATAGGACGAATTACGCTAAGTAAATTTAACTTGGTTTTAATTATTTCAGGTGCATTTAGTCTGTTTTCAAAAAAATGGGTAGTAGAAGCAGGTGGCTATACTAAAAGTATGATTGGTGAAGATATGGAGCTCGTAGTAAAACTGCATCAATATATCCGTAAAAAGAAAGAAAATAAACGTATTGAATTTGTAGAGAACCCTGTTTGTTGGACAGAGGCACCAGAAACAATGGCTGTTTTAAGGCGACAAAGAAGAAGGTGGCATCAAGGATTATTAGAGAGTTTATGGAGTCATAAAACAATGACTTTTAATCCAAAATATGGAGGTATTGGGTTATTATCCTTCCCCTATTTTTGGCTCATTGAAGGCTTAGGACCGATTGTCGAACTTGGTGGGTATATTTATATTGTTTTTGCTTTTTTCTTAGGTGACATCTATTATGAGATAGCCATTTTGCTACTTTTATCATTTGTACTGTATGGTGTTGTATTTTCAATAATGGCTGTGTTATTTGAAGCATGGAGCAAAAATAAAACATTCAAGGTTGCTGACTTAATACGTATGATGTTACTAAGTTTTACAGAAATGTTTTGGTATCGTCCTATTACACTTATTTGGCGTTGTGAAGGTCTTTTGAACTTTTTAGTAAGAAGACGAGAGTGGGGCAAAATGGATCGTAAAGGTATTTCAAGCAAGGAGCAAGAATCGATATGAAGCGTATTTATTTGGGAATTATAGTAGTGTTATTACTTATAGTGATACCAATTGCTCTTTGGTTTGTGTCACCTAATAAACAACTGAATGTTGCAATCATTGATAAAACAGTGAAGGATGAATCATATCGAGAGCATTTAGGGTTAACTTGGCTATTAAATTTTTTGAAGTACGAACATAAAGAAGGTCAATATGATGAATCCAAGGATTATTTTGGGACAATTCCAGATGAACAAAATAACAGTGTGTCTACTTCTCAAATGCCAAAGGATTACAAAGATTATGATGTAATTTATTTAGCGGATACGTACGGTGTCTATGAAGATGATCTCAACCCGAAGCAAGAAAGATTGGGGGCACGCACAAAGAAAATTGTTGGTGGATTAGAATCGCAAGAATGGGATGCTATGATGAAACGTTTAACTAGTGCCGAAAAAAGTTTATTTATTGCAGAATTTAACTCTATTGCATCACCAACGTCTCCTGAAGTGCGAAATCAAGTGCTAGATTATTTGAAAATAGATTGGTCTGGCTGGATTGGTCGCTATTTTGAAGAATTAGATTATAGAAAAAATAATGAAATTCCACAATGGGTTGTTGATAAATTTAAGGATGACTGGAAATATGAAGGTGGGGGCTTCATATTAGTAAATGACTTTACAGATGAGGTTTTTGTTTTAGAATTAAATAAACATATTGATAAAGAAGGTATTTATCTTAACTTCATTAAAGCAGGACAAAAGTTCTTGAATGTTTCATCAAGCACACGATATGATTACTGGTTTGATATTGTTACGGCGCAAAATGAGCAAGATGTTTTAGCGAATTATGAGTGGAGTTTAACTGATGAAGGAGAAAAATTATTAAATGAACATGATGTTCCTCTTTCATTCGCAGCCGTTGTTTCAGGTGAACAAAAAAATGCTACAAAATATTATTTTGCAGGCGATTTTAATGATATGAATAAAGTGCCATTTTTCTATAAGATGAAAGGGCTAGCATCAGTCTATAAAGTTTTACAAAATTTTTCAGATGATGCTTTCTATTGGTCAGCATATGTACCGATGATGAAGTCTATTTTGGAAGAATTCGAGAAAAAAGAAGTTAAGCAGAAATCTGACGGTTCATCAATAAATAATTTAGGTTATAATGCACGTATTAATGATCAAACATTTGAAATTTTAAAGGATGGGCAATGGGAAGCTATCACCCTCAAAGGCGTTAATATGGGGATGGGAAAACCAGGTTATTTCCCTGGAGAGGCGGCCATTACGGAAGATGAATATTATCGCTGGTTCCAACAGATTGGTAAAATGAATGCCAATACAATCCGAGTCTATACGTTACATCCACCTGGCTTTTATAGAGCTTTAAAAAGATATAATGAAGAAGCAGAAAATCCTTTATATGTGCTACATGGAGTGTGGATTGAAGAAGAAGGTTTAGAGGAAACTTTAGATGCTTATGATCCTGCAACGCTTGAGAAATTCCGAGCAGAAATGAAAACCCTTGTAGATGTCATTCACGGTAATAAATATGTAGAGCACGTAGTAGGACATGCATCTGGTTATTATGATACGGATGTTTCACAGTATATAATCGGTTGGGTTATTGGTATCGAATGGTACCCTCATATGGTGAACGGAACAAATGAAAAGCATGCTACTATTGGACAATATGATGGTGTTTATTTCCAAACAAAAAATGCTTCCCCATTTGAATATTGGATTGCAGAACAAATGGATTATATTACGCAATATGAACAAAATAATTATGGCTGGATGCATCCTATGAGCTTTACAAACTGGGTTACAACAGATTTATTAGATCATCCATCTGAGCCGAATACAGATGAAGATATTGCAAGTGTTAATCCGAATGTCGTTTATACGAAAGGGTTAGCGAAACAAACAGGTCAATTTGCATCGTACCATGTGTATCCATACTATCCAGATTTCTTTAACTATGATCAAAAATACTTGTCGTATGTGGATCATCGTGGAGAAAAAAATAGTTATGCAGGCTATTTAGCAGAATTACACGCTGCACATCGTATGCCAATATTAATCGCTGAGTTTGGAATCCCTGGTTCACGTGGTTTAACCCATGATAATCCATATGGCTGGACTCAGGGATTTGTATCAGAGCGGGAGCAAGGTGAAATATTAACCCATCTGTTTGAGGATATTATGGCAGAGGATTTACTTGGCGGATTAGTATTTACTTGGCAAGATGAGTGGTTTAAACGTACTTGGAATACGATGGACTATGATAATCCAAACCAACGCCCTTATTGGTCTAATGCACAAACAAATGAACAACAATTTGGTTTACTAAGCTTTGATCGGCATAAGGTACAGGTTGACGGAGATATATCAGAATGGAAAGCTCCCCTTTTATATAAACAGCAAAAAAACAAGCCTTCAATGAGCGTTGATTATGATGAAAGATACTTGTACCTCCAATTAAAAGGAGATGTACTCAATAAAATATCTACTACTCAAATTCTATTAGATGTTATGCCGAATCAGGGAAAAACAGCAAAATCAGATTTGAAAGGAGTAACGTTCAAAAATGGCATTGAGTTTGTTGTCGAGCTTAATAAGAATAAGGAGTCACGTATCGTCATCGATCCTTATTATGATTTCTATTCTTATTTATATGGACATGAATTAAAGCTTATCGACATTCCATCTTCAAGTGTTATGAAAAAGAACACTACGTTCAGTCCGATTTACTATGCTTTAAATAAAGAGCTATACTTGCCAGAACAGGATATAGCTGTACCTTTTTCAGCATATGAAACAGGCAAATTAATAGAGGGAAATGGTAATCCGAAGGCAGAGGATTATAATTCTCTTGTCGATTATAATTGGAGCGACAAAGGAACTATAGAATTACGTATTCCTTGGTTACTTCTTCAATCAAAGGATCCCAGTCATAAAGAATTTATAGGGGATTTCTATAAAGAAAACGGAGAAGTATCAGTTTTTGTAGATAAAATAAATATAGGTGCATTGTTTGTTAATGATAAGCATGAGGTTGTATCTTCATTGCCAGAGATTGAAAAAGGTGTACTTAATCAATTGCATAGTTATACATGGGATAATTGGAATCTGCCTAAAACTGAAGAACGGTTAAAAAATTCCTATGGCATTATGAAAGAAACATTTAAGAGATTTGAATAGTGGTTTAAAGGAGAGAGAAAGATTGATTCAGTGGAGAAAGATTATCGTTATATTAGCGATACCATTTGTGCTTTTATGCATAAATGGTATAACTATAACGAAAGCGGAATCTTTTATAGAGCAACAAGAAATTACAGATTTAAATAAGGAATGGACGATTACATTTAACCATCCAATTAATAAAGCATCGATTACTAGCTCTTCAATTACGATTAAAGATGAAGCAGGAAATGATTTTCCGACTACATTAGAGTTTAATAAAAATAAAGTTAAAGTGAAGCCTAAAAACTCATACGAAAACTATACGACATATACTTTAAATGTCCAAAATAATATTGAAAATGATCAATCAAATCGCTTGAAAAATAGTTTCAAGTTGATTTTTACTACCAATTTTGCAATTGAGGATATTAAAAAAATCACGCCTTTAAATACTTCTGATTATTACGGACAGGCACTTGTAACACTATCCTATGACGATGGCTATCGAGATTGGTATGATAAAGCACTACCACTCCATTCGAAATATAATATGCCTGGAACTTTTAATATTATCGGTGATAAATTGTACTCAGATGATGAAATTTATATGACATCATCTCAAGTATGGGTTGCACATGATTTAGGTTTAGAAATTGCATCGCATACACAAAATCATGTTTTTCTAACAAAAAAATCAGTGGACGATATTCGTTATGAATTTGCTGAAAGCATAAATACAATCGAATCTTTACTAGGCAAAGGTGTCGTTTCAACTGTTGCGATTCCTTATTCCGATTATAATGAAGAAGTAAGGAAAATTGCTATGCAATATTTCGACGGTATTCGTGTATTAGGTAGAGAAACGAATATACCTAATAATTATGATCCGTACTGGTTAAAATCATATGCTATTACAAATACAACAGAATTTTCAGATGTGAAACAATGGATTGATAAAGCGGTTGCTGAGAAATCTTGGGTCATTATTATGTTGCACGGTATTAAAGAAGATCGATTGGAAGAGTATGAAACAACGCCAGAAATTTTAGAACAGATGATGAAATATATTAATGGATTAGGTAAAGATTCTATTTTACCAGTAAATACAAAGGAAGGATTACAGCTTACAAAATAAAAAAACTGAATCCAAAAATCAGCAGCAGTTTATGTTTTGGTTATGTGTGTCTAGCATACAACTTGAACGTAACGAATGAAGCTTATCCTTTGCTAAGCCACAAATTCTCTAAGTAGTAAATTGAAAAAGGAACCTTAAAGAAGACACATTGCCATTCAAATTTAATGGGGTTTAGAATTGACGAAGGGAAAAAAATCGCCGTAAACGGCGATTTTTTTATTGGAATTGCGAAAGTCGTGAAAAGAAGTTTTTGACGAAGTCTAAGAATATTTTTTCGGAAGGCGCAATTTCACGGTTAACTGGTGAGATAATTCCCACAGTTCTAGGTATTGTGGGAGACTCGATTGGCACTTTTACCGTAAATCGAGCGGCTGAATCGTATAGTGAGCTTTCTGGTAATAAGCTGACCCCGATTCCAGCGGCCACGAGGCCTTTTAGTGCATCTAAGTCCTCTCCTTGTGAAATGACATTTGGTGAAAAGCCAGCTGCACGGCATGCATCCATTGCGACTTTATGTAAAATATAGCCGTCTGGGAATAACACAAATAGATCATTGCGTAATTCAGCCAGCTGAATACTTTCTTTTTTAGCTAATGGGTGGTTTGCTGGTAGTAGTGCCGCAATATTTTCAGTAAATAAAACGGTTGATTGAATAGTCTCATCTTTTGGTGGAAGCGGCCCAAGGAATGCTAAGTTTAACTCACGGTTTTTGACAGCATCTATTAAGAAACGATAAGAGCCTTGACGGAGCTGGAATTGTAAGTCGGGGTATTCACGCTTAAAGGCCGAAATAACGGTTGGTAGTACATAACTAGCTAAGCTTGTTGGAAAACCAATTTTAATAGTACCTTTTGCTGGATCCAAGTATTCTTCTACCTGCTTGGCAGCAAAATCAATTGCTTTTAAGGCAGTAATTGTATGTTCAAGAAAAGTTCTTCCAATCGGTGTCAATTTTACATTTCGTCCGACACGTTCAAAAAGTGGTGTACCTAATTCATCTTCTAAATTGGCAATTTGACGGCTAATTGCTGATTGTGCAACATGAAGATGTTCTGCGGCTTCTGAAATATGCTCACGTTCAGCCACTTCAACAAAATAACGTAATTGACGTAACTCCACTTGATACTCACCTCTATTTATCGAAAAATACGATTGTTTATATTGTAATTATATAATATTTAGTATTAAAAATAACTGTAAACATGTAGATAAGCTAAATAAAAGTTAAATAGATGTTTAGAACTGCTTAGCTTTTAGTTACGCTAGGAGTTATTTTGTGTGGAATCTCAGTGTAATTTCTTAGCAAAATAGTTGGAGGACAAAAATACTTGAACTAGTACTCTATAATTTTTCTTCTCTGTAATTGATTCCATTCTAAAGAAAAAGGATATAGTATAGATATTGTTGTTTATGCAAAATGTCACAAAACCGCTACAATTAGCGCTTCCTGATAGGTTTCCACTATGTTGCTAGATGAAATCCATTCTCAATTAGTTATATTTTATTGAAAATGAAGTAAGTTGATTCTCATTGTCAGCATCCTTTAGCAATAAACTGAAAATGCTTACAAAGTCTTTGTTTTGCAAGATGTCATTAGAGAAGTTGGAAAGTGATTGAAATGGTTTGCATAGAGAACGATTTTCAGTTAAGATTAGAATGATGATAATTAAGGAATGGTTCCCCATTCAATGAACACACTATGGAGGTAATTTTAATGTCAACTTTAGTAATTAAAGATCTTCACGTTGAAATCGACGGGAAAGAGATTTTAAAAGGCGTAAACCTTACAATCAATACAAATGAAATCCATGCAATCATGGGACCAAATGGTACGGGTAAATCTACATTAGCTTCTGCTATTATGGGTCACCCTAAATACGAAGTAACTTCTGGTACAGTTGAGCTTGATGGCGAAAACGTACTTGAAATGGAAGTAGACGAACGTGCACAAGCTGGATTATTCCTAGCAATGCAGTACCCATCAGAAATTGCTGGTGTTACAAATGCAGACTTCTTACGCTCAGCTATCAATGCTCGTCGTGAAGAAGGCGATGAAATTTCACTGATGAAATTCATCCGCGAATTAGATAAAAACATGGAATTCCTTGAAATGCATGAAGATATGGCACAACGCTACTTAAACGAAGGTTTCTCAGGCGGTGAGAAAAAACGTAACGAAATTCTTCAGTTAATGATGATTAAGCCAGCATTTGCAATTTTAGATGAAATCGACTCTGGTCTTGATATTGATGCACTGAAAGTTGTATCTAAAGGCATTAACGCAATGCGTGGCGAAGGCTTTGGATGCTTGATGATTACACACTATCAACGTTTACTGAACTACATTACGCCTGATCATGTACACGTAATGATGCAAGGTCGTGTTGTAAAATCTGGTGGAGCAGAGCTAGCTCAACGCTTAGAAGCAGAAGGCTATGACTGGATTAAAAGAGAACTAGGTATCGAAGAAGAAACAGAAGAACAAGAAGCATAAGAAGGAGGACGAACTAGCATGACAGTGGAAATTAACTTGCCTGTAACTGTACAGGACGTGCGCTCGTTCTCTGAAGCTAATGGTGAACCAACTTGGTTTACAGAGTTTCGCGCGGCAGCACTAGACAAAGCAGCTGGTTTAGAAATGCCAAAACCAGATAAAACAAATATTACAAAATGGGATTTCATGAACTTCCCAACGCACACAGTAGAAAGTGAAGGTTTTGCTTCACTTGATGCACTACCAGAAGAAGCTAAAGGCTTAATTGACCTTGAAGCACAAGAAAACTTATATATCCAACGCAATAACACACCAGCATTCATTAAAACATCACAGGAACTTTCTGATAAAGGTGTTATTTTTACAGATATGTTAACTGCTGTACGTGAACATGGTGAGCTTCTTAAAAAGTATTTCATGACTGAAGCAGTAAAAGTTGATGAACATAAATTAACAGCGCTTCACGCAGCACTTGTTAATGGAGGCGTATTCGTCTACGTACCAAAAAATGTAATTATCGAACAGCCGCTACAAGTGGTATTCTTAAATGATAATGCAGATGCTTCACTTTATAACCACGTATTAGTGGTAGCTGAAGCAAATGCTGCTGTAACATATGTTGAAACATACATTTCAACAGTTGAAGAAGCAAAGGGCCAAGCTAACATCATTGCAGAAGTCGTTGTTCAAGATAATGCACAAGTAACTTACGGTGCGGTTGATGTACTAGCAAAAGGTTATACTACTTATGTTAATCGTCGTGGACGTTTAGCACGTGACGGAAAAATTGACTGGGCACTTGGTTTAATGAATGATTCAGATACTATTTCTGAAAACATTACACACCTGATTGGTGATGGTTCTCATGCTGATACAAAAACAGTAGTAGTTGGTCGTGGAGAACAAAAACTAAACTTCACAACTGAAGTTCGTCACTGGGGTAAAAATTCAAATGGTCACATCTTAAAACATGGTGTGATGAAAGACGCAGCACAATCAATCTTTAACGGTATTGGCTATATTGAGCACGGTGCAACAAAAGCCGACGCACAACAAGAATCACGCGTGTTAATGCTTTCTGAAAAAGCACGTGGCGATGCTAACCCGATTCTTTTAATCGATGAAGACGATGTAACAGCAGGACACGCAGCATCTGTTGGCCGAGTAGATCCACTTCAATTATATTATTTAATGAGCCGTGGTATCTCGAAAACAGAAGCAGAGCGCCTTGTTATCCATGGATTCCTTGCGCCAGTTGTTACGCAATTACCAATTGAGGGCGTTCAAAAGCAACTGACGGAGGTTATCGAAAGGAAAGTTCGCTAATGATGAATAAAGACATTAAAAGCTATTTCCCCATTTTAAATCAGGAAGTCAACGGACATAAGCTCGTTTACCTGGATAGCGCTGCAACTTCACAAAAGCCTATTCAAGTAATTGAAGCGATGAAGCATTATTATGAATTTGATAACTCAAATGTTCACCGTGGTGTGCATACATTAGGGAACCGTGCAACAGATAAATATGAAGGTGCGCGTGACAAGGTTCGTAATTTTATTAATGCTAAAACAACAGAAGAAATCATTTTCACTCGCGGTACAACAACTGCGTTGAATACTGTAGCATCTAGTTATGGTCGTGCCAATATTGTAGAAGGCGATGAGATTGTCATCACTCATATGGAGCACCATTCAAACATTATTCCTTGGCAGCAACTTGCGAAAGAAAAAAATGCAACATTAAAATATATTGAACTTGAGGCAGATGGTACCCTTAACCTAGATAAAGTACGTGCGACGATGACACCGAAAACAAAAATTGTTTCAGTGTCAATGGCGTCCAATGTTCTTGGTACCATTAATCCTATTAAAGAGATTGCTCAAATTGCACATGCTAATGGTGCAGTAATGGTAGCAGATTGTGCACAAGCAGCACCACATATGAAAATTGATGTGCAAGATTTAGATGTGGATTTCTTAGGATTTTCAGGACATAAAATGTGCGGCCCGACTGGAATAGGTGTACTATATGGTAAAAAAGAGCACCTTGAAAAGATGGAGCCAATTGAATTTGGTGGCGAAATGATCGACTTTGTTGGACTTCATGATTCAACGTGGAAGGAACTACCTTGGAAATTTGAAGGTGGAACACCGATTATTGCAGGTGCCATTGGTTTAGGTGCTGCCATTGATTTCTTAAATGAAATAGGGCTTGATCAGATTGCGCAGCATGAACATAAACTGGTAGGCTATGCAATGGATCAGCTTGAAACAATTGAGGGACTTAAAATTTTTGGTCCACGTGATCCAATGAAGCGTTGTGGCCTTGTTACATTTAACTTAGACGATGTACATCCACATGATGTAGCAACAGTTCTAGACATGAATGGTATCGCTGTTCGTGCAGGACACCATTGCGCACAGCCACTAATGAAATGTCTTCAACAAGTAGCGACAGCGCGGGCAAGTTTCTATCTGTATAACTCAGAGGAAGATATTGACCGACTAGTTACAGGGTTGCGTTCTGCGAAGGAGTATTTTGGCGATGTCTTTTAATAATTTAGATCAACTATACCGTTCAGTCATTATGGATCACTATAAAAATCCTCGTAATAAGGGATCTTTAGAAACAGATGCTGTAACGATTGATATGAACAATCCGACCTGTGGCGACCGTATTCACTTAACGCTAAAAGTGACTGATGGCGTTGTAGAAGATGCGAAGTTTGATGGTGAAGGCTGTTCAATTTCGATGTCTTCTGCATCAATGATGACACAAATTATCAAAGGGAAAAAAGTAGATGAAGCATTAGAGCTAGCTGACATTTTCTCTAAAATGATGATGGGCGAAGAATACAGCGAAAAATACGACCTAGAGGATGTTGAGGCACTACAAGGTGTTTCTCAATTTCCTGCACGTATAAAATGCGCGACATTGGCTTGGAAAGCAATGGAAAAAGGCGTAAAAGAATAAACGAACTAAAGCATCCATTATCCCCTTAAAGCACTGGATTTCAGCTTCACTTGAGGGATCGAAGCAATCTTTAGGGGATGGCGACTTTAGACTAGATAAAGAACATTAATTCGTGAACGGAGGAGAAATAATGGCTAAAAAAATGCCTGATATTGGCGATTACAAATACGGATTCCATGACAAGGACGTATCAATTTTCCGTTCAAAACGTGGTTTAACTGAAGAAATCGTCCGTGAAATTTCAAATATGAAACAAGAGCCAGAGTGGATGCTTGAATACCGCTTAAAAGCACTTGAAACTTTCTATGCAAAACCAATGCCACAGTGGGGTGGCGAACTCGGCGATTTAGACTTTGATGAAATTACGTATTACGTAAAACCATCAGAAGCAACACAAAAATCTTGGGATGAAGTACCTGAAGAAATCAAAGCAACTTTTGACAAATTAGGCATTCCAGAAGCAGAACAAAAATATCTTGCAGGTGTATCAGCTCAATATGAATCTGAGGTAGTATACCACAACATGAAACAAGATCTTGAAGATATGGGAATTGTCTTTAAAGATACAGACTCAGCACTTCGTGAAAACGAAGACATCTTCAAAAAATATTGGGGTACAGTGATTCCTTACTCTGACAATAAGTTCTCTGCTCTTAACTCAGCAGTATGGTCAGGTGGTTCATTTATCTATGTACCACCAGGTGTAAAAGTGGAAACACCTCTTCAAGCTTACTTCCGAATTAACTCTGAAAACATGGGGCAATTCGAACGTACGTTAATTATCGTAGACGAAGGTGCACACGTACACTATGTTGAAGGTTGTACAGCACCTGTTTACACAACGAACTCTTTACACTCAGCGGTAGTAGAAATTGTTGTACGTAAAGATGCATACTGCCGTTATACAACGATTCAAAACTGGGCGAACAACGTTTACAACCTAGTAACAAAACGTACAATTGTTGAAGCAAACGGTACAATGGAATGGATCGACGGTAACATTGGTTCTAAATTAACAATGAAATACCCAGCTTGTATCCTTAAAGGAGAAGGCGCTCGTGGTATGACGTTATCAATCGCATTAGCAGGTAAAGGACAACATCAACATGCTGGAGCGAAAATGATTCACTTAGCGCCAAATACGTCTTCCACAATCGTATCTAAATCGATTGCAAAACAAGGTGGTAAAGTAACATATATGGGTCAAGTACGTTTCGGTCCTAAAGCGAGTGGCGCACGTGCGAACATTGAATGTGATACGTTAATCATGGATAACGAATCTACTTCAGATACAATTCCATACAACGAAATTTTAAATGATAATGTTTCTTTAGAGCATGAAGCGAAAGTTTCGAAAGTATCAGAAGAACAATTATTCTACTTAATGTCTCGTGGTATTTCTGAAGAAGAAGCGACAGAAATGATCGTTATGGGCTTCATCGAGCCATTCACAAAAGAATTACCAATGGAATATGCAGTAGAAATGAACCGTCTTATCAAGTTCGAGATGGAAGGTTCAATCGGATAACACAACAAAACCCTTGTCACAACAATGTTTGTGACAAGGGTTTTTTTTATAAAACTTGGGGGATTATTCAACAAATTGACATTATGAAGAATTTGCCTTTGTCTTGTAAGCTGACCTGGTAACCTCTTAAAATATATTCTTCGCTTTACGACTCTGCAAAGGTTTAGAAATGGCCTGTTTGTCTAAAGCTAATCACACATCTTTTGTTTGAAGTCACTTATCAGTCAACAATTATTTTATCGTTAGGTGGTTGACATTTTTATTAGCTGTAACTATAATAGTTACAACAGGAGGTGCTAAATATAAAAATTAGTAGTCGTTTTACAATGGCTGTTCATATTTTATCAATTTTAAAACACAATCCATCAACTGTGTGTACTTCTGAATACATGGCAGAAAGCGTAAATACAAATCCAGTAGTGATTAGGAAAATTGTCTCCTATCTTAAAAAGGCAGGTCTTGTGCAAGTGCGTCGTGGAATGGGAGGAGCATTTTTACTGAAAGATTTACATCTTATTCCGTTGTTAGATGTGTATCGTGCTGTTGAAGTTGTAGAAGAAGATAGATTATTTCATTTTCATGATCAACCGAATCCTAATTGTCCTATAGGTGCAAATATCCAATCTGTTTTAGAACTAATACTAGTTCAAGCACAGGAGGCCATGGAACAAGTTTTAAAAAACATCACAATGGAACATGTAGTGACATCGTTAATAGATGAAATCCATAACAAACAGTAATGTGAATGCATTCATTTTAGAGAATGCATATTTATTTGCAATAGTTGTAACCAAAATAGTTACAACTATAGAGAAAGTGGGGACTTAAGATGACACTAAAAATTAAAGCCTATTCGGATTTTATATGTCCCTTTTGTTTTTTAGGAAAAGGGCCATTAGATGAGCTTGTAAAAGAAAAAGATGTTGAAGTAGAATGGATGCCATTTGAATTACGTCCTACCCCTTTTCCGAAAATCGACCCATGGAAAGAACCCGAAAAATTAGGGTCATGGGATTCTTTTATACTTCCTACTGCGAAAAAGCTTGGAATCGAAATGCGTTTACCACGTGTTTCCCCGCATCCATACACGCATGTAGCTTTTGAAGGATATCAATTCGCAAAAGAACAAGGAAAAGGAAATGAATTTCATCATAGAGTCTTTACTGCGTTTTTCCAGGAAGAACAAAATATTGAGGACATTGAAGTATTAACACATTTGGCGAGCGAAGTAGGTCTCCCGAGCGATTATTTTAAAGAAGCTTTACTTTCAGGGAAATATCGCGAAGTCCATCAAAAGGCTTTAAATCATGCATATGAAGAAGCAAATATTACGGCTGTTCCGACGCTAATCATTGGTGATGAAGTGATCCAAGGATTAGCTAGTAAAGAAAGATTAGCGCAAATCATCGATAAACAATTAGCAAAATAAACAAAATCATGACAATGTGTAAGTGGCTTAGCTATTAGTGATGAACCAGTAAGAGGTTGTTCCAAAAGAAAAACAATATGCTTAGAGGTATCATATTATTTTTTGATACAAAGGTAAAAAAGAGGTTTGAAGACTGTTTAGACAGCCCATCATAAAAATAAATCAGTTAAAACTTGGAGGAATTTAAAATGTCAGTAACTACATCAAATGTAAAAGAAGCAATTATCAACCGTCGTTCAATTCGTAAAGTGAAAAAGAACGAAACAATCACTAAAGAAAGAATCAATGAACTGTTAAAAACAGCTGTACATGCACCATCATCTTTTAATATGCAAAGTGCACGTGTCGTTGTAGTGATGGATAAGGAGCATGATAAGTTCTGGAATATTGTAAAAGAAACACTACGCTTACGTGTTCCAGAAGAAAGCTTTGCTGCTACTGTAGAAAGACTACAAGGATTTAAAGATGGAGTAGGAACAATTCTATTCTTTGAAAATCAAGCAACAATAAAACAAATGCAAGAAAACGCACCATCATATAAAGAGCAATTCCCATATTGGTCACATCAAGGAAGTGCAATGTTACAATACGCTACATGGTTATCTTTAACTGCTGAAGGCATTGGAGCATCAATACAGCACTATAACCCAATTATTGATGAGGAAGTAAAACAAACTTGGGATATCCCAGGTGAATGGAGCTTAATAGCACAAATGCCATTTGGTGAACCAAATGAACAACCAGGAGAAAAAACAGCATTACCTTATGAAGATATTGTGAGATTTTATTAATATTAAAAAAACAATTTACAACACTAAATAATGATTTAAACGTAAAGGCACCCTATATAGTAGACCATAAAAGTTTACTTTATAGGGTGTTTTTTGTTATTCCAAGTGAAATCTTTATTTAGAGAAGCGCTATAGAGCTCTTCACATAAACTCTTTGATATCTCCAGATAAACTTCGAATTATCTTCATATAAGCTTCAGATTGCTCTTATATAGTTAGAGTTAACAAGGAGGTAATGTAAATGAATTTTATCAAACGTGCAGTTTTGAGTGTCAAAGCAAGAAAGGGGAAATCGCTAATTTTATTCGCCGTATTTTTAGTTGTCGCTAATTTAGTATTAGCGGGATTTGCCATACAAAATGTCTCAAAGACTGCAAATGATCTAGCTAGACAAAAGTTAGGAGTTGACGTGAGTCTTAGGTTGGACGAGGAAAAACTGATGCAAAATGTAGCGAAACAGCGAGAAGAAAATCCAGGTGGGAGAATAAAACATCCGGAGCTTTCTGCAGAAGAAGCAGACCAATTAGCTAAATTATCATACGTAGAAGATTTTAATTATCTAAAAAGTGAGATGCTTGTTGCGGACGGTTACACACCCGTTAATGCTGACAAAGGTGGAGAGGCAGTAGGTGGATCGGTAGGGGGCAATAATAATGGCAGCATGAAAATGCCAGATACTTTCTTTCAAGGTGTGAGAAGTTCTGATTTATTGAAGGATTTTAAAGAGGGAACAAATAAAATTGTTGAGGGACGCCCAATAACACCAGAAGATAAGAATAAGAAAGTAGTCTTGATTGAAGAACGGTTAGCAGAACAAAACGAGCTTCAAGTTGGTGATAAGTTAAAGATCAAATCAACTGATGAAGTTTCGAAAGTGGAATTGGAAATTGTAGGAATTTACAAAAATTCTGACATAACTAACTTTGAGGAATCATTACCACCAATGATGCATCCATCAAATAGAGTGTATGCCAATTATGATTCGATGAAAGAATTTAATGAAAATGATAATGTCAATGATACAACAATTAACGAAGCAATTTACTTCTTAAAAGATCCCGAAAGTATTGCGGATTTTAAAGCAGAAGGAAAGAAAACAACTATTGATTTTGATTTATTTAAATTAGATGCACATGATGCGTTGTATCAAAAAATGGTAGGCCCTATTGAGAATATAGCCTCCACTTCAAAGTGGATCGTATACTTAGTTTCGATTAGTGGTTCCATCATTTTAGGTTTAATAATTATGTTGACAATAAAAGAGCGACGGAAAGAACTCGGGATTTTATTGGCAATTGGTGAGAAAAAAAGAAAATTAGTTGGACAACTTTTAGTAGAAGTATTATGTGTAGCTGTATTAGCATTTGGCATTTCGATAATTACAGGTGAAACAGTATCTCAAAAAATGGGAGACAGTTTATTACAGAAAGAAGTTATTGCTTCTGAAGAGCAACAACAAGAATCAAATAATCTAGGGTTCTCGTTTGGTATGATGAATGGCCAAGATAAAAACAAAGATGTGGATCCTATTGACAATATAGATGTAAGTATATCATCCCAAGATGTCTTGAATTTAGGGGGATTAGGTCTATTAATTGTGGTTTTATCAACACTTCTTCCAGCATTATCGATTCTTCGATTAAATCCAAAAGAAATTTTATTAAAAGATGAATAGGAGAGACTAATGGATACTATTTTACAGTTTAGAAATTTACAATACTATTATCAAAGTAATAATAAGAAAAACACGCTTTTAGAGAATGTAAATTTTACGTTTGAAGCGGGGTGCTTTTATAGCATTTTAGGACCATCAGGGTCAGGAAAAACAACAGCCCTTAGCTTAGCAAGTGGATTAGATAATCCAAAAGAAGGACATGTGCTCTACAAAGGAAAAGATATACGAAAGATTGGACTAAATACTTATCGAAATAAATACGTTTCGATAATCTTTCAATCATATAATCTCATTACGTATATGACTGCTCTTCAAAATGTAGTCACGGCAATGGAAATTACAGGGGTTAATGTGAAAGATAAAAAGGGAAGAGCGCTAGAGTTATTAGGAAAAGTTGGCTTAACGGAAGTAGAAGCAAAACGAAAGGTATTACAATTAAGCGGTGGTCAACAACAGCGTGTAGCAATTGCTCGTGCATTATCTAGCAATGTAGATTTATTAATTGCTGATGAACCGACTGGGAATCTCGATGAGAAGACTTCTGTGGAAATTGTTGAGTTATTTAAAGATCTAGCCCATAAAGAAAATAAATGCATCATTGTCGTCACGCATTCTCAGGAAGTAGCTAAACAATCAGATAAAGTAGTGTATCTTGAAAAAAGAAATTTAGTTTGCAAAAATTTGTAGGGGAAATAGATAATAAAACCTTTATCAAAACTCGTTTTGATAAAGGTTTTAAAATATACTAGCGGCCAACCAATCGATATAAACAACTTTTAATAATCTAGAAAATTAAAAAGGAGAGTTAACAATGTGGGGAAAACTAGCATTTTCCATTGGGTTAGTGTCAATGGGAATAGTAATTGGTTCGTTAACGAATTTGGTGAATTTAAGTGGGAGTGAAGAATCGAATCCATGCGAAGCAAATATGCAGCAAGATAATAGAATACAAAATCCAGGAGAGATGAAACCTGAACAGTTTGGGGAGTATAGTCCAGGTCCAGGAGAGATGAGGCCAGAACAATGGGGGGAATATGACCTAAATCAAGAAATGATACCAGAACAGTGGGATGAGAACTCTTCAAATCCAAGAGAAATGTCACCAGAACAACCGGGAAATGACGCTCTAAACCAAGATGGCACTATGTCAGGAGCAGCGTCTCCTAACTAATATTTATAGATTAGTTTAATAAATTTCTGTCGAGACATCTAGTAAAAAAAATACACCCTAAAGAGAGCGATGTAAAAGTGACTATACCATCTTTAATAAAATCTTCATCATAGTATAAACCAACCATTAATAAGCTTTTTATGCAGAAAATAGTTATTTAAACGCTGCTTACTAAAAACTCGCTTCTTGGGCATGGCAATTATACTAGTTGATTGGAGCGCAGGCGGCGACTTCTGCGGGAATAGCATGAACTGAAGGCCCCGCAGGAGCGTAGCGACGAGGAGACTGAAGCCGTGCCCGCGAAAAGCGTCCGCCGTAGCAGAAATCAACGGATTCATATAAATACTTCTATTTGAAAAGAAATAAGAATTTAAACAAACTACTCTATTTTTTGAGTTTGTCTACAATCTGAAGATAGGAAAAAGCTGCGAGACTCCTGCGGGAGAATGAACTAGCTAGACCTCGCACGAAACGTAGTGAAGGAGGAGGCTAGCTAGTTCATATGCGGAAAGCGAGTTGCTTTATCCGGACCTGATTATCATCTTCTTATTCAGAGTCAATTGTTTACGTTAACCTTTCCTTAATGGAAAAAGGGATAGTAACTGTAAATTGTATGCCCTGATCGGAATTATTCAAAGAATAGGTGATAGAAAGGGAATCAAAAATTTGCCTTACTATATAGAGTCCAAGCCCACTTCCACCAGTATTGCGGTTTCTTGATTTTTCGATTCGATA
Organism: Lysinibacillus sp. UGB7; assembly: GCF_049058285.1. NCBI lineage: Bacteria > Bacillati > Bacillota > Bacilli > Caryophanales > Bacillaceae > Lysinibacillus > Lysinibacillus sp. UGB7. The sequence goes on from NZ_JBMGUV010000009.1 coordinate 95,960, forward strand.
AAATGGTTCGAATATCTGTTGTATATCCTCTTCTTTAATTTTGACACCTGTATTGATGACTTGTATTTGGATAGTATTTTGATTTGGGTGCTCAGTTAGCTCTATATAAACTGTCTCTCCTTGTGGCGAATACATAATGGCATTATGAATAATGTTTTTTAAGGCTTTTTCTAATAAATCACGATCTGTACGTACTGAGAGATGAGGAGCAATTTGTTTTATAATTGTAATATTTTTTTGAGAAGCAAAAAAACCGAGATCTTTTGTCATTGTATCAATCAATTCTAAAAGTTTTACTTCTCCCAATTTCAGTTTAAAGGTATCTTGTTCTAGTTTTGACATACTTAAAATTTCGCGGACCAGTAGCTCCATTTCTTCGATAATTTTATGATTTTTCTCCAAATATTGGTCACGATTTTTATAAGGACCAATATTATAAATCATCCCTTCTAAGTAACCCTTCATAACAGTGAGCGGTGTTTTGAGTTCATGAGCAACCGTTGTAAAAAATTCTCTGCGTTTTATTTCGGCTTCTCGCTCTTTTTCGATATCACTTTTTAATTGCTCATTGGCCTTTTGTAAATCGAGCATGGTTTGCTGTAAATTTTTTGACATATCATTCAAGCTATTAGATAGTTCTCCTAATTCATCCGTAGAATGGAGTTGGATTTTTTTTGAAAAATCCAAGTTTGCCAGCTTTTGTGCGCCCTCATTAATATAGATAAGTGGTTTTGTTATGAACCTGGAATAAAAATAAGCACTTCCTAGACCAATTACAATGACAATTATACTTATATAAGGAAGGAAACGTACTAAGACCTGTGATGCTTCATCAATAGGTTGAAAAGTTGCAAACACAACAAGCTCTAAATTACCATCTTGGAATTGAATCGGCATGGTAACATTAAATGAATTACCAAGAATATCAGGATTCTTTGCTGGAGACGTTTTAGCAATCACTTTTGATTGAGTACCTTCCTGAACAAAGAAAGAAGGCGAATAAACAATTGTTCCTTCTTTATTTTGAAGGTAGATGAAGGCATTATTTTGTTTTGAGTATTCATCAAAGAGTGGAATAGCATCTCTAAATGTAAGATTCTTAGATTTATCAATTATTTCTTCTATGCCTGATTGAAGCTGATTTGTTTTATATTGCTCATGAAATGTTGGAAGAAAAAAGTATAATGTTAGATAAATCATGACAGCAAAAGCTAACAAGATGAGAGAGGTTATGATAAAGAGTTTATAGGTAATCCTCTTCATCTTCAGGAGTTTTAGTATATTATTCATCGATTTTATAACCAATACCCTTTACGGTTTTAATACAGGGTACATCTAATTTCTTCCGTATATTTTTTATATGCGTATCAATCATGCGTGTTTCACCAGAATAATCGTATCCCCAAACTTTTTCTACGATGATTTCTCTTGTGATTACTTTTTGCTTATTTTGAAGTAGCAGTTGAAGAATTTCAAACTCCTTTGTCGTTAATGGTATTTCAATATCATTAACATATACTTTGTAGGCGTCACAATCGACACGTATTTCATTAAAATTTAATTGATTTCCAGTATTTTGAAGGCAACTTCTTCTCAGGACAGCCTCGACTCGCCTAATCAAAACATGAAAGGAAAAGGGCTTCGTTATATAATCATCGATTCCGACATCAAAGCCTTGCATTTGATCTTGCTCTTCCTCTAATGCAGTGAGCATAATAATCGGTACACTTGACTGACTTCTAATCATTTTAGCTACTTCAAAGCCATTAAGGTTAGGCATCATCACATCTAATAGAATTAAATCAAAGGATTGCGCATTAAAGCGTTTCATGCCTTCTAAGCCATCTGATGCCACTTCAATCGTGTATTTTTGTGTCATTAAAAACTGTGTAATTAATTCTTGTATTTCTTGGTCGTCTTCTACTACAAGAATATGATAGTTCATCATTACATCACCTCATGAAGACATTATAACCTTGCAATCTGTAGTTTATGTGAAGATGTATTATATATAGTAATAATATAAAGACTTCAGGGTATACATGTGACTAACGCTACTCAGCTTTAGTCGCATTTTTTGTTGTACGGTCATTCGAAGTTAGAAAGTGTGTGCTATGATAATGTACATAGAGGAGGGAGTCACATGATTCGAGTTGGATTAACAGGCTGGGGCGATCATCCTTCACTGTATAGTGGAGTGACTGCCTCAAAGGAAAAATTATTCGATTATACTGGTCATTTTCTAACTGTCGAAGTAGATACTTCGTTTTATGCCATTCCATCTGTTGAAAATATACGTAAATGGTGTGAAAATACACCGGATCACTTCGGCTTTGTCGTAAAGGCCTATCAGGGAATGACAGGGCATTTACGTGGAGACATTCCATTTGAATCGAAAAATGATATGTTTAATGCATTTATTGCATGTGCGAATGAGTTTAAACGTCATGGTAAGTTAGCGATGATTTTAGCTCAATTCCCACCATGGTTTGATTGTCAGGCTAAAAATGTACAATATTTATTGTATATTAGGCAGCAATTGAAGGAGTTTGAGGTGGCGATTGAGTTTCGTAATCAGACATGGTATGCAGACAAGGTAGTACAGCAAACAATCGACTTTTTACGAGAGCATCAATTTATTCATACAATTTGTGATGAACCCCAGGCTGGAGTAGGCTCTGTGCCATTTTATCCAGAAGCGACTGCAAATAAAGCGCTCGTACGCATACATGGACGAAATATTCATGGCTGGCGTAATACGGGCAATACCGAAAATTGGCGCAAAGTTCGTTTTTTATACGATTATAATAAGGAAGAACTACAACAACTAGGGCAATATATTAAAAGCCTACAATTACAGGTGCAGGAGCTGTTTGTGTTATTTAACAACAATTCAGGTCAACATGCTGCAAAAAATGCAAAAGAATTACAAGAAATTTTAGCCATTAGAGATATTGGTTTGGCACCAAAGCAATTAAATATCTTTGAAGGGGAAATATAATGGAGTTTTTGCTACTAGTTTTTATTGCCATACTTTCAGGCTTGATAGGCTCACTTGTTGGGCTTGGTGGAGGTATTATATTAGTGCCAGCAACATTATTTATCGGATTAAATCTAGGGATGATTCCAGAGTTAACTCCGCAGAAAGTGGTTGGCTTATCTGTTGTGATGATGATTTTTACAGGTCTTGCATCAACACTGAGTTATATGAAATCCAAAACAGTTGATTATAAAAGTGGCTTTGTTTTTTTTATAGGAAGTATACCCGGCACAGTACTGGGCGCATGGGTAAACAAAGGCTTAGATTTGCCATCATTTAACTTATATTTTGGTATTCTTCTGATAATTTTGGCGACAATTTTACTTGTACGTGACAAATTGAAGCCAGTACGATGGTTTGTGGAAAATGGCACGAAACAACAATTTACAGATGCATCTGGTAAAACATATGTATACGGCTATCCAATTTGGTTTGCAGTGACAATCACGTTTGCAATCGGCTTTGCCTCAGGATTATTTGGCATCGGTGGAGGCTCCATGATTGTACCAGCTATGATTATTTTATTTTTATTTCCTCCTCACGTGGCAGTGGCGACATCCATGTTCATGGTGTTTTTATCGTCGATAGTTAGTTCAGCGAGTCATATTTATTTAGGACATGTCCCATGGCTCTATACAATACCTGTTATTCCAGGTGCATATATCGGTGCAAAGCTGGGGGCAGCGTTAAACAAAAGAATTAAATCAGATACGCTTGTGCTAGCCCTTCGAATTATTTTATTATTATTAGGAATTCGCTCAATACTTGATGGTTTATTATAAAAAAAGAGGTGGCTTGAATGCTTGAAAAAATTCATATTTTTCACACGAATGATTTGCACAGTCACTTTAAGTATTGGCCGCGAATGCAAAACTATGTGAAAGAAAAACGTGCAGAGTTTGCAGCTATTGGAGAAACAAGCTTTTTATTTGATGTCGGGGATCATTTAGATCGCTCAAACATATATACAGAAGCAACAATTGGACAGGGCAATGTTAAATTATTAAATGAAGCTGGCTACGATGTTGTGACAATAGGTAATAATGAAGGTATTACACTGTCTCATGAAGAGCTTTATCATTTATATGACGAGGCTACATTTGACGTCGTAGTAGCGAACGTCCATGCCACACAGGGGGAAAATCCCACGTGGATGAAGCCTTACGTTGTATTAACGACCGCATATGGCACAAAGATGGCAGTTATTGCAGCGACGGCAATGTTTGAAATCTATTATAAAGAACTAAACTGGCAGATGGATGAGGCACGAAGCACATTAATCCGCTTAGCCCTTCAACTTCGCAAAGAAGTAGATATCGTTGTTTGTTTGTCTCACTTAGGCATTACTGAAGATGAGCTTTTAGCACAAGAATGTCCTGAAATCGATGTGATTTTTGGGTCACACACACATCATGTATTTCCTAATGGCAAACTTGTGAATGATGTGCTACTTACAGGTGGAGGGAAGTTTGGGCAATTTACTGGCTATCTTGTAGTCGAGTATGATAAAAAAACGAGGAAAATTGTTGAAAAAAAGGATACTTTAATTCATAATAAGGACTTGCCTGAGGTTGAAAACGAAGAAGATTTACTGTTTTCATTCAAGGAAAAAGCTGAAAAATTACTAGATAAACCAGTTTTTCGAACTGAAAAATTTTATAATAAAGAGTGGTTTCATTATTCGCAATTATCTCATTTATTTGCACAAGCCATTTTAGAGAAAAGTGGTGCAGACGGTGCATTGTTTAATGCAGGTATTTTTCTAGATAGTCTACCAAAAGGAACTGTGACTGCTCTCGATTTGCATAAAATTTTTCCACATCCGATTAATTTATGTACTATTGAATTGTCCGTTTCAGAGCTGAAAGAAATTTTACAGCAATCCAAAAACGAAGAATGGCCTTATATTGAACTAAAAGGTTTAGGCTTTAGGGGTGTTATTTTTGGTAAGATGCTAATCTACGGTTTTTCAATGAATGAGGATCGACAAATACTCATTAATGGAAAGATTGCAGATAGCGACCGTATATACAAATTAGTAACACTTGATATGTTTACCTTTGGTTATTTTTATCCAAGCTTTAAATATGCTAAGAAAAAATATATACTACCTGATTTTTTACGAAATATTATGTTAGATTATGGGCAAAAGTTCTTTAAGCAATAGATAAATAAGCTTTAAGAATAGATTGGGGAAGAAATCATGCGATTAATTTCAATCGAAGTATTAAAAGAAGGAATGGTATTAGGAAGAACCATTTGGAATGAAGCGGGTCACCCTCTTTTAAAGAAGGACGTTGTCATTAACGAACGTATTATTCAAAGACTTCTACAGTTGAATACGCATTATTTATATATTGACGACGAAATTTCTGAAGGAATTGAAGTAATGGAGACCGTTCCTCCTGCTGTCCGAAATAAAACCGTCTCGACCATTAAAGATTCTTTCCAATCTTTAGATGGTTTAAATGCAGTTAGTGCCTCTTATGTGCTTGATCAGCAATCGAAAGCGATTGTTTCTATTGTGGATGAACTATTGGCGGCTGTAACGGGTAATGATGAAATTTTAACAATTTTAACCGATGCTTATTTATTCGATGAATACTTATACCAACACTCCTTTCAAGTAACACTTTATTCAATAGCCATTGCAAAAGAGCTGGGACATACTGCAGAGGATCTGCGCTTAATCGGTATTGGCGCTTTACTGCATGATGTCGGAAAGCTTATGGTACCGAAAGATGTCTTAACAAAACCAGGTCGCTTGACACATGAGGAGTTTGAAATCATGAAAATGCACACCAGGTATGGTTTTGATTTGTTACGAAATTTACACTCCATTTCTTTACTTGTTGCACACTGTGCCTTCCAACATCATGAACGTATCGATGGAAGTGGCTACCCACGCGGCTTAGTCGATTTTGAAATTCATCCATTCGCAAAAATTATAGGGGTAGCAGATGTTTTTGATGCGGTAACAACAAATCGTGTATATCGTGAAAAAATGCTTCCATCACAGGGGTTAGCGATTGTTGAAGCGGGCTCTGGCACCATTTATGATGCACGAATTGTTAATGCGCTGAAAAAGGCTGTTGTCCATTATCCAAATGGTGTGATTTTAAAATTATCAGATGGAAGAAGAGGCATTGTATCCAAACAAAATCCATTCAATGCCGCATTACCTTGGATTCGTATTTTTGAAGAACAAGATATATTACTATCAGCTACATATGAAATTAATTTAGTGGACTACCCAACGATGACCATTGCAAGTATTGAAACGGACTACATAGTACCAGCGAAAGCTGAATAATTTCCTCCTCCTGTTCATACGTTATGGAACAGGAGGAGATTTTTTTGTTTTTCCCTCGAAAAAGAATGAGATTAAGAACAAATAGTAAAAAAGGATTGCCGTTAAATCGTATAACAGTGCTGATTGTCAGTAGTATCGTCTGTCTATTACTATTCTTGTATTTTTTGAATGAACGTCTTATGCCGACCTATTTACAATATGCAGAAGTACAAACCAATAAAATTGCATCCTATGTTGTGAGTAAAGCTATCAACTCACGTACCTCAAATGTATTAGACGTCAATGATATTATTGAAGATATACCAGCTGGTTCGTCTGAAATGGTCACGACAAAATTTAATACAGAAATTATTAATCGTGTCCGTGCAGAAACATTAGAACTCGTGAAAATGTATTTAGAACAGGCTGAGCAAGGAGAATTAGCGCATTTACCGGAATTAGAAAACGTCGAATACGACATCAATAAGATACAAGATGGTGATGGCATTGTTTTTTTTGTACCACTTGGGCAAGCTGCAAACATTCCATTGCTCGGAAATTTAGGACCTAAAATACCGATTCGTTTTCATGTAATTGGCAATGTGCATAGCAATGTTACATCAAGCATTCAAGAGTTTGGCATTAATAGCGCCTATGTGGAAGTAGGAATTCATATAGAGGTTAACGTGCAAATTATTGTACCATTTGCAAGTAAATCTACCTCAGTTTCACAGGATATTCCAGTAGCAATGGGTTTGACAAGAGGACCAGTACCACATATTTATACAAATGGCAGCGAGGCACCACAGCCATCACTTGAGGTACCTGTACCTTATGATTAGAAATGTCGCTCGAATAGTAAATGTTAGTTGTTGCCGTTCGTATATTATGTTACATTGACAACAGTGAAGGTAGATGATATTTAACAATATATAATTTTGATAGGGGCGAAATTTGTATGACATCTTGTAAACCTACAAGCAATGAAAAAGAAGAACATTTAAGAAAACCAGACTGGCTAAAAATCAAACTAAACACGAACGATGAATATAAAGGGCTAAAAAAGCTCATGCGTGAAAAAAATCTACACACAGTTTGCGAAGAAGCACGCTGTCCAAATATTCATGAGTGCTGGGGTGAACGCCGTACAGCTACCATGATGATTTTAGGCTCCGTTTGCACACGTGCTTGTCGTTTCTGTGCTGTAAAAACAGGTTTACCGAATGAGCTAGATTTAGCTGAACCAGAACGAGTGGCAGATTCTGTAGCCATCATGAACTTAAAGCATGTTGTGATTACAATGGTTGCTCGTGACGATTTAAAAGATGGTGGTGCAGAGGTATTAGCCGAAACGGTACGTGCGATTCGTCGCAAAAGCCCTTTCACTTCTGTCGAGGTTTTACCATCTGACCTAGGCGGTATTGAGGAAAACCTTCAATTTTTAATGGATGCTAAGCCAGATATTTTAAATCATAATATTGAAACTGTCCGTCGTTTAACGCCAAGAGTACGCGCGCGTGCCAAGTATGAGCGTTCGTTAGAATTTCTTCGTTTAGCTAAAGAAATGCAACCAGACATTCCAACGAAGTCATCATTAATGATTGGCTTAGGAGAAACACACGAAGAAATTTTAGAGGTTATGGATGATTTGCGTGCTAATAACGTAGACATAATGACAATTGGTCAATATTTACAACCAACGAAAAAGCATTTACCTGTAAAAAAATATTATTCTCCAATAGAATTTGGTAAATTACGCAAAATTGCAATGGAAAAGGGTTTTAAGCATTGCGAAGCAGGACCGCTTGTACGTAGTAGTTATCATGCGGATGAGCAAGTGAATGCAGCAACAAAAGAGCGCCAGCTACAAGCAGATGTGTAAAGTTAAACGTTAGAAAAGAAAGGTGGTGTCACTTTGATTATTATTGAAGGATATGAATACGAGCTTATCAACGATTTCCGAGAGGCTTTTCAAGAGGACTTATTTAAAGAACGGTACTCGGATATTTTAGCAAAATATGATTATATTGTAGGGGACTGGGGTTATAATCAGTTACGTTTAAAAGGCTTTTTTGATGATAAAAATCAAAAATCAACCTTTGATACAAAAATCAGTACACTGCAAGATTACTTATATGAGTATTGTAATTTTGGCTGTGCTTATTTCGTCTTACGTAAATGTGGTAAATCAATACAGCAACCTGAAATGGCAATGGACGAAGCAACCGAAGTGGCAATGCCTATTGAAGACCCACAAATAACAGAATAATGATCATGACCTGATGTGAAAATTTGCATCAGGTTTTTTATATTGGTAGGTTTTATAAAATTGGTAACAATATAAAAGGAATGACGTACTGTGAAAACTAATTTTGGCATGAAGGTGTGAGATAAATGAAAAGAGCTGTCTTTTTAGATCGTGATGGCGTAATAAATGAAGTGTTAACGAATCGAGTTAAGTTTGTGAATAAACCGCAGGATCTATATTTTTTACCAGCTGTTCCACAAGCAATTAAAAAATTGAATAAGTACTTTGATTTTGTATTTGTAGTGACCAATCAAGGTGGTGTTGGATTGGGATTTATGAAGGAATCGAAACTCCAACAAATACATGTCCATATGATAAATGAATTGAAAAAACAAGGGGCAATTATACATGAAGTAGCTTATTGCCCGCATAAACCAAAGGCCGGCTGCGCTTGTCGCAAGCCGAATAGCAAATTAATAGTTGATTTAGGTAAAAAATACAATATTGATTTAGTGAAATCCTATATGGTTGGAGATACTGATACAGACATTATTGCAGGAAAAAGAGCAGGTACAAAAGGCGTTTTTCTCGGAAAAAGTGATCCCCTTGCTGATGCAATTTTCCCGGACTTAATCAGCGCTGTCGATTGGATTATAGAAGACGTAACTGCATAATTAGCCAGATTATAATTGTTTTTTCACAAGTATAAATCACATGAATAAGGTTAATTTATGTAGTGGAGGTGATTATTTTGGCTAATGAGAAACGAAAAAAAAGACAATTAGATCGTGAAGAATACGGATATGGTTTTGATATTAGTGTTGATGATTTAGGCGTAATTGGACAAAATAAACAAGCAAAGAAACAACATGATAATGAAAATAAAGATAAGCCTCACAATAAAGACAATCCATCCATTATCAATAAATAATAAAAAGTACTATGGATCAAACAATCCATAGTACTTTTTATGTAGGAAATAAGGGAAGGCTGTAGTGTTTATTAGGATATATTAGAGCCGAAATGTTCCCTCAATATCGGTCAATAAGCCGCCCACCACAAGAACCTCCACTGATTGAATGAGAGGGTTTACAGTGTCTATTTTGTCGCTTATACTCTGGGCACAGTAAACATTAAAAAAACACCCATGTGTAGGGTGTTAGTTAAGTAATTCTCGTAAATATTCACGCAGCTCGACTGTTTCTTCTTCTGAGCGATTGTATACGTGTTCAAGGTAGCCAGGCTCTTCCACATCGTCTGGACCAAGTATAGCGAAGCGGCCAAATTGAATGTCCATCACAAGCACTTTACCAAAGAAACGGCCTGATTGTAAAATCGCTAAGTCGTAACGAAGCTTTTGTCCTGCAAAACTGACAAAGCGTGTTTTTGTATCTTCTACATCATCATATAAGAAAAATCGTTCCATCTTTTAATCTCCTTCCAGTCCTATAGATATGGTACTATAGAAGAGAAATGACTATCAACTTTAAATGATTTGAATGGGGGCTTTCCTTGTGTATTTTGTAGATCGTAATAAAATCACAAAAAATTTACAGTACTTAGATGAACTATTAGCGATTTTTGAGGCAGAGGATAACTGGCTACAAAATGATATTAAAAAGTTAGCAATCGAGCGAATCGGCCATAATGTGATGGAATCAATGATGGATGTTGGTAACTTAATGATTGATGGCTTCATAATGCGTGATCCAGGTAGCTATAAAGATATTATTGATATTTTAATCGATGAAAAAGTCGTAACTACTGAAATGGAAGCTTCTTTAAAAGCAGTTGTTGGCTTACGCAAAATGCTTGTTCGTGAATTTATAAATGTAGATGTTGAAGAAGTTGTGAATGTCTTAACAATCAGTTTATCAACATTAAAACAGTTTTCAACAGCAGTAAATAATTACGTAACGAATGAGCTAGGTCCTGTTTCAGCATTTTTACCAGAGGATCATCAATGAGAACCTATAAGGCATATTGCTTTGATTTAGACGGCACTGTGTACCGCGGGAAGGAAGGCATTCCTTCAGCGATTGCTTTTATTCAAAGATTACAGGAAACGGGAATCGAGCCTTATTACGTGACGAATAATTCATCGAAAACGAGAGAGCAGCTACAAGAGGCTTTACGTGCTATTGGTGTAGATGCACCACTTCAACATATCTATTCAAGTGCATTGGTAACTGCGAAATATATAGCCCTAAATTTTCCTGGCCAAAAAGTAGCGATGATGGGTTCGGATGGTATCCTAACGGCGTTATATAATGAAGGAATAGAACTTGTAGACACTGAGTCAGATGTCTTTGTAATGGGAATTGATCGAACACTGGATTATATGGCACTTGCTAAGGCCACAATTGCTGTACAAAACGGCGCTACATTTATTGCAACTAATCAAGACATTAAATTTCCGACAGAGTATGGCTTTTTACCAGGGAATGGGTCATTTGCACGTTTAGTAGGGGAAGTTGCAGATGTTGAGCCAACTTACATTGGTAAACCATCACCTGCTATGCTTGAAGTGATTGCCACAGAACATGGCTTTACAAAAGATGAAATGGTGATGATTGGCGATAATTATGACACGGATATTATGTGCGGTATACGCTTCGGCTGTGATACAATCCATGTTAACACAGGTGTGACTCCGACAAAAATTGTCCATGAGAAAGAACTTCAACCAACTTATTGTCTTGAGACATTACTATAAAATATAAAAAAGGATGTTTATGTCGAATTTTTCGACATAAACATCCTTTTTCTATGTTTAAAAGAATTGATTTTTGTAAATAAAATTACCATAATGGATTTTCTTCGATAAATTGATAAATGGCTTTTGTTAGCTCTTCCGGAGAATCTGCCTCTACTAAATCACCATTAACGATGGCGTAAAAGGATTCTGAACACTTCGTACAATAACTAAGGCAGCCATATTCCAAAACGTCGATATTTGGATCGCGTTCGAGTATTTCATAAGTTTTTTGAGAGCCATTTGCTAAATTACTTACACAAAATTCAATCATTGGATTCATAATGTCACCTCGCCATTGTAATGCTACTCGCTTTTGAAACGTTCGTCAACGATTGATTTTGTGAAAACTTTCACAAATTTGCATTCTTATATTGTGAAACATCTCACAATCGGTTATACTCGTTTGTGGATACTTTGTGAACAATTATAATTAGTGATATAAAAGGAGACTATTATGGGGAAATTAGTACTTTTAGGTGGCGGCTATGGCAATATGCGTGTCATGCTTCGTCTATTACCAAATAACTTACCTTTAGACACGGAAATCGTGCTAGTAGACCGAGCACCTTTCCATAGTTTAAAAACAGAATTTTATGCATTGGCAGCAGGGACTTCGACAGATAAAGAAATTCGTGTAAGCTTCCCAGAGCATGATCGTTTAACGGCTGTATATGGAGAAGTCGTTGACATCAATCGTACAGAAAAAGTAGTCATACTAGAAGATGGGCAACGAATTGAATATGATGATTTAGTCATTGGACTAGGCTGTGAAGATAAATATCATGATGTACCGGGTGCAGAAGAGTACACATATAGCATTCAAACAATGGCAAAATCACGTGCTACATTCCAAGCGCTATGTGGATTACCTGCAGGTTCTACTGTCGGTATTGTAGGTGCAGGTTTAAGTGGTATTGAGCTTGCAAGTGAGCTACGTGAAAGTCGAGCAGATTTAAACATAAAATTATTTGACCGTGGCCAGCGTATTTTAAAGGACTTCCCAGAGAAGCTAAGTAAATACGTAAAAGAATGGTTTACCAAACATAATGTAGATGTTATCGCAAATTCCAATATTACAAAAGTGGAACCAGGTAAAATTTTCAATCACGAAGAGGAAATCCCACTTGATGCTGTCGTTTGGACTGCTGGCGTACAGCCTGTGAAAATTGTCCGTGATTTGGATGTCGACAAGGATCGTCAAGGTCGTCCAATCGTAACACAATACTTTAATGTACTTGATGATGAGCACGTATATGTTGTAGGAGATTGCGCCTCTTCGGAATTTTCTCCAAGTGCACAATTAGCAGAGGAACAAGCAGAACAAATTGTCAAAGTACTTCGCATGCGTTGGAAAGGTGAGCATTTACCGGAGAAAATGCCAGATATTAAATTAAAAGGTTTCATGGGTTCTCTTGGTAAAAAACAAGGTTTTGCTTATTTAGCAGATACAACTGTCACTGGACGTATTGCACGTTTAATGAAATCCGGATTACTATGGATGTATAAATACCAAAACGATTAAGAATTGAACGAAATTACTAGCATTGACAAAGGGATTGTTCGAAGGTTAACTTCGAACAATCCCTTTCATTCGTTTATACGGTTTCGTCTGGCGTGAATCCTAAATTTTCAAGTGCTGTCAAGACTGGTTTTAATTGCACATAGCCTTCACCAACCACCTCGTCATTAATGAGTACAAGGGGATAGAAAAATTCATCTTCTTGAATACGCGTAGCATAATCTTGATCACGTTCATTCTCAATTGGACCTTCTATATCGACATAGCGAATGTCATATGCTTGGTTCGGGTATTTGCGATCAATAGCAGCTTGTAGCCATTCATATGTATCCTTTGAAGATGGAGCATTAACACAGCTTGCGCAAATGACAGCTGTTCCAAAAATTTCAATAATTGGTTTAGTGTGTTCCATAGTATTTCTCTCCCCGTGATTCAATATTGGATTTTTTCTGTTGCTAACATTATAATCATTATAAGGAAAGGAGTCGAGACAAATGGCAGAAGCAACAATTAACGACCAAGTTCAAGAAGTATTAGATAAATTACGTCCATTCTTATTACGAGACGGTGGAGACTGTGAATTAGTAGATGTAGAAGATGGCATTGTAAAATTACGTTTATTAGGTGCATGTGGTAGTTGCCCAAGTTCTACGATTACACTAAAAGCAGGTATCGAACGCGCATTATTAGAAGAAGTACCAGGTATTATTGAAGTAGAACAGGTTTTCTAATTCGTGTGTCTTAAAAAGTTCTAGCCAACTAACATGGCTAGAACTTTTTTATGTTTATGCTTGACGTGCTTCTTCTTTTTCTTTACGAATAATGGCCCATTGTTCTTTAGCCATATCAATGATTTTTGCTTCTCCACCAGTGCTTTGCTTTTCGATAACTCTTGAAAAGAAGCGTGTCGCATTTTCTAAATCACCAACACGTCGTGATAATTCTGCAATCATATACATAATTCGTATATCTGACATTTGCGTAGAGCTATAATCATCTGTAGAATAAGATTCCATATAATGGTCCCGGGAAATTAACATAAAACGCTGCTCTTGCCCGCCATTCTTCAGCGAACGATACAGCCATGCAAGACGCAATGCAAGACCTGCTGTTGCTACAAATTTCTCTTTTTTTATCGTTCCACAAAGAAAAGCCAATTTATATGCTTGAATAGCCTGGAATACGGTGCGTTCTCCTTTAAAATCATGATGCACCCATTTTTCAGTGATTTGAGCACGTATATCATCTTGTACGCCAGGAGCAAAATATCTAGTAAAGTCTTCTGTAAACGAGAATCCACAATGCTCACAGACGAATACATTGTAGTAAAGGGCATTGACGCCGTCTGCATAAATCGGATGAAAATCTGTTTCGGTATGATCTACTTTTATGAATTTAGAGCGTACTTTTAATGTTGGAAATTCTTTTTTGCAATTAAGACATTGGACTTTTTTTTCGTAATACGGTGAAATCTCCATAATTTATACCTCTTTCATCAACATTGTTATAACTATTATACCAATTCATTTGTTAAGTACATGAATAAAAAAAACTAATTAAGTGAAAAAAACGGCAATATTGCAAAAAATACACTTGAAGCTGAATGTTTGTCATACAATAGTCAAAATTGATATGATAATGAATAAGAAAGAAGGTGAAGGGATGACAAGTTTAAAGCAAGTAATAGAAGTGACGGAGGCTGCCGTCTTTCATATTAATGAAATGATGGAGCATAATGCGGAGCAAGGCTCTTTTTTGCGTGTGGTTGTTAATGGTGGTGGATGTAGTGGCCTATCGTACGGTATGCATTTCGATAAAGAGAAAAAAGATGATGATTTAGAAGATGTACAATACGGTTTAACTATTCTTGTTACCCGTGAAGATGCGCCTATTCTAACGGGAACGAAAATTGACTATAAACAATCGCTTATGGGCGGTGGCTTCACCATCGATAATCCGAATGCGATTGCATCATGTGGCTGTGGCACAAGCTTTAAAGCGGCAAAGCGTGAAGGTACGCCTGAAGTTTGTGACTGATTGAGCTTGATATAAATGTTGAAGAAGGATTGTAAATTGCAGTTAAAATAGGTGTGTACACAATCCCGATAATATGTAAACACAACCCTAAAATAGCGTATTTTGGGTTGTGAATACCGAGCCTTTTTGATTTGTATGTTGCAAAAACATAACAAATTGAGGAGGCTTTTTTGTATGGTTTTAAAAAAGAGAAAACGAACAGCTATCGGTAAAATGGCAATGGAGAAGGAATACCCAAAGATTACATTTGAGCAAGCTATTGACCTTGTAACTTCTGCTAAAAGTGCTGAGGGCGTGCGTGCGAGAACATTGAAGGACTACCACAAGGATTGGGGTTACTTTGTTAAATGGTTAGAGCAGACCTATGAGATTGAAACAGTTGATGAACTAACACCACAAATTTTTCGTGATTATATCAACTATCTCAAGTATGATGCCAAAAAGTATGAAGGGCATAAATTCATTAAGGAAGAACAAGGAATAGGGTTGGCTGATACAACAATCAACATTCGATTAAGAGTTTATAAAGCCATGTTCAACCATTTAGAGCGTGAGGGATTGATAGCGTTTAATCCTATGGAGTCTGTAAGGCTTATAAAGCAAGATATAGACCTGACAAATTGCTTTACCGATGAAGAAGTGAAGGAGCTTTTCAAACAGCCTGAGAAGCGTGATTACGTTGGCTTTCGTGATTATGTTGCAATGACGCTTCTATTAGATTGCGGACTTAGAGCAAATGAGCTACTAAGCTTACGGGCGGCTGATATAGACTTTCAGACACGCTTCATAACGCTCAAAGCTGAGGTGAATAAGAATCGTAAACCACGCATTGTGCCAATGTCAGCTCATTCAGTCAAAATGCTTATACAGCTATTAGGTGAGAATAAGAAGCATTTCACTACGGATAGGATTTTTTTATCACAATGGGGAGAGCCTTTGGGACAAAATCATTTCAATAAACGCTTAAAATTTTATGCTGAGAAAGCAGGAATCAAGGGTAAGAAGGTTACTGCTCACGTTTACCGTCATACATGGGCAAAGAATATGACGCTCAATGGCTGTGATTCATTCACACTTCAAAAGATGGGGGGGTGGAGCGATATTAGGACAATGCGAAGATACATCCAAATGGATACAGACGATTTACGTAAGACGCATGATAACTATTCACCTGTGATGAATATGCTGAATAAGAAGCAATAAGATTACTTTAATAATGGCTGTCTATACCGTAGATTCAAGAATATTTGTTTCTGTGATGTAGTCAGTCATTTTTTCACCAAGCTGTTGTCCTCAACTCTGGCTTCATATTAGCTAGAAATACGTTGAAGTAGGTATCGGGCAAACATTTTAATAAAACTATTTTTCAAAAAACACGTTCAAAAATAGCAAAATAACATATAATAGATAGTGTAAGGTTTTTAGGCACATACAGCAGAACATACATCTCGACAATGAGATAGTGCCTAGTACAGTCAAATAGGTTTTTGAAGTCCTTTTCAAAGGGTTTATTTAAGTTTGCCTTTTATGTATCGTAACAGGCTTATTAGATATGAACTTTTTTATGGACTTGACTATGCTAGGAGTAATCTGTTGTTTTGAGAATTTGGTCTAAGAATACAAGAACGTAAACCAAAACATTTCAAATGACAGACACTTTTAAACATTAGTTTAAGGGTGTCTTTTTATTGTTTATCGATAACAATTTACTGGTTCATTTAGCTCCTCGACTTTCCATCATCAACCTACATTTGAGTATCTTCATGACACCTTTATTACCCAGTTTAAAGAAAGAACCTTATTAAAGAAAGAACAAGAGAGGAGCAATAAAAATTAATGATAAGAATTTTGTAAAAGTACAAAATAGGTTAATTACTGAAAATGGAGAATCACATATCTCTAGTGATGGTTTATATCTATATGTACTAATTAATTCACAACTAAATTTTGAGAAAACATTTGCTACTAACAGAGATGTTTTGATTCAACAGCTACAAGGGATATATGGGGCTAAGCGAGATACTATAGTTAAGAAACTAAATGGTGCATTAGAAGAAATATTAGAAAAGACACCATTAGTTATTAATAATACAGAGTGGCAGAGTGCTTCGAGTAAAGACCTACTAATCTTTTCAATGCCTGAGAACCAAGAGTATCATACACAAGTACCGTATGAAGTTATAACGTCAGTTAATGATGTGGACATGCTTTATATCTATGTGTGTGTTTCTCGATGGGCTAATTATCAAGAGGGCTTCTTCAAATGCCCTTATACACGCTGGGCAAAGTTACTTCAATGCTCAGAGAGAACAGCTAAAAGCAAAATTAAAGAAGCTGTCTCAAGTAAATTGATATTTGTTAATCGTGGCAACTATGTCGAAGGTTCTTCTAAGAAGCAAGAGATTAATGAATATACGATTAAACCAATTGAACAGAAGGATAAGACCATGGCTTCTGTTGCTTATGAAAAAGCCGAGAATAGCAAGTATTATGACGGAATTTTAGGATATGATAAAACACCCTTAGCTGAAAGAAAAGGTTTCTATGAATATGCTAATCAAGTGGTGATTGCAACTTGGGCTTTTGAAAACCCTGATAAAACAATTTATCCAGAAAATGACCATTACTATACGGTTGCTATTGCTGAAAGAAGAAAGAAAACACATCTATTAGCACCTGAAGAAGAAAAGCTATTAGAAGTGGCACAGCGAAGAATTAAGATTCTTTCGACTAATGAAAAGCTAAAAGCCATTGTTCAAGACAAGATAGAACGGGCAAAAAAGCTAGTTAATCAAATTAGTAAAACTGATATTTTATTCGTAACATTTCAAGACAAAACAAAAAAGAAATCGCCAGTGACTACAACTCCTATGAATGGATTTGAACAATCATTATTAGAAGAAGATGACCCATTTGGCGAAGACTAAAGGAGTTTTTAAAAATGACTATTAATACAATTCAAAATGAAGTAGAAGTAAAGGTGAACGTTGCCGAGAAGAAAAAGAGAAGCCGAGGGAACTTTATTAAAGAAGAAGGAGACATTCTAAAAGTTTACCCCAACGATGATAATGCAATTCCGTTTATATTTGATGCTGAAGACAGAGCCATACTAGAAAAATATACTATCTGTCGAAACAAACAAGGCTATGCAATTGCCAATGATAAAACTCTTGGTAAAAAAGTATACCTTCATCGAGTGGTGATGAAGATGCTAGATAAACCTTCTACAGATTTTGTAGACCACATTGATGGAGATAAGTATAACAATAGAAAATCAAATCTTCATATATGTCATAGAGAGGATGCCAATAACCAAAGTAATGTACATTTTATTTTTCCGAATGGAGGAATAGTGAAACGTTATCGTACCCCAAATGACACATTTATATTAGCTTACACTGATGGTATTATGCCATATGTGGAATTTGATTATTACAATTATTCGGACTTAATAGTGCATTATAAGTCACTTTATGAATATGGTTTCGAGCAAACTACAAAGTTAAAATTATTGGAAAGTAAACTTGAATGTTTTAAGAGAATTGAGACTTCTAAATCAAAAAAAGAAGTAAAAAAATTGCAAGGTGAACTAAATGAACTTGATGCTCTGATGGAAAAAGTGAAATTAGCATACGATTATGCAAGACTTTTAAAAGCAAAAAGTTGTATGCCTAGTGGACTTTTCTTTACAGATAAAAGGTTGCGATTAATAGGTGAATTAGATAAAACTCCAAAAGAAATTGTTGAATTGGGGGTTATTCCTGATGTGATTTACTTTGGGAATTATCAAGATAAACCAATAGCGGGAGACCATTCAGTTAAACCAAATAGAAAAACAATATATTAGTTTGAAAAGAAGCACACAATCTATGTGGCGGTGGTGTGCTTTTCCTTACTTCTTTCTCTCAACTGCCCTCAGACGATTCGGGGATTAGTTAGACGTATAACATTTAATATATGCTTTTCTTGTTGGTAAATGATGGGTTAATCTGTATGATGAAAATTAATTGAAGGGGGAATATATTAATGAGGTTTGTAGAAATAGAGAAACAACTTATTGCATTAAAGAATGAAATTATAGATTTCAAAGATTATATAAATATAATTGTGAAAACTAATGAAGAACTCTCTGATTATAAGAAAAAGAGAAAACATAGTGATGAGTCTTTATTAGAATTTATAAAAGTGACACTAGATGAGGCAGGATTATTTGATTACTTTCATGTAGAAATGAACTCATTGAAAGAAAATATAGGTGCTTATACAAATACAGAAATAAAAGAGTTCAATGATGCATTGAACTCTATACTTAATAAAGTTGATTTACTATTTCATGTCGAATCACTTACTAGGTCAAGCCAAGAAAAATATAATTACATATATGCGATTAAATTACCGAAGTATGAATATTTTGAAGATGTAGCAGACTTTACAAAGCAATTGAATTTTATTTTTTCTACGGTAATGTATAATAATGGGAAAGTTAAGTTAGTTGGTTTTGATAAAGGTTCTGAATGGTATCAAGTTGCATTAGATAGTTTGGTTGACTTTAAGTTGATGGCATTATTTATAACTGAAGTTACAAAGTATGTAAAAATAAAACTTGAAGATAGACAAAGAGAAAATGAAATAGATTTGGATGATGAAATTAAAAAGGTAATTCTAGATAATATGGCAACAAATCAAATGGCGATAAAAGAACATACAGTAAAAAGAATTTTAAATGAAAGTGGTTATATTGATGACCATGAAGAATATGAAAAACACCAAAGAGCGTTTGAATATATGGCTGAATTAATGATTAGGGGAACTAGAGTTGAAGTCGATAAACAAACTACAACAAATGATTCAGAACAAGATGAAACTAATTTACAGTTACCAAGTTTAGAGAGTGTACAAAGATTATTAGATACTTATAGTGACATTTTAATTGAACATATTGAAAATGATGAAGAATAAAAATTTGGGAGGTAGAGTGTATGCTCTGCCTTTTTTGTTTGTCTCTAACAGATTCATGTCACTGTTACTTCAACCGATACGAGCAGGTATAAACCGCTACTAATCTAATCAATCGCTATGGTAGAGGAATCACATCATAAACCTGTATTAGTTGCTCTGTTGAATAGATAGATAAATAAGTAGCGGTACATAAGTGAAAATGTGCCATTGCTTAAAGCGAATGATTATGAACAGATATTTACATAGATAAACTAGGATGCTAACGATAGCGACTAGATGGGGTATCATCAGAAAAATACGAATTTACAACGTTAAGGAAAGAATTGTCCCCAAAACTCGCTTTGGAAGGTTTGATATGCTATATTAATTGGATTTTTATTACAATAATAGGGGATATAATGTATATTATTTTACCTTTGGTTGATTTAGTTGATGTTCTAGCTTTTGTGGCTTTTGATTTAAGCTGTTTATTATTACAAGGAGGTGTACGTATTTTATTAATTTTACTTGTAAAATCTGTATGTTTATTGTTTTTGTTTGGTTGTAAGAGCTTATTTAGGAGCGTTTTGAGAGAGTCTATTAGATATTCATATGTTTGCACTTGCAATTTGGTATTTTTGAGGTGTACGATTAATGAAAGACATATAATGTATATTATTTTACCTTAAGGAGCAACAGTCTAATTGTTGCACTTTTTATTTTTGTATTATTAATACATTCTTAAGCTATACAAGGCTATAAAAAATAACGTTCAAAAAATGAAAGTTTAGAAACCAACTTAAAAGTCACAAATGTTGATACATCAACGTTTTGTGGCTTTTCTTATACAAGTGACGCAAACGGTTGATGTAGCAGTCTTTTTACTTGTTTGGTTTGTTTTTTGCTTTGCATAAAATCGTGTATATTAGCGCTGTAAATCTGCATTATTCTGACGCTACCCCTAGATGCTCATTCTCTAAATATACCAATAAGAATGATTATCAAGTTACGAAAAGGTTGCTTTTCATAACTTGAGAATGATATACTTTTTTGGATAATTTAACAAAAAAGGTTGTGAATATCATGGGAGAAAAAGTAATTCAACTTACTCAAATGATTGAAGGTCGAAAAGTTGATACGAAAATCAAAGAGCAAATTGAAAAAAAGTCTAAAATGTATCAAGGTGACTTTAAGCGTTTTAAAAAATATGCAACAGTAGCAGGAGTAGACGTATCGTTCGTAGGACTTGAAGCCTACCTATTATATACAATTGAACAAGGAAGGAAGTTAAACACGTTTAATCGCAGGTCAGCAAGCGTGAAACATTTCCTAGTCAATGAGCTAGGGTTAGTTGAAACAGAAGCTAACAAGCAACGTATAGCCTTATTACGTCAAATGTATAATGATGTTGAACACGCACAGCAAAAACAAGTGAGTGGTCAAGTAGCCCAACCAAAAGAAGAAATGATAGCCTTGATTGAGAAACTTGATGTGAGAGCGAAAGCGATAGCTCTATTCAACTTAATTACAGCTTGTAGACCTTCTGAAATGGTCACTATTAAAATCGGTGATTTTGACTTAAATAATCGTTCGGTGAAGGTTTACCTAAAGAAACAAAAGGAATGGCATACAAAGCGATTAACACTTGAATGTATCAACGCTATCAAAGATTATATCAATGCCTATGGTTTGGAATCAGAAAGCTATCTTGTAGGTAAGGTTGATAAGCATAACAATTATACAAGCTCACAGGTTTCAGATATTGCCTATAGGAAGTCGATTCATAAATGGTTAGGCTTTGCACCGTACACGCTACGTAAGACACAGATTTCAGCCATGCACGAAGCAGGAGCAGACCTAGCAACAATCGCAAAGCAAAGTGGTCATAAGAATCTTGAAACAATTAATAAGCACTATCTATCGGTAAACGATAAAATGATTGATAAATACTTATAGTAGAAATCTTAAAATCATAAATTGGGTGGTAGATATAAAAGGAGGCATATTGTTTGGTAACTACAAATAAATGGATAAGTAAAGATGTTTTTAATCTTGAATATGAAACTGAATCATCTATTGTTCTAAATATTGTGGATTTGAAACGGGCGTATGAAGTGTGGGAACATGCAAGGTCTTTGATAGAAAATAATGAATCGGGGTTTCACCTATCTGATGGAATTGCAAATTTAAAAAGGGCTTTAAACCAAAGACTACAACTCATTGAGAAAATATATAATTTTAAGAATATTAATTTGGAAGGGAAACCCAAGGGGTATTTAGAGTTATTAGAGTTCTTCGGTATTGTTAGACCTTTTTTAATGAAACAGTTATTAATAATTAGAAATGATATTGAACATAGGGATGCTGAACCTCCTTCGTTTGAAAAATGCTTAGAGTTACTAGATGCTGTATGGTATTTTTTGAAGTCGACTGATTATTTAGTTCGATATTCTACAAATACATTAGTTTACGAAGAAGAAAATATTATTCCCGAGGATAATAGTTGGGTTGAATTGAAGTATAGATTTGATGTACATAGTTTAATGATTAGAGGAAGATTAACTTCTGTTTTTGTTTATGATTCACCAACCGAAAATTCGTTTGAAATGGAATGTACAGTATATGACACAGACAAGACAGATATAGAATTTAGTATTAGTAGAGGGAAAGTCTTTAATTATTTTGATAGAGAATTGAACATAGGTGATACAGAAAAGACATTTTTGATTAAAAAATTTTTATTGAATATCTAGTTAAAATCATCGTTTTATTTTGAGTTTGACACAGAGTAATAGATGGCTATCTAGGGGGATAGCAAACTTGTAGCGTGTCCCTAGAAGCTATTTTGATCAGCGAAGGTCAGAAGCTTGTCTGATGGACGATTAGAGTGCGACATGGCAAGGATGTAGGGGTATTTTCCGATATATTGAGGTTGTTGAATAAAGAATTGGGGTTACCTGCTACACGCACACCAAAAAGGAAATGAAGCGATACGATAACAACATTATGAAGTTAAAGTATATTTAAATCAAAGATTAAGAAAAAACGGATAGAGTTGTGGTTAGATTTTGGTGTTTTGAGTGTAACTTTTAATGATTAAATGGTATAAACTACATGTTTATATCTTTGAAAATGTTATATTTGATTCACAAAATATTTCTTGGTGTTATTGAAGTGTTAGATATAGATATTCAATGAGAGTGGTGTGAAATGAATAAACTAACAAAAATAATATATTCAATATTTAATTGGGTAAAAAATTATTTTATAAACATGTTAAACAATAATAAGTTAACTGAATTATATTTCATCTTTGGTATGTCTTTTGCTGTGGTAACAATATTTTTGGGAGTGAAATTGCATTTAATCTTTAGGGTCATATTATTTGCAATATTTGTAGGTCCTTTATTTTATATGTACTATTATATTAAAAATAAGGGAGAATTTATCCAAGCTGATAAATATAGGTATTTAGCTATATTGGGGATTGCTTTATTATACTCTCTAGTAATAAGTAGGTTTTTATTAAGTGAATATTCAAAGTTAATTTCTTGGATGATGTTAATAATCTTATTTTTTATTTTTTACTATTCTTTAAAAGCTTTTGTTTTTAAGTATATAAATCATTGGTTTAAATATAGCTTACTATTTTTATTATCCCCAATTATAGTGGCATTTTTTTGGAGTTTCTGTGGTATGCATCTAATGGAAGTCACAAAGAAGTATCTTTTTATTTCAAACGACTTCTTAGGATGGGTAACATTAATATTGTCGATTATTGTAATGAATCTTATTATATATACTTCTCCTGATAATAATATTAGTGAGTTAAAGGTTGCTATTTATTTTTCTTTAGCAATATTTTCTACTATTTCATATAGCTTCTTTTTATCTGACATATCTACAAGCTTAGTTATTGATATGTTCAAAATAAGTGAAGAGAAAGAGTTAGTCAAACAAACTATTGATACCCTACTTAAATGGATGAGTTTACCATATTTGATAGGAATGGTATTTGGATGTTTTACAATTGAATTGAAACAAAGGAATTTAGAATTAAAAGTGAAGGGGAATTGATACTTAAATCCTCCTTATTATACGTTAGAAAATAAATGAACAAAGGGGGTGGTTTCCAATATTGAGGTATGGTGTCTTTTTAAATAGAGGTGACCTGTATCAACCACACGAAATGAAAATGACTAATTAAACGAACAGGGATTTTCATTAAATTATACAATTGCTATTATTGTTTCAAAGATAGCATCTTTTGAAAAATATTCGTGATTGAGTGGAAGGTACACAGTTATTTACGTAAATTTATTCTTAAATTTCAAAAATTATTCAAAGGGGTGTTTTAAAATGGCAATAGCAAAAGAAAAATCTGATGAAGAAGAAATTAAAGAAATGCTTAGTAAAATCGCATTATCAATCTTTCCTCAAATAGTAGTGCACCTTGGTTTAGAAAATGAATTTGAAAATGATAAGAACTCAGTTATTATAAAAGTTTTAAATTATATTAATGATGAGAATCAGTTTAGTAATGACACACTAGTATCTGTAGTTACAGATGGTTATGCGAAAATTGATGAGTTATTAAAGCATATATCTTCAGATAATGATTTAGTTAAACAGTTTCCTGAAATGTTCTTATTTGAAATTTTTTCAATATTTGAAGGGTTTATTAACCACTATTTATATTCAGAAGTAGTGTTGAACTATGACTTTTCTTTAAATAAAATAAACTCTATTTTAAGTAAACTATCAACAACTGATAAAATAGATTGGTTTATGGAAATGGTTGTAGGTCAGTCCTTTATTACTCATTCTGCTTGGGGAGAAATAAAACCTTTTTTAAAAGCCAGAAATAGCTTAGTGCATTTAAAGCCTATGGAATACACTAAAGAAGATGTGATAAAAGAAAAGGTAACTTGTGAGAGTTTAGTTTTTTTGATGGAGCAAATTAAACTTTTGTCAGAGGAAATATCTAATACTAAAAGTGCTGAAATGGAAGAAAATGAGCAAAAAATAGAGAATATTAGAAAGAAAATGTAACAGCTCATAAGAGGTATTTATGAAAGGTCATAGAACACATTGTGAGTATTCCAGTGAAGTCAACTGATTAAGTTTCAATAAGCTTACAGAGCAAGTCGAACGTTAAGGATACAATAGAATAAGAATAGCAAAAAACAGGATAAACTAAGTGTTTATTTCTTTTTTATTTTGAGATGATTGTTGTAACAAGATTAAATAACAGTATTAAGTTGTAGTTCATGCAATCCTTACATATCATCTGTGGAGCTGTTAACGTCCTATGAGCTTCCTCTGAGTGAAGATGATGGAATCTTCGGGCGTTTCCTAAGCGTGTTTTGAACAGGTGGTAGGGGGGGGGGTTCCGATATTGATAGGCTATCTTCCTATATATAAAGGTGACCTGTATCAACCACATGAATTGAAGTTGCTAAGGAAACGACTAACCACATTTAGAAATGGTTTTTCTATGTTACTTAGGGTACAATCAAATCAGCGATATACACAATCATAGAGGCGAGGGATACACAATCCACTCTGTGATTTACAATCCATCAAAACATAAACAAACGTTGATTTAACAACATTCTTGATAGTTAGGCTGTGGGCGGTGGCTTCACCATCGATAATCCGAATGCGATTGCATCATGTGGCTGTGGCACAAGCTTTAAAGCGGCAAAGCGTGAAGGTACGCCTGAGGTTTGTGATTGATGTTTAAGAAAAGTATTTAGTGGATGATAAAAGACAGGTAAAATTGATATGTACACACCCCTTGTTAGCCCTATATATGCCTAACAAGGGGTGTGAATAATGAGCTTCTTTGATTTGTGATGTTGCAAAACATGATAAATGAAAGGGGCTTTTTTATCTTATAGTAGAAATGTACAGCCATATTTTGTTAGTCACTTTAATTTATTCATTTGGTTTTATAGCATTATTTTTGTTTGAAAGAAAGATCTTTCACTAGTTTTGTGGCATATATTAGGAATTTTGTGCGGTAATATAAGGAGGGGCAATATATATGTCTTTTAGTTATTATGGAGAACTTTGAACTGAAGTTTATGAATTAACGAAAAAGGTCGGACAATCATTGAGCGGCGATATAGAATATTATTGTGACAGACTGAAAGATTGTAAAGGCGCATTCTTGAAGCAATGGTTGGTTCTAGACGCGTAATTATTCCTCTTTTAGAATCGGGGTCTTAATGTTGATGGAGTGGATTATTCTAGCAACGAGAAAATAAAGTGCGGCAATCCAAATGTGTTTTCATTCATATGGATGTGACACATGCGCTAAAAGATTGATTGACTATGAAAGAAGCCACGATAATTTCTGGAGAGAAATAATCGTGGCTTCTTTATGTACCGTCAAAAAAGCTTAGTTAAGCTGTGTTAATACATATTCATAAATTTCATCTGAAGGTTTATCTAGTGCAATGGAGAATTCTGAAAAGATGACTTCTTGTAAAGATTGTAGTAATTTTTCTTCTTGATTTGGGAATTTTTTTTCGTTCGCCTCATATTCAAACTTTTTACGAAGCAAAGTGTTTAAGAGGTTTGCTTGCTTTTGTCTATCGCCGGTTTTAATAATTTCTACGTGAAATCTCATACGATGTGTGTTTTGTTCAATCCATTCCACGCCAGGAGACGTAAATGAGTGTAAAATTTGAATAGCTTCTTCTTTTTCAATAATATTTCTAAGCTGTTTTTTTGCATTGTCAGTAGGGGTACGAATAGTTAATTTTGAATCATTGTGTGGTTGTAAAACGTAGTAAGTTTTTGTAATGTCGCTAAAGGTTTGTTCACAAATATCTTCAATTGAACAAAGTCCATGTGATGAATAAATGACTACATCGCCAACATTGTACATGTATATTCCCTCCATCAAACATTATTGTCAACTTGGTTGACTAAATTAATTGTAAGCAATTAAATGACTTTTGTCAACTTAGTTGACGAATGGTATTTTTTTTTGTATAGTGATTACGAAAAATATGGAATGAAGGTGAATTAGTTGGAGGACGAATTGCAAAATCGAGATGTAGTTGATTTGTTGAGCGAACGTCACGAAATACTTCGACGACTTGCTGAAGATAAGTGGAATAATAATAATAATATCTATATCTCTAATTCGGAATGGTATATTTTAGGAAAAATTTATAAGGATCAACCGACGATTTCTGATGTAACTAAAGGCGTTGATTTTTCTCGACAAGCCACTCATAAATTTATAAAAAGTTTAGAAGCCAAAGGATTGGTAGAGGTTAGCAATGCCGAACATAGTAAAAAACACAAAGTCATTCGTATGACAGAATTTGGTGAAGTATGCTTTGAGAAAAATGAGCTTTATAAATCAGAAATTGAACAGCAACTGGTCAATATCATTGGAGAAGAACAAGTGACTAATTTAAAAAACATTTTAAATCTTAATTGGAGTATTGAGCATTTGGAAGTGTAAAACGTTATCGCTTAGCCATAATATGTGTTTGTTCACGTTCTTGAAAGGTAACCTAACTATCAATTAGTGCCAGCAAGAAAAAGGCATACATAACATGCACTATGTTTAGTTGGTCCTTTAAAAGCTACTGTGAAAAAATTTAATGGCCTCTCTCGCATTTTTGCGAAAGAGGCTTTTGACTGTGGAGAAGGATGTGAAATATTAAATATCTTAAAATTCTGAATTAATGCTTCTAACAATAGAAATTGACAAGTTATAATAAGGACATAGAGGTGAAGGGTATGAAGATGGATAGAGGGAAAGTTTGGCTAGGGGTGGCAGGGGTCACTGTCAATGCGCTTGGGCAATGGCTCGTTGTAAAAAAAGCATATAGTGGTTTACAAGGACGTTGGTCTTTACCTGCTGGTTTTGTCAATGCAGGTGAAACAATTGATGAAGCAGTTGTACGAGAAATAAAAGAAGAGACAGGTATCGATTGTGTCGTATCTGGATTGATTGGTTTCCGTACAGGGGTTATTCGCGAGGAAATCAGTGATAATATGGCCATTTTTTATTGTAGGATGAGTGACGAACAACAGGCATTATATATTCAAAAAAATGAATTGCTAGAAGCGAAATGGCTATATCCAAAGGAGCTAGCCCAGGATGTAATGACATCTGTGATGTTGAAGGAAATGGTGTCCAATCAATTTGAACAACATCAACTAGATGCGATAGATGGCATTAATCCTGGAGAGGTATTTGGTTACTCATCTTATAAATTGTTCTTTAAAAAGTAATGCAATAGCGGAGGGGACCTATGATGGATCTGTTTTTGTTTATGTTGGAGCGGGTAGGCCTTATCATCGTCTTTGCTTTTTTAATGTCAAGATGGCGCCTCTTCAGAGAAATGCTATTCCAAGAACAAGGATTTACAGAAAAAATATGGCTTGTCGTCATTTTCAGTGCCTTGAGTATTATCAGTAGCTATACGGGCATTAAAATTGAAAGAGGTACAATCCATCCACTTCATCAGATGATACATAGTAATATAAATGCGGAAGAGGCCATTGCAAATACGAGACTAATCGGTGTGGCTATTGCAGGAATATTTGGTGGTCCCTTTGTTGGAGTATGTGTTGGCATAATTGCGGGGATTCATCGCATTACACTTGGTGGTTTTACTGCCATTGCATGCGGTGTATCGACAATCCTAGCGGGATTTATCACAGGAGGATTAAGTCAGCAGTTAAAAATTCGTCAAACTTTCGCCTATAAAAAGGCTGTCATTATAGGAATTTGTGCAGAAACTTTGCAAATGATCGTTATTTTAGCCGTAGCGAAGCCCTTTGAACAGGCATTACAATTAGTGTCGTTAATTGCGCTGCCAATGATTATGATGAATGCCTTTGGGATCTTTTTATTTTTCATGATTATTAAAACGGTTATTGATGAAGAAGAACGTACAAAGGCATTACAAACACACCAAGCCTTTTCCATTGCTCAGCTTACTATCGAGCATTTTCGCAAAGGGTTGAATGAAGAATCCTGTCAGACAGTTGCAAAAATAATCAAAAGAGAAATAAAGGTCGATGCAGTAGCCATTACGGATACTAAGGGAATTTTGGCACACGTCGGAGTTGGTGAAGATCACCATTTAATTCATCGTCAAATCATGACGGCACTTACGAAACGGGTTTTAGTAGAGGGGCGTATTATTACTGCTACGTCTGCAAAAGAAATCCATTGTCCACACGATGACTGTCCATTAAATGCAGCGATAGTTTTACCATTAAAGGTACAGCATCAAACGGTAGGCACTTTAAAGCTTTATTTTATGAATGCAGCTTCATTAACAGGAGTAAAGAAGGAGCTAGCAGAGGGGCTAAGTCGGCTATTTTCATCACAGCTTGAATATGCTGAAATTGAAAGGCAACGCAAACTATTAAAGGACGCTGAAATTAAAGCACTTCAAGCACAGGTACATCCTCACTTTTTCTTTAATAGCTTAAACACGATTTCAAGCTTAATTCGAACAGATGCAAATGAGGCAAGAGCATTATTGTTAAAACTTAGTACATTTTTTAGAAGCAATTTACAAGGAGCTCGTCAAATGCTCATCCCGTTAAAAAATGAAATCGACCATATTGAGGCTTATTTGTCGATTGAGCAGACCAGATTTCCTAATCGCTATGAAGTGCAATTTCAACTAGATGAGACACTTTTTGATGTGCACATCCCTCCTTTTACTTTACAGCCACTTGTCGAAAATGCAATTTATCATGCGTTTAAAAATCGCAAGGAAGGCAAAATTTTAGTGAAGGTACAACGAGTCGGTAATAAACTATTACTGCTAACTGAGGATAATGGTTGTGGCATGAGGAAAGAGCAAGTTAAACAGCTCGGAAAAAGTATTATGCAATCGGAACAAGGAACGGGCACAGCCTTATGGAATATTTATCAGCGTATTCATGAAATTTATGGCAAGGAAGCAAATTTTCAAATTTCAAGTACGTTAGATGTTGGGACAAAAATTAAAATTCAACTACCTTTAAAAGCCACAAGATGGGAGTAGAAACATGTTGAATGTATTTATTGTAGATGATGAACCGTTAGCACGAGCTGAGTTACGTTATTTACTAGAGCAAACAAAGCTAGTCGAGGTCAGAGGAGAAGCAGATAATATAGAGGAATTATTAAGTAACTCTCAATTTACACAAATAGATTGTGTTTTTTTAGATATCGAACTGGGCGTAGAGAATGGTCTGGATTTAGCGAAGAAGCTTGTGCAAACAGTACATAAGCCTGAAATTATCTTTGCAACGGCTTATGATGAGTATGCATTACAAGCATTTGAAGTGAATGCATTTGATTATATGTTGAAGCCTTTTGAAGCGGAGCGTGTTCAGCATGCAGTGGAAAGGTTAACGGCGAAAAGAAATGCTACACATGAAAAAACGATGAAAGCGTTAAAAAATCTGCAATTGGACAAGCTTGATAAGCTGACCGTGTTTATTAATGATCGAATTTTACTTATTAACATACAAGAAATTTTGTACTGTACTTCTGAAGATAGTAAGACCATTGTTGTCACTGACAAAGGGAGCTATTTTGCTTCAGAATCTTTAGCATCACTTGAAAAAAAGCTTGCTTTAAAAGGTTTTATACGCGTACATCGTGCGTTTATCGTCAATTTAGAGCATATTGTAGAACTGGAGCCCTGGAGTAGCGCTAAATATAATTTGATTTTACATAATAGGCATTCGATACCAGTGAGTCGCCTATACATGAAGGACGTTCGCAAGATTTTTGACTTATCAAAATAAGTGCATCTCAACCCATGAAAGTCTCCTTTTAACTTTAAATTCTGACATTTCAGTGAATTTAACGAATATTTGTTTAACTCTTTTGCTATGATGTGAAAAAAGTAAAAGGAGTGATGGAATGAATGCGATTACAATTGTAATTGGCTCCATTTGTGTACTTATGATTAGCTATCGTTTGTATGGCATATTCTTTACAAAGAAAGTCTTGAAAATTACAGATGATACACCCACCCCGGCGCACACTTTGGAAGATGGTAAAGACTATGTTCCGACGAATAAATGGGTAACATTTGGGCACCATTTTGCGGCAATTGCTGCTGCTGGCCCGTTAGTAGGACCAATTTTAGCAGCACAATTTGGTTATTTGCCTGGTTTACTTTGGTTATTAATAGGTGCAGTAATCGGTGGTGCGGTACATGATGCCGTTGTGTTATTTGCATCTATGCGCCATGGCGGTAAATCGTTATCTGAAGTAATGAAAGAGGAGTTAGGTCCCGTCGCAGGTTTCTGTACAGGACTTGCCATGCTATTCATTATTACGATTACCATGGCCGGGCTATCTATGGTTGTCCTTGGGGCGTTAGAGCGTAATCCTTGGGGAACATTTGCAGTAGGTATTACGATACCCATTGCAATGCTGATTGGTATAGCATATCGAAAAACGGGCAATTTACTTGTCACTTCTACTGTTGGCTTTATATTGCTCATGATCGGTGTATTTATGGGCCCAATGATTCAAGGAACAGCTTTTGGAGACTTTTTAACGTTTGATCGTGATACTTTAGCTATTATTCTACCTATTTATGCATTTTTTGCCGCAGCTTTACCTGTTTGGCTATTATTAGCGCCGCGTGATTATTTAAGTAGCTTTATGAAAATTGGCGTATTTATTGCCTTAATCATTGGTGTGTTCTTCGTAAATCCAATGATTCAATTCCCACCAATTACAGAGTTTATTCATGGGGGTGGCCCTGTCATTGCGGGTCCAGTGTGGCCATTCGTTTCCATTACTATTGCTTGTGGTGCGATTTCCGGCTTCCATGCCTTTGTTGGTTCAGGGACAACCCCCAAAATGATTAATCGTTGGGAAGATATTCGAATTGTCGGTTTTGGTGCAATGTTAGTGGAATCATTAGTAGGCGTCATGGCATTAATTGCTGCGACAGCCCTTCATCCTGCAGATTATTTTGCAATTAATTCAGCACCAGCTGTCTTTGCAACATTAGGTATGGAAACGGTTCATTTACAAACATTAGCCCAAAGCATAGGAATGGATTTAGAAGGTCGAACAGGTGGTGCTGTTACCCTTGCTGTAGGAATGACTGATATTTTCACAGGTATTCCATGGTTCGCTGAAATGTCCTCCTTTTTCTATCAGTTTGTCATCATGTTTGAAGCGGTCTTTATTTTAACTGCCATTGATGCAGGAACACGTGTAGCACGTTATTTAATTCAAGATTTTGGTGGAAATGTTTATAAGCCGTTAAAGCGTACAGATTGGATTCCAGGTACGATTATCGCGAGTGCACTAGCATGCTTTATGTGGGGCTACTTATTGTATTCTGGGGACATTAGTTCCATTTGGGTACTATTTGGTGTATCGAATCAGTTAATGGCTTCGATTGGGTTGGTATGTGGTGTCACAATGGTGCTAAAAGTAGCAGACAAGCGAATATACGCGCTAACATGCTTTATTCCTTTGGCTTATTTATATGTCACAGTGAATGTAGCAGGCTATTGGATGATTAAGAATGTGTATTGGAATTCAGCAGCTGCTGGTTACAATGTACTGAACGGTATATTGTCGATTATAATGTTGGTACTAGGTTTAATAATTGTTATTACGGCTATCAAAAAATGGACAGAGCTTTGGAAAGCGCCCAAATTTTTATTAACACCAACTTCATCTTAATTCATAAAATAAGGCTATTGAAAATTAGTATTGTACTAGTTTTCGATAGCCTTTTGTTGAAATTAAAGGTAATAGGTCTACATTTAAGCGTAATGGATAAACTTGTTTCAAGGGAGCAAATGCTGGTAGACCAAGATCGAACACCAATCAGTAAACGAATATTTTTTTCTTTAGCTAAATATGACAAACAAGCGACATCAAAGACTTGTTCATTGAAAGCATCCTTTTTATCAGGTAAACTAATGAGAGGAAAACGGAGGTTATACATAGATGGATGGTCCAGTTTCATTAGTACAGTTAATCATTTCAATTGTGTTATTTTTCGTCATGTTTTTTGGTATCGGGTTCTTGCTGAATATGTTACTGCGTATGACATGGTTAATGGCGGTTGTGTATCCAATTGTTGTTGTCTTTATTGTAGATGATGTAAGCTTTTTAGATTATATTTTTAAACCAGGTACAGCATTTCCAGCCCTTTTAGATAAATTGCAAGCACTACAAGTTGTAGATATTTCAATTTTAACTGGTGGCTTTGCAGGTGCAATTGTGGCAGGCATTGTGATGATTTTTTTACGCAAAAATGGCTATCGTATGTTTTAACGATTTTCAGTACAGGTCTATTGGGAAACCTGGAGACAATGTCGTCGAGGCGTTGAATAGAACAAAGGAGTTGACTCAAAAATTTGAGTTAACTCCTTTTCTTTATTGTATGAATTGATAGATGATGATGGCGATAAAAATGCCAGTCAGTGCCCCGAAAAATACCTCACTACGCTTGTGACCAAGTAATGTTTTTAACTCTTCCATTTTTTCTTGCCCATCCATTTGTGGCCATTCTTTAATATCTCGTATCAATGTTTCAAAATCTTTGCGGAGTTGATTTAATACTACTGCATGTTGTCCGGCTTGATAGCGAACACCACTTGCATCATACATAACGATGAATGAAAACATGGCAGCTACTGCAAAAACTGGTGAGTTTAGACCAGCTTCGTAGGCAATTGAGGTTGTTAGTCCTGTGACGGATGCAGAGTGTGAACTAGGCATTCCCCCAGTCGATGTAAAAAGGCCCCACTTAATCTGTTTTGTCATTAAAAAATGAATAGGAATTTTTACAAATTGTGCAAAGAGGACACAAAAGAGGGCGACCAGTAAAGGGGTATTTTGAAGTATACTCACACACATCACAACCTTCGCTTGAAATTACTTTTATTATAACATTCATTATTTTCTAAAAAAAGAAATAGCCAAATATTACGCTCTTTTTTGAAAGTTAGGTATAATGGGAATATTGAAATGGAGGAATTGACATGCATATTGTAAAAGAAGCAAAAACATTTGAAACGATTGCTACAGAAGTACTGGTTGTAGGGGTCACAAAACATCGCGAACAAATGCAGGATTGGGCAAGCTTTTCAACATTTTATGGAGATTCATTGAATGCGTGGTTAAGTACAGGCGACGTATCAACAGACCTGAAAAAAATTACGAAATTGCCCTTTATGAAAGAGCACAATAAGCTTAAACGAATTTTATTTGTTGGGTTAGACGAGCGCAAAAATTTAACAGAAGGCGATTTACGTGCGGCATTTGGTTTAGTAGGTAAAGAGCTACGAACTTTAAAAGTAAAAGAGTATTCTATCTGGCTAGAATCCTTCACGACTGATGCTATTACTGTGACAGATGTTACGTTTCTAGCTGGTGAGGGGACAGGTCTTGGTTACTATTCTATTCCTCATTATAAAACAACTTCTAATGAGGTAGATCAACGTATAGATGCTGTCCATCTTGTGACAGCTGCAGAAGATATAGATGAGGTTGTTGCAAGCTATGAAGTAGGTATTATTTATGCAAATGCAGTGAATGAAGCACGTAGCTTAATTAATCTACCACCAAATTTATTAACAGCTACAGACTTAGCAAATTATGCAGAGACACTAGCTGCTGAATACGATCTTGAAGTAGAAATTTTAGATAAAGCTCAATTAGAGGAGCTTGGTATGGGTGGTATTTTAAGTGTTAATCAAGGTTCAATTGAAGAACCTCGTTTAATAACATTAAAATATAAAGCAACAGAAGATTTTGCTGATCCAATAGGTCTTGTTGGTAAAGGGGTTACATATGATACGGGCGGCTATTCTTTGAAACCAAAAGATTCAATGGTTGGTATGAAGGGTGATATGGGTGGTGCAGCTGCAGTCCTAGGTGCTATGAAAATTATTGGTGAATTACGTCCTAATAAAAATGTAGTAGCGGTTATTGGTTCTACTGACAATATGGTATCCGGTCTAGCGTTTAAACCAGATGACGTCATAACAATGTATAGTGGTAAAACGGTAGAGATTTTAAATACAGATGCAGAGGGACGTTTAGTACTTGCAGATGCTACTACTTATGCCAAACAGCAAGGAGCGACGGCATTGATTGATGTAGCAACATTAACTGGTGGTGTCATTACAGCACTTGGTATGGATAAAACAGGTGCACTAGCGAATAACGATGAATTTTATGCTGCTTTTATGGAAGCTGCCCAGGAAACAGATGAATTTGTCTGGCGTTTACCATTAACAGAAAGTGATAAAAAACGTATTCGTAAATCCGATGTTGCTGATTTAAACAACTCTCCAGGCCGCGATGGGCATATGATATTCGGTGGAGGTTTTGTTGGCGAGTTTGTCGGCGATACACCATGGATTCATTTAGACATTGCAGGAACATCTGATGCGATGGCTACACACGATTTAGGACCAAAAGGCGGAACAGGAGTTATGGTACGTACTTTGGCTAACTTTGTGCAGCGACTAGGAGAAGAAAAATAAGGTAGGCGATACACATGTGGGTTATGTTCCCTCTTTCATAAGATAGAGTAAAAAGGGAGGTAGCATATGCGAAATTTCGGAGGATATCCTGGTGGCTTTGGTAGCTTCTTATTGCCATTTGGTGCACCGTTTTTTGGAGGATTTTTAGGAAGTTTAGTTGGATCACAATTTAATCAGTATCCGTATTATCCGTACTATCCAAACTATCGACCATATCCACCACGTCCACCATATTTTCGACCTGGTCACCCATTCCCACGTTATGGAAGACCATATTAACTCAAATATGACAGACGTAAAAAAAATTATCCAACCAGTTATCGATGGTGAATCGGTAACTGGTTGCTTTACTTGAATTTTATTGTAATGCAAATGGTGCTGTCAGCTAAAGATAAACAATGGAATTACTTTGTTTAAAATGAAAAACACAGACGTATGTTTTAAGTAAAATAATGGATGTAAGGGTTTGCTTAGTTGAAGCCGTGCCCGCAGAAAGCGAGTCAGCCTTAGCTGAAATCAACGTCTGCCAAGATTAAGATTTTTAATAGCAATAAAAAGTAAATCAACACACGTGATAACATCTTTTAAAAGCATTGCATAAAACATCACCATAGTCATTCAAATATGACAGGTGTAAAAAAATTATCCAACCAGTTATCGGTGCTGAATCGGTGGCTGTTTTTTTTTTACTTTAAAGAACATTTGGAAGTACAAATTAATTGTTGACAGAATATACTATATTATTTATTATTCTTATTATATTACTAAGAATTAAAAAGCAGCTGACTAGTAAACTAGAGGCTCCTATTATTCACAGGCATGGCTATGCCTATGGATGATGGGGGCCTCTTTTTTATCTCTACGAAGAGAAAAGAAAAAGGAGGGGATTACGTGGTGAAAGTTCATATTGTAGGAGCAGGTCCTGGAGATGTTGACCTTATTACAGTAAAGGGACTACGTTGCATTGAAACAGCAGATGTCATTTTGTATGACCGACTCATTAATAAGGAGTTACTAACATATGCCAAAAAAGATGCCAAATTGATTTTTTGTGGCAAGTTGCCTAATCAGCATGCCATGATTCAAGAGCAAATTAATCGTTCACTCGTAAACTACGCGCAACAAGGCCTTATTGTGACCAGATTAAAGGGCGGTGACCCATTCGTTTTCGGAAGAGGTGCTGAGGAAGCAGGGGTACTTGCACAGCATAATATTCCGTTTGAAATTGTACCAGGTATCACTTCTGGTATTGCTGCGCCAGCTTATGCAGGTATTCCTGTTACACATCGTGACTTAAGTTCAAGTTTTGCCATGGTCACTGGACATATGCGAGCAGGAAAAGATGATACCATTCAATGGGAATGCCTAGCAAAGGGGATTGATACGATTGCCATTTATATGGGGGTTGGTAATCTTCCTTACATCTGCCAGCAATTGCTCAAATACGGTCGCGATGAAAAAACACCTGTAGCAATTGTTCACTGGGGAACCTTTGCACAACAAAAAACTGTCACAGGCACTTTGGCGAATATTGTAGATGTGGTCCAGAAGGAAAACATTCAAAATCCTAGCGTGATTGTTGTTGGAGAGGTAGTGGCACTTCGTGAAAAAATTCAATGGTGGGAAAATGTTATTCCAGAACCCCTGCTAGAAGAAATTTCTGGGTAAGGGAGTGCTTTCATGCAGGCAACATTATATATTGCACATGGTAGTCGGGTAAAAACTGGTGTGGAGCAAGCTGTTGCATTTCTTTTGCGGGTACAGCGAGAAGTTGATGCACCAATTCAAGAAATTTGTTTTTTAGAGCTAGCCGAACCAACCATCACGGAAGGCATAGCGAGCTGTATACAACGTGGAGCAACGGCCATTGCAATTATGCCGATTTTATTATTAGCCGCCCAGCATGCGAAATACGATATTCCCATAGAAATAGAAAAAGCGAAAATACAATATCCTACTGTTCGGTTTACATACGGTGAACCACTCGGTGTACACGAACTATTAATAGACACACTACATGCACGTGTTTTAGATACTCAACGTCCTATAGAGCATGCAAGCGTTTTGCTCATAGGACGTGGTAGTAGCGATCCAGCAGTGAAGCTCGATTTAGCAAAAATTGCGACAAGGTTACGTGACAAATATGCATATGTAACTGTAGATACGTGTTTTTTATATGGAAGGAGTCCGACCTTTGAAGAGTGGTTACAGCAGAAGCAAGAAAACAACAACCGTGTATTTATTGTGCCATATTTATTATTTACCGGTATATTACGTCAGAGCATAGTGAAACGTTTGATGGATTATGAGGAAAAGAACGTTATTCTATGTGAAAGCTTAGGCTATGACGACAATGTGAGGAAAGTTTTAGTGGAACGTATTCATCAATTATTACAACTTTAAAATTTAAGGGGAAGGTGTTTAATAATGGTAGATAAAAGAGCGGAAAATGTAAATCTAGCATTACATAATGTCCGACAATTCTTAAATACAGTGAACAACGGATCGATTACATTAATTGTACAAAATTCCTACGTGGTACAAATTGAAAAGAAAGAAAAAATACGTCTTAGATAATTTTTAAAATTAATACGTGAGGTGGCAAAGTTGAAACTGCAAGTAATAAATAGTCCGTTTAGTGAGGAGCAGGTAAAGCTATTAAATGAGCTTCTTCCTAAATTAACAGTAGAACAGAAAATCTGGCTGAATGGTTATTTAAGTGCACCACAATCAGCCGAAAAGGTAATTGTTGAGGAATCATCACAAACAGTAGCTCCCATTACTAAAGAAGTAACAATTTTATATGGTTCACAAACAGGAAATAGTCAAGGTTTAGCTGAAAAATATGCATCGATATTAAAAGACAAAGATGTTGAAGTATCCATCGCTTCCTTAGCGAGTTTTAAACCCAATAATTTAAAGAAAATAAAGAATCTATTACTCGTTGTTAGTACGCATGGCGAGGGAGAGCCACCAGATCAGGCAATGCAGTTTTATGATTTCTTGCATAGTAAGCGAGCACCGAATTTAGAGCATCTTCATTATTCGGTGCTGGCATTAGGGGATAGCTCCTATGAATTTTTCTGTAAAACTGGTCAGGATTTCGATGAGCAGTTTGAGAAGTTAAGGGCAACACGTATCGCCCCACGTACAGACTGTGACTTAGATTATGATGAACCTGCAGCACAGTGGTTCGCAGCTGTTCAGCAGGAATTACTGCGAAGTACAGAAACAGTAATTAGTTCACAGCAAGGCCAAGTAGATACAAAGAGAACTAAATCTGCTTATTCTCGTAAAAATCCTTTTTATGCAGAAGTGCTAGAAAATCTAAATCTTAATGGGCGTGGTTCTAACAAAGAAACGTACCATGTGGAGCTTGCTATTGAAGGAGCCGATTTTCATTTTGAGCCTGGCGATAGTATTGGGATTCAACCAGAAAATGATGAATCCTTAGTAGATGCATTATTAACAGCACTTCAATTAAATGCAGAGTCAAAGGTAACTGTATTTGAAGAGTCATTAACCTTAAAAGAGGCATTACAGAAAAAGCTAGAGATAACGGTTTTATCGAAACCTTTATTGCGAAAAATGGCTGCTTACACAACACATGAGGATTTTGTCGCTTTACTTGAAGATGACATCGCATGGAAGGACTATGTAAAGGGCCGTGATTTACTAGATATTGCGGGAGATTTCGCACCTTTTTCGTGGGAGGCACAACAATTCGTTGCCCTTCTACGTAAAATTCCTGCTCGTCTTTATTCAATTGCTAGTAGCCAAAAGGCAAATAGTGATGAGGTGCATTTAACGATTGGTAAGGTAAGCTTTGAGAAGAATGGTCGGGAACGTCTTGGCGTTTGCTCAGGCAGTTTTACCGAGCGTATTCAAGTTGGTGATACAGTGCCAATTTATGTTCATAAAAACCAGAATTTTAGATTACCAGAACAAGAGGATACACCAATTATTATGATTGGTGCAGGTACAGGGATTGCCCCATATCGAGCATTTTTAGAGGAGCGTGAAGAGCTAGGTATAGAGGGTAAAGCATGGCTATTCTTTGGTGATCAACACTTTGTAACGGATTTTCTGTATCAAACAGATTGGCAACGCTGGTTAGTTTCAGGGACATTAACCAAAATGAATGTTGCTTTTTCGCGCGATACAGATAAAAAAGTATATGTGCAACATAAAATCGAAGAAAATGCGGAAGTCTTCTATGAGTGGCTTGAGCAGGGGGCTGTGATTTATGTGTGCGGCGATGATAAGTCAATGGCGACGGATGTTGATCAAACATTACATCGCATAATTGAACAGCAAGGGCAAAAAACGGCTGAAGAAGCAAAAGCCTTTGTAAAAGAATTAAAACAACAAAAACGCTACCAACGTGACGTTTATTAAGGAGCGATAAGAATGAAAAAAAAAATTGTGTTGCCACCTCAATCGGGTACACCTAGTGATGTAGAGCGTATTAAAACAGAAAG
Source organism: Lysinibacillus sp. UGB7 (assembly GCF_049058285.1). Lineage (NCBI taxonomy): Bacteria > Bacillati > Bacillota > Bacilli > Caryophanales > Bacillaceae > Lysinibacillus > Lysinibacillus sp. UGB7. The sequence goes on from NZ_JBMGUV010000009.1 coordinate 135,795, forward strand.
CAATTATCTGCGTGGTTCCCTTGAACAAACAATGAATGACCCATTAAGTTCTGGAATTCCAGAAGATGATAATCGCCTGATGAAGTTCCATGGTAGTTACTTACAAGATGATCGTGATCTTCGAAATGAACGTCAACGTCAAAAACTTGAGCCTGCTTATCAATTTATGGTGCGTGTCCGTACACCAGGTGGAGCAGCAACATCAGCACAATGGCTTGTAATGGATGAAATGGCTAGAAAATATGGTAATGGGTCATTAAAATTAACAACACGCCAAGCGTTCCAAGTGCACGGTATTTTAAAATGGAATGTTAAAAAATATATGCAGGAAATCAATGATGTACTATTGGATTCCCTCGCTGCTTGTGGGGATGTCAATCGAAATGTAATGTGTAATGTCAATCCAAATCAATCAGCATTACACGAGGAAATTTACAACTGGTCCGCAAAACTAAGTGAACATTTATTGCCAAGAACACGCGCTTACCATGAACTATGGCTAGATGGGGAAAAGGTGGTCGATAGTCAGGACGATGAAATCGAGCCAATTTATGGGGCGCAATATTTGCCACGTAAATTTAAAATAGGCATTGCTATTCCACCGAGTAATGATGTTGATGTTTACTCTCAGGACATTGGCCTTATCGCAATTGTTGAAGAAGAACAATTAGTGGGCTTTAACGTAGCAGTCGGCGGAGGTATGGGAATGACGCATGGGGATCATGCAACATATCCACAACTTGCACGTGTCATTGGGTTTATTACCCCCGATAAGTTACTTGAAACTGCTGAGAAAATTATTACGATTCAACGGGACTATGGGAATCGTTCGGAGCGTAAAAATGCGCGCTTTAAATACACAATTGACGCTCGAGGTCTTGAATGGTTTAATACAGAATTACATCGTCGTCTTGGTTGGGAAATGCAACAGGCGCGCCCATTTATCTTTGAACGTACAGGTGATGAATTCGGTTGGATTAAAGGGGCAGACGACAATTGGCATTACACATTATTCATTCAAAATGGTCGCATTAAAGATTTTGAGGATTATCAATTGTTAATGGGCTTACGCGAAATTGCAAAAGTGCATACAGGTGATTTCCGTTTAACGCCAAATCAGAATTTAATGATTGGCAATGTAGCACCACAGAAGAAGAAAGCAATTGCCGCACTTATTGAGCAATATAAGCTAACAGATGGCGCATACTATTCAGCGCTACGTCGCAATTCGATTGCCTGTGTTTCTTTACCTACTTGTGGTTTAGCGATGGCGGAGGCAGAACGTTATTTACCTGCACTCATTACGAAAATCGATACAATTATCGATGAAGTAGGCCTCCATGACACAGAAATCGTCATCCGTATGTCGGGCTGTCCAAATGGGTGCTCCCGTGCCGCTATGGGCGAAATAGGCTTTATCGGTAAAGGACCTGGAAAATATAATATGTATCTAGGTGCAAGCTTTACAGGTAATCGCTTAAACAAAATTTACCGTGAAAATATCGGAGAAGAAGAAATTTTAGCAGAGCTTCGTCCTATACTTTTACATTATGCTAAAGATCGTTTAGAAGGCGAGCATTTTGGTGATTTCGTTATCCGTCTAGGCTATGTAGAAGCTGTATTTGACGGCCGACAATTCCATAATAGTTAAGGGGGAAATTAAGGCTACTACGCAGAAAATTTGATTTTTTGTATAGTGGTTTCTACTGTATCTTTTCAAAAAGATTAATCATTTTAAAGTAATAAAATAATTTATAATAAAGCTTGATAAAAATCACCTCTTTGGTTTTCCTTTGAGGTGATTTTTAATTTATATAGAACCACGGTATTAACACATGGACGATCACGTGGTGAATATAAGTTTTCGACTAAATGGCCTTCAGGCACCATTTGGTCAATTGTCAGTATTTCTAATGGATGTCGTTCATGATTACTATTTTTCGTCATCCTATCCATCACCTCAATCATTTAGTTGATTGGAGCGCAGGTGGCGACTTCTGCGGGAATAGCATGAGCGAAAAGGCCCCGCAGAAGCATAGCGACGAGGAGACTGAAGCCATCCCGCGAAAAGCGTCCGCCGTAGTGGAAATCAACGGGTTCATATAGAGTCTTCTATTTGAAAAGAAAAAAACTGTAAACAAACTCAATTATTTTTTGAGTTTGTCTACAGTCTGGGGCTGTCGAGAGACAAATGATTCCCTTCTTTTTAAATGGAGAAATCCTCAGGGACAAATACTTTTAATTGTTTTGGTTTTACAAAAACAGAGTCTCCAACTTTGAGCCGAAGGGTATGGAATTGTTCCTTTGAAAGCTCTGCCTCTAAGTATTCATCCATATCCTCACGGCGTAACTCAATCTGTACGATTGGACCGAGTAAATGAATATGGCTTACTGTGGCAGGAACAGTACCTGATACAGCTGTTTGTTCAATTTGAATATCGTGTGGACGGACGTAGCCTACTGCATCTTCTTGTGTATGAGCATGTGAGTCAGGCACATCAATAGTAAATTCGCCGTATGTAAGTTTACCGTTATGTAAACGCCCTTTGAAAAGATTGACATTCCCTAAAAAATCATACACAAATGGACTTTTTGGATGGGTGTATACTTCATCTGGACTACCGATTTGCTCGATTTGTCCGTTATTCATCACGACGATGCGATCTGCAACATCAAGTGCTTCTTCTTGGTCATGTGTCACAAATATACTCGTAATGTGGAACTCATCATGAAGTTTTCGTAACCATCGCCGTAATTCCTTACGTACCTTGGCATCGAGTGCACCGAATGGTTCATCTAAGAGTAATACCTTAGGCTCGACTGCAAGTGCTCTGGCAAGTGCTACACGCTGCCGCTGCCCTCCTGAAAGCTCTGTTGGATAACGGCCTGCAAAATTTTCGAGCTTTACGAGTTGTAATAGCTCCATTACTTTTTCCTTAATCTTTTCCTTGCTAGGCCTTGTTTTTCGAGGACGAACTTTAAGTCCATAAGCGACATTATCAAATACCGTCATATGGCGAAATAGTGCGTAATGCTGGAAAACGAAACCAACGTTACGCTCCTTTGGATGACGATTCGTAATGGTTTGGCCGTCAAATAAAATGTCACCGACATCAGAAGTTTCAAGCCGCCAATAACACGTAGTAGAGAAGTTTTGCCAGAGCCAGAAGGACCGAGTAAAGCGATTAGCTCCCCAGATTGGATATCGATGGATACATCTTTTAAAGCCTGAAAAGAACCAAATCTTTTTGAAACATTTTGAATTTGGATGCTCATGCAGGTAATCCCTCCATTAAACTGATTTTGATTTCCAAGCAACGATATCTTTGATAATGAGCGTTACAATAGCAATCACACTCATGAGTGAAGCGACAGCAAAGGCTGCTGAGAATTGATATTCATTGTATAAAATTTCGATATGGAGTGGCATCGTATTCGTCATACCACGAATATGCCCAGAGACAACGGAGACAGCGCCGAATTCACCAATGGCACGTGCATTACATAAAATCAGACCATAAAACAGACCCCATTTTATATTTGGCAGTGTGACATACCAAAATGTTTTAAAGCCATTTGCACCGAGTGAAATAGAGGCCTCTTCTTCAGATGTTCCTTGTGCCTGCATAAGTGGAATGAGCTCCCGGGCAACAAAAGGCAAAGTCACAAAAATTGTAGCCAGTACAATACCGGGCAAAGCGAAAACGATTTTAATGTCATTGGCAAATAACCAATCACCGAACAAGCCTTGCGCACCAAATAATAAAATAAAGACAAGACCTGCAATAACAGGAGACACTGCAAACGGTAAATCAACAAGTGTCAGCAGAAGATTTTTGCCTTTAAAATTAAATTTTGTTAGTGCCCAAGCAGCAATTACACCAAAAATCGCATTTAAGGGAACGGCTATTGCTACGACTATCAGTGTCAGCTTGATGGCAGATAAAGCATCTGCATGCGTGATGGCAGCAAAATAAACATCTGCCCCTTTTTGAAAGGCAGTAATAAAAATTGAAACGAGAGGTAACACGATAAACAACGCTAAAAAGGCCAGTGCAATAAATGTCAAACTATACTGAATAAAACGTGGTTCTTGCAAGGCGGCAGGTTTTGCAGCGGCCGTATTTTTTTGAGGAGCAACCTGCTCAATTGAAGTAGAATGGTCCATTAAAATTCCTCCTAATGTACAAAGCGACGATTTGCCAGCCATTGTATAAGATTAATGGTGAATAATAGGACGAAGGAAGTGACAAGCATTACGACAGCAATAGCAGTAGCACCTGCATAATCATATTGTTCAAGCTTCGTCATAATGATTAATGGTGTTATTTCGGTTTTCATCGGCATATTTCCAGCGATAAAAACAACCGATCCATATTCCCCTAATGCACGTGCGAAGGCTAAAGAAAAGCCTGTTAAAATTGCAGGTACAAGTTCTGGAAAAATAACTTTGCTAAATGTTTGAAGACGTGTTGCACCAAGACTTGCTGAAGCTTCCTCAACTTCTGCACTAATATTTTGCAATACCGGTTGCACCGTACGTACAACGAAGGGTAACCCGATAAATGTCAGGGCGATAATAATTCCAAGAGGGGTAAAGGCAATTTTAAAATCAAAAAACTGACCAATCCAGCCATTTGGTGCATATAGAGAAGTTAAAGCAATCCCCGCAACAGCGGTCGGTAAGGCAAATGGTAAATCTACTAGTCCGTCAATAATGCGTTTGAACGGAAAGTGATAGCGTACAAGCACCCAAGCGATAATTGTGCCGAATAAAACATTGAGTAAACCAGCAGCGAGCGCTGTGCCGAAGCTTAGCTTATAGGAGGCAATGGCACGTGGATTGCTCACGATACTGACAAACTCTGCCCAACTTAAGGACATGGTATGAAAAAAAATCATTGCTAGTGGCAAGAGAACAAGTAAGCTCACGTATAACATCGTATAACCAAGAGAAAGATGGAAGCCTGGAATTACACGGGCTGGCTTCTTTTTTAATGTTAGGCTATTCATGAAAAGCCTCCTTATTGTGGCACGTAAATTTCATCGAATGTTCCACCATCTTTAAAATGTGTGGATTGTGCTTTTTCCCACCCGCCAAAGTCTTCAATCGAAATGAGTTCAAGGGTAGGGAATTGATCTTGGTATTTGGCAAGTATGTCAGCATTACGTGGACGATAGTAATTTTTAGCTGCAATTTCTTGCCCAATATCACTATACAAATGTTTTAAATATGCCTCTGCAACTTCGCGAGTCCCTTTTTTATCTACATTTTTATCGACGATTGCAACAGGTGGCTCTGCTAAAATACTTAACGATGGTGTGATGATTTCAAATTCGTCTTTACCTAACTCATTCAACGATAAATAGGCCTCGTTCTCCCAAGCGATTAAGACATCGCCAATTTCACGTTCAACAAAAGTAGTTGTTGAGCCACGTGCACCAGAATCTAGAACCTCTACATTGCTATAGAGTGCCGTCATAAATTCTTTTACCTTCGCTTCATCATTGTGATACAGCTTAGCAGCATAAGCCCAAGCGGCTAAGTAATTCCAACGGGCTCCACCGGATGTTTTAGGGTTTGGCGTTATAACGGATACATCGTCTTTCGTTAGATCTTGCCAATCTTGAATGCCCTTTGGATTCCCTTTACGTACTAAAAAAACAATCGTCGAAGTGTACGGTGTAGAATTACTTTCAAATTCTGTTTGCCACTCTGTGTTTAGTAACTCACGCGTTTGTGCAATTTCATCAATATCGTAGGCAAGAGCTAGTGTGACTACATCAGCTTCAAGTCCATCAATTACTGCACGCCCCTGCTTGCCAGAACCACCATGCGATTGTTGTATCGTCACAACCTGACCCGTTTCATCTTTCCATTTAGCCATAAAATCATTGTTGAATTCTTGATAAAGCTCGCGTGTCGGATCATAGGAAACATTTAATAATTCAACAGATTTTTTTGCACCCGCATCATTTGTATCTTGGTCAGAGGGACTATTACTGCACCCTGTTAACGCCAGTGTTAACGCAGTTAATAGGGTGAACGTTTGAAAAATATGTTGTCTTTTCCTCATAAAGTATCTCTCCTTTTTTGTCGAAAAACGCAAAAGACCATCTCTCAAAGTTACAGTAGTAGTTTGAGTAGATGGCCTTCAGATTTTCTGATCAGCTTTTTATTTGTTTTGTTTGTCTTCAATCATAGTTATACATTAAGCATATATTTCCTATTAGTCAACAAGGAATTATAAAAATAAAAAGTGATTTAAAATTGATGAATTATTGGCAAGCACAATAATAATCGTTAATTGTTTAATTGGAGTAATAATTCGATTGGTTTTTAATTTCATAAAGTATTATACATTCTTAATTTGTAATTATTTGGGCATAAAGGTTAAAGAAGTGAGGTGATATGTAGCAAAAGACAGCTATCATGAATAAAATATTCGTAAACTTATTAGTTGGTACATCGTATAAGAACGAAAAGGATTAGAATGCTTTAATTTTTTTTGGAAAACCTAGTTGACTACTAGGTGAAATATAGTATATATTGGATTATATTAAATGTGATCGTTGTATGAGGTGTAGATGACCAGTACACAATCACCAATAAAAGCTGGCTAGTCAAACTAGAGGCGTTTTAACGTAGGCAAGTAGTATTTTTGTGCCTGTTGTTAGAACGCCTTTTTATCGTGTAGGCCAAAGTACAGTTTAAATTTGTACATATGTTTTTCTGCACGAAAAGGAATGAGGACAAGGCGACTGGTATCATTACGCCGTGGCGTAATTGATTTTTATGAGGGGGATTACATGTTAACGTATGTAACTTGGCAAGAGCCAACGATAGTCTTTGAACAGGATGAGACATATAAGGCAGCACTTGAAGTTTTACACTGGAGTTATGGAGAATATGGTGAGGAAATCGTCTATGCCTGCAGCTTTGGCATTGAAGGGATTGTCCTAATTGACCTCATCTCAAAGGTAAAACCAAACGCAACAATTGTCTTTTTAGACACAGATGTTCATTTTAAGGAAACATATGAAACGATTAATCGAGTAAAGGAAAAATATCCACAGCTCAATATTATTTTAAAAAAATCTGCACTTACACTTGAGGAACAGGCACAACAATTTGGTCATGAATTATGGAAGACAAATCCAAACAAATGTTGTGAAATTCGCAAAATGCTACCTTTAAATGAGGCGCTATCAGGTGCAAAGGCTTGGATTTCAGGATTACGTCGTGAGCAATCTCCAACGCGAATGAACACCAACTTCATTAATCGAGATGAAAAATTTAAGTCAATTAAAATTTGCCCGCTTATTCATTGGACCTGGAAGGATGTATGGCGTTACGTGTCAAAGCATAATTTGCCGTACAACCCATTGCATGACAAAGGCTATCCAAGCATTGGCTGTGAACATTGTACACAACCAGCATTTAATATGGATGATTTACGTTCAGGCAGATGGCAAGGATTTGGTAAAAATGAGTGTGGGTTACACGGATAAGGGAGTGTTGCCATGCTAGAATACATTGCTATTTTCATAGGTTTATTTTTTGCTATGAATATTGGAGCAAGTGGTGCTGCTGCATCGATGGGAGTTGCTTACGGAGCAGGTGCCATTAAAAAGGCCTGGCAAGCACTGTTGATTTGTGCAGTAGGTGTTTTTGCTGGAGCGGTACTTGGTGGTGGTGAAGTAGTCAAGACGATAAGTTCAGGCATTATGCCACAAGAGTATATTACCGTAAATATCGTTATGATTATTTTAATAGCTGCGACGAGTTCTTTATTTCTTGCTAATCTTTTAGGTATTCCGTTATCGACAAGTGAAGTAACGGTTGGTGCCGTTGTAGGTGTAGGCATTGCCTACAAAGTGCTCTACATTAAATCTTTGCTAATCATCATGTCTTTTTGGGTGCTCGTGCCGTTCATAGCATTTATCAGTGCGCTTTTCTTTGGAAAATTACTTTATAAATTAAAAAACAGAGGTTATTTAAAAGACCGCCCCATACTCACGGTTTTGTTAGTGTTCGCGGGATTTTTCGAAGCCTTTTCAGCAGGCATGAATAATGTCGCCAATGCAGTTGGTCCAATTGTTGGCGCTGGCATAATGACTGTAACAAATGGCATTTGGCTTGGCGGGGCCTTTGTAGCCCTAGGTGCGATGCTTCTCGGCAAGCGGGTTCTCGAAACAAACGGGAAAAAAATTGTGCGCTTTGAAAAAGCAGAGGGAATTGTCATTTCAACTACTGGTGCAGTGCTAGTAGGCATAAGCTCCGTGTTTGGGCTTCCAGTCCCATTAACACAAGTAACATCCTCCTCTATTATTGGAATGGCTATGGCTAAAAATGGAAAACAAATTTTCCATAAGCATATTGTGAAAAAAATTATTCGTATTTGGATTGTATCACCAATCTTTTCATTGGTGATTTCTTATAGCCTTGTCCAACTCTTTATGGAGAAAGATTTATATGCCATCGTCTTAATGGGAAGCACAATTGTTGGAACACTTGGTGCAATAAGCTTAATGCGTACAGTGCGTGAGGAAGACCGCACCATATACGATGCTGGTGAAGGAATTTAATATAAAACTAAGTATTTTAATTGATATAGGAGGAAATTTACATGAGTTTACAACCACATGGCGGTATTTTAGTGCAAGCCTATCATCCAGATAAGTCTATTACACACATCAAGAAAGAAATTGAAATTGATGCGATGGCACTAAGTGATCTAGAGCTGATTGCAATTGGTGGTTACAGTCCAATTGATGGTTTTTTTACAAAGGAAGATTATGAATCTGTTATAGAAAACACACGATTAGCCTCTGGTATTGTTTGGAGTATACCTATTACGCTACCCATTACAAAAGAAAATTCTACAAGCCTGCAAGTTGGGGATGAGGTGAAGCTCGTACATGCTGGTGAGCCTTATGGTGTCATTGTGGTTGCTGATATTTATGAGCCAGATAAACACAAAGAAGCGTTACTAGTTTATGGTACAAAGGATTTAGAGCATCCTGGAGTTAAAAAATTACATGAGCGTCCAAGTATTTATATTGGCGGTAAGATTACATTAATAAAACGACTAGAGGAAAAATTCCAGGCCTACTCATTTGACCCAATTGAAACACGTCAGCTATTTGCAGAGAAGGGATGGCAAACAATTGTCGGCTTCCAAACACGGAATCCTGTACATCGTGCGCATGAGTACATTCAAAAGGCTGCGTTAGAAACAATCGATGGTTTATTTTTAAATCCATTAGTAGGTGAAACAAAATCAGATGATGTATCTGCTGCCATTCGCATGGAAAGCTATGAGGTCTTATTAAAGAATTATTACCCAGAGCACCGTGTACAACTAGGCGTATTCCCAGCAGCTATGCGCTATGCAGGCCCGAAAGAAGCTATTTTCCATGCACTTGTACGTAAAAATTACGGTTGCACGCATTTTATTGTCGGACGTGACCATGCTGGTGTTGGAGATTACTACGGCACATATGACGCACAAAAAATCTTCGAACAATTCTCAGGGACTGAACTAGGAATTGTCCCACTAAAGTTCGAACACAGCTTTTATTGCAGTAAATGTGAGGGGATGGCAACAACGAAAACATGTCCACACGATAGCACTTGTCATGTGATATTATCGGGCACGAAGGTACGTGAAATGCTACGCAATGGCGAGGTTCCTCCAAGTACATTTAGTCGAGCAGAGGTTGTAGAGGTGCTAATTAGAGGAATGCGTAGGGAGGTACTAAATTGAGTACAAATATCGTTTGGCATGAGTCATCTATTACAAAACAAGAGCGTCGTACACGAAATAAACATCATAGCTTTATTTTATGGTTTACAGGCCTATCTGCTTCAGGGAAATCATCCGTTGCGAATGCTTTTGCACGCACATTGTTTGAAAGAGGCAATCAAGCTTTTGTATTAGATGGCGACAATGTGCGTCATGGTTTAAATAATGATTTAGGCTTTGGTGAAGCACATCGCAAAGAAAATATTCGACGTATCGGAGAAGTCTCTAAACTCTTTGTGGAGAGCGGACAAATAGTTTTGACGGCCTTTATTTCACCGTACCGAGCAGATCGTCAAATTGTCCGTGATTTGGTGGAAGAGGGGGAATTTTTAGAGGTTTATGTAAAATGCTCCGTGGAAACATGCGAAAAGCGTGATCCGAAAGGTCTTTATAAAAAAGCCCGCAATGCGGAAATCACAAATTTTACTGGCATTAGTGCACCATATGAAGAACCAGAACAACCAGAAGTTATTTTAGATACCGAGCAACATTCGATTGAGGAATGTGTAGAGCAGCTAACCACGTTTTTAACAAAAAAAGGATATATCTAAATCATTAAAACGACAATACGTTGCTTAAGAGCAATGTGTTATTGTTTCAGACTGTAGACAAACTTGAAAAAATATCGGGTAGCCTATAATCTTTTTTCTTTCACAACATATTTAGATAAAACCGTTGATTTCCACTAGGGGCGGGCGCTTTCCGCGGGCTGAGTCGAGCTGCTTCCCTCGCTTTGCTCAGTCCAGGATCTCGACTTTCCCGCTTTTCCGGCACGAGTCACCTCCTTTGTTCCAATCAACTTCTACATTTAGAACTCAATCTAAAGTGTTGATTGCAAGTGAACTTTTGAGGTGATGCTATGATGCTTATGACATCAAACAAATCTATGCGAAGCGCAAAGAAACAATTGAACGTGTCTTTGCGGATTTGCAGGAAAAGCATGGTATGTGATGCACAACCTTAAGAGGTCTTAAAAAATTGCCATGCAGGCGATACTTACTTCTGCTGCCATGAATTTGAAGAAGTTCGCTACTTGGACACGGCAAGCCACTTAATAAGTTCAAGGTTGGTAGGGGAATGCCATTTTCTAAACATAAAAAAATGACAAAAGATATCGAGAGTGAACTTCTCGATGTCTTTTGTCGTTTTTATGTTGAAATACATAAATGGAATAGCTTTATTTAATTCCTTGCTCCTTTTTCATTTTGTCAATTTCAGCAGCAAGGTCGTCACGTACTGTTCCTTTCCAAGGCTTGACACCTGCAATATAAGAGGAACGGGTCATAATATGTCCACCAACTGGACCTGTGATGAATAGAAACAAAATGCCTAATAAAATACGAGGATTAAAATGATCTTCGATTAGCCAAAAGTGAAAGAAGACACCAATTAGCACACACATGACACCTAGCGTTGCACTTTTAGAAGCTGCATGTGCACGTGTGTACAAATCAGGTAATCGAATAAGACCGATGGCGGTAACGACGATAAATAGTACCCCAACAGAAATGAACAAGATAACTAAACTATTAGCGAGAATTGTCACGTTTAATGATATCTCCTTTCTCTATGAATTTAGAGAAAGCAACTGTACCGATGAACGATAAAATCGCTATCAATAATACAATCTCAAGGAAGAAGCTCGTTTCGACCAATACTGAAAATAGGCCGATTAACGAAATAAGTGACACACCTAGTGAATCCAGTGCTACGACACGATCAGATGCGGAAGGCCCCTTAACCATACGATAAATCACTGCGATCATTGATAAGCAAATCACTACAACTGAAGCAATAATAAACGTCATCATGATTTACTCACCTCCAAAATCACTTTTTCAAATGAATCTCGAATGGCTGCAATGGCATCATCGACATCACTAATATCAATCGCATGCACATACAATGTTTTTGCATCGTCCGACACATGTACTACTACTGTCCCCGGTGTTAATGTAATAAGACTTGATAATAGAGTAATTTCCCAGTCTTCTCTTAAAACAGTAGGGTAAGCAAAGAATGCAGGTTGCATATCAAGTTTTGGCTTTAAGACAACTTGTAGTACTTGGATATTTGCTAATATTAACTCTTTTAGAAAAAGGACAGTGAGCTTAATAATTGCCCATATTCGGACAACATATAGTCGCGACGAAAAAAATCTTCGCATGATGACAAGTAATATAATGCCGAGTATGAATCCAACAATAAAGCCGGTTGCTGTGTAATTAGATGACAGGAACATCCAAACGAAGGCAAGAGCAAAGTTTAAGATGATTTGAAATGCCATAGCTCTAATCCTCCTTCATAACAGCATCTATATAAATAGATGGATCATTTAATAGTTTAGCGGCATCGTCCATAAATGGAGTAAGCCATTCAGTACCAACACCGTATGCCACTGTAATTAGCACTAATAGCACAGTAGGGGTAAATAGCGTAGCATAGACTTTTTTATCAACTGTACCCTTCGTCTCCTTTTCTTCACCCCAGAAGGCATAAAGGAAAATACGAATGACAGAAAGCAGGACTAGTAGGGAAGAAGCTAAAATAAAAATACTACTCCACGTACTTCCAGCTTCAAAGCCCCCTTGTACGATTAATAATTTGCCGATGAAGCCACTCAGTGGGGGAATCCCTGCTAAACCAAAGGCTGCGATTAAGTAGAACCAGCCTAGTGCCGGGTACTTTTTCATAAGCCCACCCATTTTACGCAAATCAGATGTGCCTGTAATGTAAATCACAATGCCAATTAGCATAAAGAGCGCCGCTTTTATCAGCATGTCATGAATTAAATAGAACATCGCCCCTTTAAGGGCAATTTCATTCATTTGAGAGACACCGAATAAAATAACACCTACGGCAATAACAATGTTGTAAATAATAATGAGTTTAACATCGAAATAAGCAAGGGCACCAATACAGCCTGCTATAATAGTAGCAATCGCCAATGCCATTAGTAAATCATGTGTATACGATAAGTCATAGACGAAAAACAATGTATAGGTACGAGTAATCGCATAAATCCCAACCTTCGTTAACAATGCACCAAATAGAACTAACACTGGAATAGGCGCTGCTGCATAGGATGTTGGAAGCCAGAAGTAGAGTGGAAAAATCGCTGCTTTTAGCCCAAATACCATTAAAAATAGTACAGCAATCACTGTCACAATGCCTGGTTGGTCAATTTCACCGATTTTCACCGCGATGTCCGCCATATTTAACGTACCGACAACAGAGTAGAGGAAGGCTACTGTAATGACAAATAATGCTGATGAAATGACATTAATTAAAATATATTTAATAGAGCCCATCAGTTGTTGCTTTTCGCCACCCAGTACAATTAGTAAGTACGATGACATTAGTAGGACTTCAAAGAAGACGAATAAGTTAAAAATATCACCTGTCGTAAAGGCTCCATTTACACCAGTTAAAATAAACATAATACCAGGATAGTAGAAGTAGCGCTCACGCTCTTTTGTGATTGAGCCGAAGCCATACCACACGACAAAAAAAGTAATCAGAAGTGTCGTTGTGACCAGCAACGCCGATACCATATCCGACACCATAGTAATACCGTATGGAACAGGCCAATCACCAAATGTAACTTTTTGTACCCCATCATTTTTTACTTTTAGTAGAAGTGAAATCGCTGATACGAGGGCTAGTCCAATACCGAGTAATGCAAATGTACGCTGGTATTTTAAATTTTTTTGACCAAACATTAAAATCATTCCGAAAAAGAACGGGATGATAATCGGTAGTAAAAGGAAGTTATTCATCCTCATCACTTCCTCTCATTAAACTAATATCATCAGTCTCGAGCTCCTGATATGAACGATATGCCAGCACAAGGAAGAATGCCGTTACGCCGAAGCTAATAACAATTGCTGTTAAGATTAGTGCTTGTGGCAACGGATCAGCAAACGTTTTGGCACCTTCTGTTAAAACAGGGGGTGCCTCTCCTCCAAGGCCACCCATCGTTAAAATAAGCAAATGGGCGCCATGACTTAGAAGTCCCGTACCAATAATAATGCGCAATAAACTTTTTGATAAGATTAAATAAACCGCTGCCATGAACAAGAAGCCGATGACAAACGCCATAATTATTTCCATTATTCATCCTCCCCAATCGTTTGAATAATGGTCATCGTAACGCCGACAACAACCAAGTAAACGCCGCCATCAAAGAGCATTGCCGTGTGTAATGACTGTTTGCCTAGAAGCGGTAAATCGAAATAGTCGAAGAAGTGAGTGAAAAATGGCTTTCCCCTAAACATTGGAAACGCTGCTGTTGCAAGTGCTAATAATAAACCAGTTGCCGTTAAGTACGTGTAATTAAACGGTAGTACAGTACGTACTGTATTTAAATCAAAAGCAAGTACTAATAATACAATGGCACTGGATGTTAACAGTCCTCCGACAAAGCCGCCTCCTGGTGTATAATGCCCAGCCATAAAAATATGAATGGAGAAGAAGAAAATAATGAAGAACACAATTTTTGCTGTGAATTGAAGAATCACATCATTTGTTTTCATGTGCTTTCTCCTTTCTATTCATGCGGAGCTTAATCATTGCTAAAATAGCCATACCCGCAATACTTAATACTGTAATTTCAAATAATGTATCGAAACCACGATAGTCTACTAAAATAACGTTGACGATATTCCCACCGCCTGCTAAGGAATAGACGGTTTCCTCGTAATATTTTGAGATGGACGGGATAAATTTTTGCGAATGCGCTGATAATGCGATCAACGTCACCATAACGCCAACCGCGATTGAGATAATCGCACGGTTTAATTGAAAGCGCATACGTTCTTCCCGTTTCCCAAGCTTTGGAAGGTGATAAAACGCCATAAGGAATAAGGCGACGGAAATTGTTTCAATGACAAGCTGAGTTAATGCTAAATCAGGGGCATTAAAAATAACGAAGAATAATGCTACTGTATAGCCAACTGAACCGAGACCGATTATTGCGGTCAAACGTGATTTTGCTACTATCGTTGTAGCAGTACCAATGACTAAAACAAATATTAAAATAATTTCGTACAAACGAATAGGTGCGGCCCCTTCAAAGGAAATTGAAAAGGCATCTTTTACAAATAAAGTACCTAACACAATCGCCACAATACCGCTAAACATATAAAGTAAGTAGTGACGCATCGAGCCCGTCATATAAAGACGTGAGATACGATTTAAACCAACATCCAATCCTTGCATGATTTTGTCATAGGCATTATTCAATGTCAGTGATCTTGGGAATAATTTGTAGAGACCCTGCCATTTTGGTAAAGCCACAAACAATAAAACACCGATAATCACAATACCAATTGTCATAAACAATTCGGGTGTTAAGCCATGCCAAGCTGATACATGGATATCAATATCCCCCGGAGCATCATATAAAAACGGCTGAATCGCTTGAACAGCTGGCTTTACAAAAGTATCACCAATTAGATTAGGAATGAAGAATATTATGACAACAAACGCTGCTAAAATCATCGGTGAAATAAGCATGCCAATGGGTGCTTCATGTGGTATTTTCGCGTATTGTTGTGGTTTGTATTGTCCCGTGAATGTTCTAAAGACAAAGTAGCAACTATAGATGAATGTAAAAATACTTGCAATCCAAGCTACGATTGGGAAAAGAGCTCCCCATGTATCAAAGCCGTACAATTCAAATTCTTTAAGTGCTAGCATCGCTGTTAAAAACATTTCTTTACTCAAGAAGCCGTTAAATGGTGGTAATCCTGCCATCGAGAAGCTGCCAATTGCTGCAACTGTAAAACTGAGTGGCATAATACTCATTAATCCACCGAGTTTACGTATATCACGCGTGCCAGTTTCATGATCGATAATACCCGCGATCATGAACAAGCTCCCTTTAAATGTTGCATGGTTAATAAGGTGGAACATGGCTGCAAAGGCTGCAAATCTAAATACTGAATCTGCTGCACCATTCACATGAAATGCGCCTGCGCCTGCACCCAATAACGACATAATAAGTCCGAGCTGACTGACAGTAGAGAACGCAAGAATCCCTTTTAAATCCGTTTGTTTCACGGCAAAGAACGATCCCCAGAATAACGTGAATAGACCTACTGCTGTTACGAGCCATACCCAAAGCTCTGAAACGGCGAAAATTGGTGTGAAACGGGCCACTAAGTAAATACCAGCCTTCACCATTGTTGCAGAGTGGAGGTATGCACTGACAGGTGTCGGCGCTTCCATCGCATCTGGTAACCAAATATAGAATGGGAATTGCGCGGATTTCGTAAATGCACCTAATAGTAATAATACTAACGACCATGTAAACAATGGATGCTCTACTAAATTTGGTGCCATCACAATGAGTTCACGAATTGAATACGTTCCCCCCATTAAATACAGCAGAATAAATCCGCCTAACATCATTAATCCGCCGCCAACTGTAATCATCATTGACTTCAGTGCACCAAAACGAGAAGCATCGCGTGTGTACCAATAGCCAATCAGTAAGAATGATGATATCGACGTTAATTCCCAGAAGAAGTACAAAGTAATTAAATGATCAGATTGTACAACGCCTAGCATGGCAGTCATAAATAATAATAAGTAAACATAAAAATTATGTAGTTTCTCTTTATGTTTATCTAAGTAGAAAATCGAATAAAGCACAACCAATGAACCGATCCCAGTGATAAGTAAAGAGAATAGCAAGCTAAGTCCGTCTAAATAAGACACGACAGAAATATCAAGTGATGGGATCCAAGGAAGTTCAGCTTGGAAAACTTCACCCTTTGCAACTTTCGCTATATAAGAGGCATAAATAATCGCGAGTGTAGCAGGTACTGCAAGAACGAACCAGCCAGTATGAATGTTTTTTATGCTCTTGTATAAGAATGGCACTAATATCGCAGCTAGCATAGGGATGAAAATATAAAGTACTTGTAACAAAAAAATCCTCCTTTATGCAAGTAAGTATAGTAATTATAACGTACTTTCAAAGGTAATGCATATGCACTATCGGGATTTAGCTTGCGGTAGTGGGAGAATTTTCGCTATATTATAAATAGGAAGTTATCAACTAAAAAAGAGGAAAAAATTTTTTTATGAGGAATCCTTATATCTATGGTTATCTACCATTAATTACTATTTTATTATTCAGTTTAACATTCGGTATGTATGCTGTAGGAGAATCGCTGCACCTATTTCGATCTATCGGAGTATATTCTGGCATGCGTGAGTTTCTATCGGATTTTGAGCTGCGTGTTTTATTACTCATTGTGTTTGCAATGATATTCTTCATGATGTTTTCGGCATTAAAATTAATTGGAGAGACCATTCATGAGCTCGGTATGTTATTTTTCTCAAAAGATAGCGAAGGCACAACGGTGAGTCAAGCACGGGGCGGTTACGTTATCCTATTTGTGGGCGCTATGTGTTCTGCATTTGCCATTCAATCGATTTATGCTTTAGCAGGTATATTTATCATCACAGTATTTATTTATTTTATTTATTTAATCTATAAAATGAGTCATTTTATTTCGATGGGTGGAACAATTGGATTATTAGTATTTGAGCTTCTGATGTGGACATTACTAATGTCACTCGTAGTTTATGTGATTTTGAAATTGTATAACGGTATTTTGGCCAGCTTACCATTTGCTAAGTAAACAATAGCTACTAAATTTTTATTGCTTTGAAAAATTTTAGTACATAATAAAGATTTTCAAACAATAAAGGCCATCTTTCCATATGTTAAAAATCCGCTATGCTTTCCGCACGCAAGGCACGAACCGGCTTCCTTTTATTTTTTGTGCTGTGCTTAGGAGACTACGCGGATTTTTCCTTGTATATCAAAACAAAGCATGCTAGGACTGTTCCTAGCATGCTTTGTTTACTTTTTGGGACAGTTCCACATCGTTTTGCGCGCAAAAGCGAAGCTTAACATCAACGTTTATTCCAGCAGTACATTAAATAGCTGATGATGAATTTTGTAAGATTCTAGCTTCTCCATGGACTGTGGTTTGTCATAGCCTAGCCAGACAGCAGCTGTGTATTTACTATTTAAACCAGCGAGCCAATAGTCGCGATAATCATTCGTTGTTCCCGTTTTAGCTCCGATATAATCACTATCGCTATATACCCCTTGCCCTGTGCCATTTGCCACAACATCTGCTAAAAGCCCACGCATATACTTTACTGTTTTTGGAGACCATATTTGATCGCGCTCTGTATTCCAACTGTATAGCTCTGTTCCATCATTTGCTGTTACCTTACGTATGCTATGTGCAAGAACATAAGAGCCATCGATAAAGCTCGTATAGGCATCTGCTAGTTCTAATGCAGTAACACCATACGTTAGCCCTCCTAATGAAGCGGCATAATTACGATCCTCAGCAACGATAGAGCGGAAGTGGAAACGATCTAGATAATCAAATGCTGTTTCAACACCGACTGTATTAAATAGTCGAAGAGCGGAGGTATTATAACTGTGCCGGAATGCTGTACGAATTGGAACATCTCCATATAGGTAGCCACCGTAATTTTTTGGACAAAATGAACCAACACAATAACGACCACCATTGACGATGGAATCCGGTGTGTGCGTTGTTGTTTCAAAAAAAGGAGCGTATACGGCTAATGGCTTAAAAGCAGATCCTGGTTGTCGCATACCTTGATAGGCACGATGATAATCATATTTTTCATAGTTTTTACCAGCATACATACTGACGATCTCTCGTGAGACATTATCAATGACCGTACCGGCTGCCTGTAGCTTTCCAGTACCCAAAACTGCTGTCATCAGCTCCTCATCATGCGCTTGTTTGTTAGGATCAAGCGCAGTGTGAATCATTAAGCCATTTTGAAATAAAGTTTTGAGCCGGTTGTCTAGCTGGTCTCGAATTTGTTTCTTTTCTTCTTCATTTTGCGTGTTAGCAAGACGATCTGCATAGCCTTCCTTTTCCGCAACAAGCCAGCGTAATTCCTGCAAGACATAAGTGCCATACATTGGATAGCTTTGAATTTTATTTTTAACGTTCAATGTAATTATTTCTGCTTTATAAGCAGTTGCATCTGCTGAGCTAATCGTACCTCTAGTTGCAAGTGTATCTAAAAGACGTTCCTGTCTTTCTTTCGTATGATCAAAGTTTTTCAATGGGTTATAGAGAGACGGGTTGTTTGGAATGGCAGAAATAAAAGCAATTTCGGCAACAGATAATTCTTGTATTGGCTTTTGAAAATAATACGTTGCAGCAGCGCCAATGCCATAAACCTGGTTACTAAAATACGATTCATTTAAATACATTGTTAAAATAGTTTCTTTATCAAACTCTTTTTCAAGTTCGTATGCATAAAACAGCTCAGTCAATTTCCGTTCATACGTTTTTTCTTCCGATAAATAACGCATGCGAACAAGCTGTTGTGTAATGGTACTACCTCCCTGAGAAGTGGATTTTGAATTAGAATTGACCACCATGGCACGTGTGATGGCACTAAGGTCAAAGCCAATATGGTCATAAAAGTCGACATCCTCACTGGCTATAAAAATTTCCTGGGCAATTTGCGGAATATCTTGTAAAGTTAGTGGCTGTCGCCATTCGACATATTCTTCACTAAATGTTTGTCCATTCCGATCAATAAGTATAACGGGCAGTTGCGCTTGTACTTCTGGCAAATGGATAGCATTTTCAATTTGTTCCTCATGTGCTTTTGCTGTACCCAATTCTACCCTGATACTAGTGCTAATCCACCAAAGGAAGGGTAGACATAAAATAATAATAAAAAACCCAAAAGCCTTTTTCATGTGTCCCTCCATTCTGAATCTAAGTCCTTCAACAGAATAACATAATTTGGATGGTTTCCAAATACTCGTTCTGACCTATTTCTATGTCCACAATCAGTTACGATGCAACGTCTATCCGTAGTGAATCAGTAGCTGCTCCATTATGCTTTCAAAACATAAAATTTTTGCTGAATGAAGTTAAAAGTGCAAAAATCGTCAATACTTTGGTGGAGAAAACCTCGAGGAAGTATGTTAGACTAATATGAGGTCAGAAATGATGAAAGTGTCATCATTTCCGTTGAAACTGAAATTTTACTTTTAAAGGAGAGACTCCCATGTTTCCACAATTAACAAAAGAAGTACAAGCAGGCGAAGTACTAGTAGAAATGGTTACAACTTTAGGTGCTGTCAAGATTAAATTATTCCCAAAACAAGCACCTAAAACAGTTGAAAATTTCTTAGGCCATGCCAAATCTGGCTATTATAACGGCATTGTTTTCCACCGTGTTATCCAAGACTTCATGATTCAAGGTGGCGACCCAACTGGTACAGGTATGGGCGGTGAATCAATTTGGGGTAACTCTTTTGAAGATGAATTCTCTGAAGAATTATTCAACCTACGAGGTGCGCTTTCAATGGCGAATGCTGGTCCAAACACAAATGGTTCTCAATTCTTTGTCGTTCAAATGAAGCACCTTCCAAGTGATATGTTACGCCAATTACAAGGAGCAGGTTTCCCAGAAGAAATTATTGAAGCATATGCTCAAAATGGAGGTACACCTTGGTTAGACCATAAACACACTGTGTTCGGTCATGTTGTAGAAGGTATGGATATTGTTGATAAAATCGCTGACGTAGAAAAAGACGGCCGTGACAAGCCATTAGAAGATGTGAAAATTGAGTCAATTACAGTTTTTGAATAATAATTGTAAGGACGTGTAGAGAACATGGAACAATTAATGTATCAATTTTTATATTTCCCTGAAGATAAATCAGGCTACATTCCTGCAGCATTTGAATTTTTATTAATGCTCATTTTATGTACAGCTGTGTTTATTATTTTCCGTAAAATTTCTAAAAAACAAGAAATCAAATCAAAAGAAATTGAAGAACGTATTTTAGCTGATAAAAAAAATACTAGTAATCAACAAAATATTTAATAAAAACAGCACACCATGTAGCGTGCTCGGCTGTAGACAAACTCGAAAGTGAAATGAGTTTGTTTGCAGTCCTTTTTCTTTTGAATAGAAGTATCTATATGAACCTGATGATTTTCGTTACGGCTGAAAGTGGGGCGAACAAGTATGTACGTCGCTTTCAAGACTCAGATATCTTTGAATAGTTTTTCAATCGCATCTTAATGGGTTATTGTAACTAATATTTTTGATAAAATTTCAAAAGGTATTCGGAGTGATCACATACCGAATACCTTTTGTCGACACTATATGGCAATCTCATGTAGAGTACTTTTTCTATGGCTGATTTCGCTTATATCGACGAAAATAATTTCTCGATATTGTAAAACTAGAATAACAAACAAGTACAAGTGATAAACCGATACCGCTAAGTGCTACCACAAGTGCAAGCCATTCAAAAGCGGTATAGCCAAAAATACTTTTCCAGCTTACAGTGCCATCCCATTCCCCTATCACTAAGTTCATACCGTAAATACCAGAAACGACAGTAAATACTGTTAATATGAACAGTAATCTATTATTCCTATTATCGGAGCGATCCTCTAATGTGCGATATAAGCTATCAAGAGTTGATTTTGTTTCAATATAATGCTCATTAATACGGAAAAATTTCCGCAACGATTGAGAGATTTCTTTCCCCTCTGTACGGACAATAACCTCATCAAAATAATAACGTGAAGAAAACTTCGTAATTAATTCAATCAGTTCATCGACAACAAGCTTATCTTTTCCCCAACTTATTTCACTATATTCAAAAGATACCTTTAGGAGCATCATTTTGTAAAAATAATGTATAAACAAATTATAATAATGCGTACCCATAAATTCTTCAATGCTATGTTTTGACTTCTGAAAGGACAGATTAGATATGGCCATTTGTGCCTGGGCTGAAGTGACAATATAGCTGTGTGGTGCCCAACGCATATGCGTATGTTCCTTCACATACTCGCTAATATATTGAGGATTAGTACTGGAAATAAAGGGCTTCCCTTCAGGAGTTTTTCCATCTACTTGGCCCAATCGAAACAAATGTTCATCTAAAATTTCTTCTTCTTCCTTACATAGTAAAAACGCAGAGGAATACATGCGTTCATCCTCAAAAAAAGGTAATCCTTGATACGTTTCTGTTAGCTGATGCGGTAGAAAGGGAAGTAAGAAGGGAACAAAATGTTTGAATAATACATCCCCTGTTGATGAAAAATGACCAAATGAAAAATGATGACTTGTGCCTTTTTCTTCTCTGAGTTTAGCTTCTAACACACGAAAATAATGTATAAAGTTTAGTACATCATTAAAGTCTTGCGCCGATTCCGTCATAGTCGTTCTAATAGTAATGATGCCATTCCCGAATGGGCAAAGTGTAATATCAATGCTAACAATTTCATAAGCAAGGCTGTCCTCTCTATAGTGCAACTCGCCTTTTGCATGGAAAGCTTTTGAAAAGCGGATAAAATCTTGACGATTTGCGTTATCAGGAAATAGTTTGTCTTCGATGAAGGGATAAAAAAATTGAGCTAATTCTTCATGTGAAATCGAGATGGATTCTCCATAAAATTTATCCTCTAAAGATTTGTTTTGTAAGGTGAAGAACGAAAAATTTTCTTTTGTTAGTTCTTTACAAAGCTTGTCTCTGCATTGCATATGGTAAGCAAAGGGGAATAAAAAAGTCATATAAGCACGTTCAATCGTTAATGGAGCTAACGTCATTTAATACACCTCACTTTTGTATAGAAACTTTTACCTTTTTAAGTTGTTTCTAAACATAATAAAGGATACCCGTAGACAAACTCGAAAAAATATCGGGTATGCCTACAGTCTTTTTATCTTTTTCAATAAATATAGATAAGACCGTTATTTCCACTACGGGCGGGGTCAAGCTGCTTCCCTCAGTTCAGGATCTCGACTTTCCCGCTTTTCCCGTAGGAACGGAAGAGTATGTTCTATTTGGTAGGAGAAAGCCATTTTTTGAAGGTAGTTCTCTTGTTTTTGAGCGAGTATATGAGCATACAGGTAGCATTTGATTTCGTAATAAGAAATTCGTAATCAGAGGTGTTTTATAAACACCATCAACTGCCATAAATGGTCCTTCGGTACAGGCTGTTCACGCTTATTAATTTTTCGTCATCATGTTTATTTCAAGTATTTTAGCAGGTTCGGAGCAGAATAGAAACAGTAGGTGATACAAGTTGATTGGAGTGGAAGGCGCGACACTTCTGCAGGAACAGCACGTGCGGAAAATCAATTTTTGCGGCAATCCGCCGCAAAAATTAGTTGGAGCCATGCTTGCGGAAAAGGAGCGCCTGAAACGGAAATCAACGGTTTCTTACTATAAAGAAAAAAGACTGTCTACAAACTCAAAATTTCTTTGAATTTGTAGACAGTCTGAAAGGATATCTCAAGTACCTGAGATATCCTGAAAAGGGTCCAAAGTAATTCTTCATGAATAAAATCGACCACTTTTAAAATGATGATTATAATAATGCGCGCTTAAAGCGTGTAACACCATCTTTAACAGTTTCAAATGAACAAGCAACATTCATGCGTAGGAAGCCACGACCTTCTTCTCCATACTTTGTGCCAGGCTCTAACGCCACTTTACCAATTTTAAGTAATCGTTGCATCATTACTTCTTCATCGATTTCCATCTCGCGGTAATCAATCCAAAGTAAATATGTGCCTTGCGGTTTCTCAACATGAATACCAGGTAATTGTTCTAACTCTGCCATTACATATGCCATGTTGTTCGAGATATAAGGGAGTAATTCCTCTAACCACGCAGAACCTTCTGTATATGCAGCATGCATGGCGATAGGTGCAAAGCTATTTAATGAGCCCTGACCACTAGCCATGTTGACGGCCTCTAACTGCGCACGCTTTTTCTTATCTGTTACAATCATATAGGCAATTTGAATGCCTGCTAAATTAAATGTTTTCGTTGGTGCCATACATGTAATAATACGATCGATTTCATCTCCTGCAACCTTGGCAAGAGGTGTATGTACTGCGCCTTCTAACATTAAATCTGAGTGAATTTCATCAGAAATAACAACAACATCATATTTTGCACATAATCGAACAATTTCTTTTAATGTAGCTTCATCCCATACATAGCCCCCTGGATTATGCGGATTACATAATATATAAGCTTTTACATTTTGAGCAAGAGCCTGTTCAAAGGCCTCAAAATCAAAAACAAATGTACCGTCTTTCTCTACTAAAGGACATGAAACAACTTCTCGGCCATTACTTTTAGGTATGTTAAAGAATGGAGGATAGACAGGTGATGATATAAGCACCTTATCTTCTAGCTTAGTAAATGCTGTTATGGCATTTGCCAAAGCAGAAACAACACCGTTGTTGAATAAAATAGAGTCCTTGTCAATGTGCCAACCATGTCGAGTATCCTGCCAGTCTACTATTGACTGTAGTGCTTTCTCACTGATAAAGCTATAGCCAAAGACAGCGTTTTCAGCATGCTCTTGCAGTGCCTGTGACACAGCTGCAGGTGGAGCAAAATCCATATCAGCTACCCACATTGGTAGTATTTCTGAAGCATCTTTTAACCCATATACTTTTTCCATTGCGTCCCATTTTACAGAGTTAGAATGACGACGAATAATAGTATTATCGAAAATAGACAAGCAAATCACTCTTTTCTTTTTTATTTCCTATGGTATCATACGAGTATGATAAAAGGATAATAGGTGAGTATTTTGGAAAATATTAAAATGAATCAAGCAGCCGTGCATCTGCTAGAGGAATGGGATCCATTCCACTTAGGTCCAGACCATTATGATACGGAAACAGCTGATGTCGTAGCAGCACTGCAAGGAATTGATGATCCTTCAGTACTAGCAAAGGTTATTCAGGAAACATATGAGCATTCGTTTGAACAATGGATTCCATTCGAAGATTGTGTAGCCATTTCGTACAAACTCATTGCTATTAAATTCGAAGCAAAGTGTATTATTTAATATAAAAGTCCCCAGCAATTTTGGTGGAGACAATAATACTAATTTTATTGTGTAGGCGTACAGCAGTTTCTGTTTAAATTTGTAGCAACTGTCCAACTATGCTGAACTGTTTGTAATAATAATCCTCGCTCCCATGACGGTGCGAGGATTATTTATTTATTTATTAAAATAATGGAAGTATACCTTGAATGAAAATTATCAATATCGCAATGGGTGCTACATAGCGGATCAAAATATACCAAATGTTAAACATTAAACTCGACGAAGCAAGCTCCCGACGTGAAATATCTTTAGTATAGTAATAACCTGCAAAGATGGAAATGAGTAAAGCACCAATTGGCATACCAACACTATTCGTAATAAAGTCAACAAAATCGAAGATAGAACGATCTAAAATTTGCACATCGGATAACAGACCAAATGATAAGGCACTTGGAATTCCGAAGATGAAAATAATGACCCCACCAATCCAGGCAATTTTTTTACGTTTTTCAGGCTTATCTCCAATCGCTATCGCAACAACAATCTCCAGCATCGAAATGGATGAAGTGACTGTGGCAAATAGTAAAAGGATAAAGAAAATAGTTAAGAACAGGCCACCGAGCGGTAATTGTTGAAAGACAGCTGGCAAAATGATGAATACCAGACCTGGTCCTTGATCAGGTGTATAACCAAGTGCAAACACTGCTGGGAAAATGACAAGTCCTGCAAGTAGCGAAATGATGATATTCATAGAGGCTACATTTATAGCTGAATTACCAATTTTCTCCGTTTTCGGCAGATATGAAGCATAGGTAATCATGACCGCAATACCGACACTTAACGAGAAGAATGCTTGTCCGAGCGCCTTTAAAAATGTTTCGGCATTCAAGTAAGACCAGTCAGGCACGAACATGAATTTAACGCCTTCCATTGCACCATCTAGTGTTAATGATCGGACAACTAATACGATGAAGAAAATGAATAGTAGTGGCATCATCCATGTACTCGCTTTTTCAATGCCGCCTTTAATGCCCCCAGAAACAATCGCGATGGTTAATAGTAAGAATAAACCTTGCACAAGCACCGCTTCGAATGGGCTAGAGATAATGCTGCCAAACATATCAGCGTAATTGGTATCATTACCACCACTATTTAGCTGAAACGTTAGTGCACGTCCTAAGTAACTTAAAATCCAACCACCAACAACGCTATAGAAAGATAAGATTAAACCAGCAATAATCATGCCGCCCCAACCTATCAAATACCATGGTTTTCCTGGTGCTTGCTCTTTGAATGATGTCACGGCATCCTTTTGTCCCCGACGACCAATCATAAATTCAGCAATTAATACCGGTAAACCGATAAAGAACGTACATAAAATGAATAGCAGAATAAATACACTTCCACCATTTGTCCCCGCCATATAGGGGAATTTCCAGATTGCCCCTAGCCCGATGGCACTGCCAGCCGCTGCTAGGATAAATCCAATTTTAGATGTAAATTGATCTCTCGATGACACGAAAATAAAGCCCCCTTATACTAAAGTTTTATTTTACCGCAAAAATTTCATAACACAAGGCAAATATCAGAAAATTTACTATAAATTCACCTGCATCCTGCGATAAAGGGTTCAACCAGTGTAACAGGCTACAATGCGACAGTTCTAATGGTCTACCAGCCCGATCTATCAGAACTTTTACTAGCATTTACCTAAGTGATCCAAATTCATTTAAATATGTAACAATTAGGAGGGAAAGTTCGTTACATACACACAAAGCAATAAGGGGGGAGAACAATGCCGGAGTCTAAATTAATTGAACAGGCACAGCATGGCGACAAAGAAGCCTATATCGAACTAATTCGTATACATCAGCGAACAGTTGAAAAATTCGCCTTTCAATGTGGAGTACATAGCAGTGATTTAGCAGATGTATCACAGGAGGTGTTTGTAAAGTTATATCGCTTTTTGCATCAATTTAAGCAGGATCGTTTTACCACATGGCTCTATAAAGTCACACTCAATGCGACACGAGATTATTATCGAAAGGAGCAACGGGAGCTAGCAAAGGAGGCGTTGCTAGGCACACTGCAACATATTCCTAGTGCTTCAGCAGAAAGGCATGTCCTTAATTTTGAGGAAGACAGGCTATTACATAATGCCATTCAAGCACTCGATGAAAAATATCGTTATCCTCTCGTATTATTTTACTTTCATGAATTGAAGTACGAGGAAATTGCAGAGGTGCTCGGCATTTCCTTGTCAACAGTGAAAGTTCGTATTTTACGTGCAAAAGAAAAACTTAAAGTAGTTTTGTTAGAGGAAGGGAGTGTTGAAAATGGATGAGCAACAATTTGACAAACGCATGGCGCTCTTAAAAAAATCGTATGATCGCCTAGAACCCCAATTAGATCCCGTAGATGTATTCGCGCAAATCGAAGCAGAGAAAGCTCCCCCACCTCAGCACATTGTTTCCTCACCACAGAAGCACTCAAAGAAATGGCAAAAGCCAGCTGTTTTGATAGCGAGTATTGCAAGTGTGCTCTTAGTTGGTGTGTTGGCGACACCATATGTAATAAAACAGCCAGAAAATGTACAGAGTGAAGTATCACAGAAGCCGGCTCCGAAAAAGGTTGGAAATGAGGATTGGGTTGAAAATATAACTAAAAAATATAATAGTAAAAAAGAGCAAATTAGGAGAGAGTTGAAAGTTTCTATAGATGAACTGACAGCATTTGATTTTATAAAGAATGCAGATTCAACTTTAGATTTTTATACAAAAAGTAATATGCATTTGCTTTCAAGTGATGTCGAATATTTAAAGAGTACTGAAGAAGTTATTTTCAATGAATTGATGACACCAAAGAGGGCGTTGGAAAGGATTAAAAAATATAATAAATTAACTTTTGACGAATCGTATGAAGTTTATAGCTTATACGTAAAATCTGTTGCAGAACTTGAGATTTTTTACAGTAAGCTCCTTGAACCGTATGCACACGTTTTAATGAAGACAAAAGATAGAGATCAGCTACCTTCAGATTTAAGAGCAATTATTGAAGCGGCAAACAAACAATTTATGGAACTTCAAATAGATGAAGAAGGGGTATTTTACTTTAAAGCAAATCCAATAGATGGGGAATTTGCACCAAACTATATTAATCAATTACATCCAGATATTTTCGGTTTTTTTGAGTATTTACAAAAGGGAGATTTATTATTAGCGGATGACTTACGCTACACACGAGAAGAAACCGTGAAATCCTTAAAAATAATGGAGCGCTCATTACTAGCAAATGTGAATGCAGGATCACCTAATTATAAGTTAATAAGAAAAAACTTCGAAAGTACTTGGCTGGCGTTATTAAAAGGTACTGATAATTATCCTGCTATGACGAAGAAGGGTAAAATTAATGAACAATATATTGAATTTTTACAAAAGGTAGCTGATGGTAGCTATGGTGAGGTAATGAGAGTTTGTGCTGAAAAAATCTTGAAAGAATTACAACGGGACGGATACTCTGAAACATTGGCACAATTATCTTCTTTTGAGATTTGGAAGACACTATTGCAGAGACGTGAAGAAACAATAGGCTATTTAAATGATAGTGATTTTAGTATTGTTGACATGGATAGATTACAAAAAGAACAAATTAAGGCAATATATGAGCAGTACACAAAGAACGATGATGAAGCAATTATTAATCAACTACGCCCTATTAATATAGTTGCGCTCTATTTATATGCAAGCATCGTTGGAAATGATTCAGTGCAAAGGTCATTATTGATGCAAGATGCAAAAATTGGTGCAAGTACACTACAAGAAATTAAGAGTTTGGATGTATTTAGTGAGTTAGGTGAGTATGATGGTATTCAACCAATAGTGGCGGTCCGCGTTACTAAAGGGTATCAGGAAAGGTATGGCAGACAGTTTATTATAAAAGTAACGTACAATAAGGATGGTCATTATCGTATCACAGAGATTATGGATTGATAAGACGATTTTTTGCCCCACTTATTTACATATGTTATAATTTAACGTGATATATACGTAGCAAACATATAGAAAGTGGGCAAAGGTTATGGTAAAAAAATATGAATTAGGAGACGTGTTGACCGGAAAAGTTACAGGTATTCAACCGTACGGTGCATTTGTAGCACTTGATGAAGAAACACAAGGCCTTGTGCATATTTCCGAAATTACGTACGGGTTTGTAAAAGACGTGAGTGAATTTTTATCGGTTGGGCAAGAGGTAGAAGTAAAGGTACTTGAGATCGATGAAGCGGCCGAGAAAATTAGTTTATCGATGCGAGCTTTACAAGAACGCCCTACAACGTTACGAAAAAAAGATGCACCACCACGTAAATCATTGCAGGACCGCGTAGATGAGTCAGATGCTAATGGCTTTAACTCCCTAAAAGACAAATTACAAGACTGGATCGAACAGTCAGGACATTAAAGAAATGAGGATGCCTACATATGTAGGCATCCTCATTTTTTTTTTTTGAACTCTTTCAACTGAGCAGCATTTCTTAAACCTAAGCTATTGTTTTTTGATTTTTCGTAATCGATATTGTAGGTTTTGTCGACTCATACCAAGCGCACCTGCAGCTTTTGTAATATTACCCTCATATAAATTCAATACATTTTGCACATAATAGGATTCGGCTTCACGTAAATAAGCATCGAGCGGCATGACATCATTTTGCTGCTGAAACATAAAGAACTCCGGTTCTCGATCTGATGTGTCGTGCTGCTGTACTTTGAAACGGAAATGAAGCGGTAGCAAGTCATGGGTAACCGTTGTCTCAGTTGTCATAAACGATACAATTTCATCCAGTAATAACTCAAGCTCCTTTAAGTTTCCAGGCCAATCATATTGTAAGAATAATGTTTGAACATCAGGTGCAAGATTCTGCACATTTGAAGCAAATCGTTCACGATGTCTGCTAAAATAATCAGCAATAAACGGTAGAATATCTTCTTTTCGATCCGTTAAATTGGGAATTGTAATAGCCATTGTTGCGAAGAAATAATAGAGCGATTTTGAAAGCTTCTTCTGTGCAATTAATGCAATTGGATCACTGCCTACGCTACCAATCAACATGTATTTTGACTGCGGAAAGGATTGCAATAATTCTAATAATTGTTCTTGTACATCAAGGCTTAAAAAGTCAATACGTTCAAAGAAAAATGTATACGCCTTGTCATCTCGTAAAAGCTCTTTCACTTTATCAAGAACCGATTGCGCAGAACGTCGACTAAATAGTGTTATAAATGCCTCTGGATCGGGCGAAGCGGCATGGTGAATACCTTCTGCTACTAAATCCTTTCCAGTGCCAGATTCTCCAATCAGTAAAACGGGTAATTTGACGGCGGCAGCTTTTTTTGCATTCGCGATAACCTGCTTCATCGTTTCGGAAACAGCGGTAATCATATCAAATGTTAAAGGTTCATCATAGCGACGCAGAGGCTGATACACTAATTTTTCGAGTGATGTAATATCGCGTGCAAATTCGATGGCTCCTATTAGTTTGTTTTTTTCAAAAAGCGGAAATGTATCATTAATAGTGGTAATTTCATGCCCATTTTTATTCCAATAAGTTTGCTTTACATTTATTTCTTTCATCCCAGTTTGTAAAACACGCATTAAAGTACTTTCATGTTGACGAAAAGAAAATAGTTCAATAATTGAGCGATCAGCTAATTCATCAAAATGAAATCCCTCAATTTCCTTCATTTTTGTATTATAGATAATTGTCTTACCAGTCACGTCAATTGCATGGATACCAACGGATACATTCGTTGCAATAAAATCATAAAAAGGTAGTAAAGGTTCTGAATTTTTCATAAAATTTGCACCTCAAAAATTTTTTACTTGAAATATGCAACAAAATTTTGCATTATAATAAGTGTAAGAATATTCTATACGCAAAGAAAATTTGCGTCAATGTTTTTTGCACACTAAACTTTTACATCTCACAAAGGGAGGATTTTAGTATGATTCCATACAAACACGA
The DNA here is from genome assembly GCF_049058285.1 of Lysinibacillus sp. UGB7. Lineage (NCBI taxonomy): Bacteria > Bacillati > Bacillota > Bacilli > Caryophanales > Bacillaceae > Lysinibacillus > Lysinibacillus sp. UGB7. Next base: position 166,541 of record NZ_JBMGUV010000009.1, read on the forward strand.
ACCATTTACAGATTTTTCTCAAGAGGCAAACTACAATGCTTATCTAGAAGCATTAAATAAAGTAGAAGGTTATTTAGGGCAAGATTACCCACTGATTATTGGTGGGGAACGTATTACAACAGAAGATAAAATTGTTTCTTATAACCCTGCAAAGAAAACAGAAGTGATTGGTCGCGTATCTAAGGCGAACCAAGAATTAGCTGAAAAAGCAATGCAAGTGGCAGATGAAACATTTAAAACATGGAAAAAAGTAGATCCAGCAGTTCGTGCAGATGTGTTATTCAAAGCAGCAGCGATTATTCGTCGTCGTAAACATGAATTCTCTGCATTATTAACAAAAGAAGCTGGTAAACCTTGGAACGAGGCAGATGCTGATACAGCAGAAGCAATCGATTTCTTAGAATACTATGGTCGCCAAATGTTACGTATTAAAGACGGCCAACCTGTTGAAAGTCGTCCAGGTGAATACAACCGTTATGACTATATTCCTCTAGGAATTGGTATTGTGATTTCACCTTGGAACTTCCCGTTTGCAATTATGGCAGGTACAACAGTAGCAGCTCTAGTAACAGGAAACACAGTATTATTAAAACCGGCTTCAACAACGCCTGTAGTGGCATATAAATTCATCGAAGTATTAGAGCAAGCTGGTCTCCCAGCAGGCGCAGTGAACTATGTACCAGGTTCTGGTGCAGAAGTTGGTGATTACTTAGTTGATCATCCGAAAACACGTTTTATCAGCTTCACAGGTTCTCGTGATGTTGGTTTACGCATTAACAAACGTGCAGCAACACATAACGATGGTCAAATCTGGATTAAACGTGTAATCGCTGAAATGGGCGGTAAGGACACAATCGTAGTCGATAAAGAAGCAGATTTAGAACTTGCTGCACAATCTATTGTAAAATCAGCATTCGGCTTCTCAGGTCAAAAATGTTCAGCATGTTCTCGTGCAGTAATCGTAGAAGATGTCTATGACACTGTTGTTGATCGTGTACAAGAGCTAACAAATGCATTAACAATTGGTGACCCAACAGACTTCAGTAACTTTATGGCAACTGTTATTGACCAGGCAGCATTCAATAAAATTACAGAGTATATCGAAATCGGTAAAAATGAAGGGCGCCTGGTTGCAGGTGGTACAGCGGATGACTCAGTTGGTTACTTCGTTCAACCAACAGTGTTTGCAGACGTAGATCCTTCAGCACGAATCATGAGAGAAGAAATTTTCGGACCAGTCGTTGCTATTGCGAAAGCGAAAGATTTTGACGAAGCAATTGCAATTGCAAACGATACAGAATACGGCTTAACTGGAGCGGTGATTACAACTAACCGTATGAACTTAGAAAAAGCTCGTGAAGATTTCCATGTAGGTAACTTATACTTCAACCGTGGTTGTACTGGTGCTATCGTTGGCTACCAACCATTTGGTGGCTTCAACATGTCTGGTACTGACTCTAAAGCGGGTGGCCCTGACTACTTACAACTGCATATGCAAGCTAAAACAACTTCAGAAATGCTTTAATTTTTTAACGCTATAAAAGAGAGCTTCCATAATAGGACATCATTGATGAAAGGCGGGCTTTGTAAAAAGTCTCAGCCTATCTCTCTTTTATAGAACTATTATCATGAAGTATAAGGAGAGAATACTATATGACAAATTCACAACAAGTTATTGAAAAAACGCAAAATTATGGTGCTGCAAACTATCATCCACTGCCAATCGTTATTGCAGAGGCTGAAGGTGCATGGGTAACAGATCCGGAAGGTAACAAATATTTAGATATGCTATCTGCTTACTCTGCTGTAAATCAGGGACATAGACATCCGAAAATTATCGCTGCGTTAAAAGAGCAAGCTGACAAAGTAACATTAACTTCTCGTGCTTTCTATAGTGAAAACTTAGGTGAGTGGTATGAGCTTGTAGGTAAATTAACAAATAAACAAATGGTATTACCGATGAATACGGGTGCAGAAGCAGTAGAAACAGCGTTTAAAGCGGCTCGTCGTTGGGCATACGATGTAAAAGGTGTAGAAGATGGCAAAGCAGAACTAATTGCATGTAATGGGAACTTCCATGGGCGTACAATGCTTGCTGTATCATTATCATCTGATGAAGAATATCGTCGTGGTTTCGGACCGATGCTACCAAATGTAAAGCTTGTAGATTACGGTAATTTGGAAGCACTTAAAGCAGCGATTACACCAAATACAGCAGCATTTTTAATTGAACCAATTCAAGGGGAAGCTGGTATTGTCATTCCTTCAGAAGGTTTCTTAAAAGCTGCTCGTGAACTATGCCGTGAAAACAATGTATTATTTATTGCTGATGAGATTCAAGCTGGTTTAGCACGTACAGGTAAAATGTTCGCATGTGATTGGGAAGATGTTGAACCAGATATGTACATTTTAGGGAAAGCTTTAGGTGGCGGTGTATTCCCAATTTCTTGTGTAGCTGCAAACCGTGACATTTTAGGCGTGTTCAACCCAGGTTCACATGGCTCTACTTTCGGTGGAAATCCTTTAGCTTGTGCAGTCTCTATTGCATCAATTAAAGTATTACTAGATGAGAAACTAGCAGAGCGTTCACATGACCTTGGCGAATATTTCAAAGGAAAGCTTCAAAATATTAATAACCCCGTTATTAAAGAAGTTCGTGGTCGTGGATTATTTATCGGAATGGAACTAACAGAATCAGCACGTCCATACTGTGAAAAGCTAAAAGAATTAGGTTTATTATGTAAAGAAACACATGATACAGTAATTCGTTTTGCACCACCACTTGTCATTTCACAAGAAGATTTAGATTGGTCAATCGCGCAAATTGAAAAAGTTTTTAAACTTTAACAAAATGTTCACATTTTAATTCGGAAGTGTGTTACAATGATGCCGATATACTATCATTAATAAAAACAAAGAGGCGATTTAATATGTCTGAAAACTTAAATCTGTTCACATCAACTCAAGATGTCATTCAAGATGCTTTAAATAAACTTGGTTATGACGAAGCAATGTATGAATTATTAAAGGAACCACTTCGCATGCTACAAGTCCGCATCCCAGTTAAAATGGATGACGGTACAACAAAAGTATTCACTGGTTACCGAGCACAACATAATGATGCTGTAGGACCGACTAAAGGTGGCGTACGCTTCCACCCAGCTGTTTCTGAGGAAGAAGTTAAAGCGCTTTCAATGTGGATGACATTGAAATGTGGGATTGTTGATTTACCATATGGCGGTGGTAAAGGCGGCGTTATTTGTGACCCGCGCCAAATGTCTATGGGCGAAATCGAACGCCTAAGCCGTGGTTATGTTCGTGCAGTGAGTCAAATCGTAGGACCTACAAAAGATATTCCAGCTCCAGACGTATTTACAAATGCACAAATCATGGCTTGGATGATGGATGAATACAGCCGTATGGACGAATTCAACTCACCTGGTTTCATTACAGGTAAACCACTTGTACTTGGTGGTTCTCAAGGTCGTGACCGTGCAACTGCACAAGGTGTAACAATTGTTATCGAAGAAGCAGCAAAAAAACGTGGAATTGACATTAAAGGTGCTCGTATCGTTATTCAAGGTTTCGGTAACGCGGGTAGCTTCCTTGCAAAATTCATGCATGATTTAGGAGCAAAAGTAATCGGTATTTCTGATGCTTATGGTGCACTCCATGATCCTGAAGGTTTAGATATCGATTACCTATTAGATCGTCGTGATAGTTTCGGTACAGTAACAACTTTATTTGAAAACACAATTTCAAACAAAGAATTATTAGAACTTGATTGTGATATTTTAGTGCCGGCTGCTATCGAAAACCAAATTACTGCTGACAATGCGCATAATATTAAAGCAAACATCGTAGTAGAAGCAGCAAATGGTCCAACAACTGCTGAAGCAACTAGAATTTTAACAGATCGTGGCATTTTACTTGTACCAGACGTATTAGCTTCTGCTGGTGGTGTTACAGTTTCTTACTTTGAATGGGTTCAAAATAACCAAGGTTATTACTGGACTGAAGAAGAAGTAGAAGAACGCCTTTACAAAAAAATGGTTGAAGCCTTTGATAATGTTTATACAACAGCGACAACACGCAACATTAACATGCGCTTAGCTGCATACATGGTAGGTGTTCGCCGTACTGCAGAAGCATCTCGCTTCCGTGGATGGGTTTAATCAATAGATAAATGATAAACGAGACATTCCCAACTAATGGGATGTCTCGTTTTTTTCTGTTTGTGGCTCTTTTTGCGAAGTGACGGATATGTTCGTCGAAATGACGGATAAAATCATCAAAGTGACGGATAGAATCGCTGAAACGACGGAAAAGGTCATCAAAGTGATGGATAGAATCGCCGTAAAGACGGATAAGTTCATCAAAGTGACGGATAGAACCTCTAAAGTGACGGATGAGGAATTAGCTGTGCCTATTCCTGAAAAAATATACATCGCCTATTCTAATTACATGATACATGTATAGCATAATGCTTAAATCTTTGCTTTCGCTGTTATAAATATGAGAAAATCCAAGTAGAAAGGGGCGATTTCCATGAATTCATTTACATTCTATAATCCTGTTAGATTACACTTTGGTGAAGATGCGCTAGAAAGATTAGCAAAGGAGTTAGCGCAATACGGTAATAAGGTGTTGGTTGTATATGGCGGAGGCAGCATAAAGAAAAACGGCGTATACGATGCTGTGATAGAGAAATTACAACAAGCGGATAAAACGATTTTTGAATTGAGCGGTGTTGAGCCGAACCCTCGTGTTGAGACAGCCCGTCTTGGCATTGATATTTGTAAAAAAGAAGGTATTGATCTTGTCCTTGCTGTTGGTGGAGGGTCCGTTATTGACTGTTCAAAATTAATAGTAGCTGGTGCAAAATATGATGGTGATGCGTGGGATATCGTCAAGAGAAAGGTAATTGCACAAGAGGCGTTACCACTAGGAACAGTATTAACATTAGCTGCAACAGGTTCAGAAATGAATTCTGGCTCTGTTATTACGAACGCTGTAACCGAAGAAAAGTTAAGTTGGGGTAGTCCGGCGGCATTCCCGCGTTTTTCAATTTTAAATCCGGCCTACACTGTTTCGGTACCGAAAAATCATACAGTTTACGGTATCGTTGATATGATGTCACATGTATTTGAACAGTACTTCCATAATGCGACGAATACGCCAATCACAGATGAAATGAGTGAGGGTGTCTTGCGTACAGTAATTGCTACAGCTCCAAAACTAATGAAGGATTTAGATAATGTTGCGTTACGCGAAACGATTCTATTAGCTGGAACAGTTGGTTTAAATGGCTTTTTATCGATGGGTTCTCGCGGCGATTGGGCATCACATGATATTGAGCATGCGGTATCAGCGATTTATGATATTCCACATGCGGGCGGTTTAGCTATTTTACAGCCACATTGGATGCGTTTAAGCGTACCGATAAATCCTGAGCGTTTTGCTGGTATTGGGGTACGTGTCTTTGGTGTTGATGAGAAGGGTAAAACAACAGAGGAAGTGGCTTATGAAGGAATCGACCGTCTATCCGCATTTTGGACATCTTTAGGTGCTCCAAGCCGCTTAGCAGATTATGATATTGATGATTCGAAATTCAATCAAATTGTTGAACATGCTATGCATAATGGACCTTTTGGTAACTTTAAAAAGTTACAGGAAGAAGATGTACGTACGATTTTACAGAATGCAAGATAGTAGATAGGGTTCCTGTTTAGGAAGTAATGAAAGGTGAGGTAATGCCTTTCGTACTTCCTTTTTTTATTTTTTCACCTACTGGTATAAAATAATAGCCAACTGCCTGAAGTCGGGCAATTGGCTAAATCGATTTAATGTTAAATAGTGGGCCTTGTGGGCTTGTCTGCAACGTGTACCCAGTTTAATAAACCATCATCTTCATCAAATAAAATGGCCACTTTTGATACGCCTTTTTGACTTAAAATAACTGCTGTTAAATGGTCGCGTACATCATCTAGGTACGCAAGTGATAAATTAGCATCGGCTTCTGCAACTAACTCAACATGCAAAAACTCACCTTCTTTAACAACCTCTAGACGTACAATATCTTTAATATTTGGATCCTCCATTACGAGATGAGCGATATGGTTAAGCATTTCCTCATCCGTTTCACCGATAACGCCACGGGCATTATCAAGAAATATCTTGCCAACTACATAAAACATCATACAGCCGATAATCATTGACACGAGTCCTTCGATTCTTGCCCACCCTGTAAAGTGTGCAATTAAAATAGCACCAAATGCTAATACATTCCCAGCTGTGGCTACTAAATCTTCCATAAACACTAATTTTGTTGCTGGTTTTGCGCGCTTCAAATAAGTAAATGCTTTAGTAATAGTAGCTAAACCAGCTTTTTCTTGCCCAGCCTCATGCAGCACTTCGACAGCTGCTTTTGCAAGGACTATGCTCTCTAACACAATCCCGATAAATAAAACACCAAGTGCAATGAACATTCCTTTTGATTCACCAGCTGGATGCATAAAATGATGCCAGCCTTCTTTTACAGTTTCATAAGAAAGAATCGCTACTATAATGACGGCGAATAGACAAACCAGATTAACAATTCGACCAAATCCTGCAGGGAATTGCTTCGTCGGCGCTTTTTTTGAAAGAGCTGAACCAATATAAACAAATAATTGGTTTGCTGCATCGCCAAGGGAGTGCATCATTTCTGCAAACATGGCAACATTCCCTGTGAAGGAGAAGGCAACGCCTTTAATGATTCCTAGAAATGCATTGACACATGCAGCCATAAGGGAGGGCTTATTACCATCTTTTAATAGTTTCAATAATTCTGCCATAGAAGTGTCCTCCAACTAGTTTAAAATTTCCATTTCAATTTTTTCTACATAAGATAAGGCTCGCAATGAACGATAAAACGACAGTAAGTTATCCGAGATTATTAACGATAGTCGTAAATCTAATTCGTGTAAAACAGTATCATTTCTTAGTGGAATATCTTTTATGCGCATGTTTTCGATAAAAATATTATTTTCCTTTAGAAATTGAAGAAAAGATTCAGCATGGCAATCATCGTCAATTTGGATTTTTAATGATATTTCTCTCATACGAATACGTTTTGGTCCGATTTTCATAAGAAATGGCGATAACACTTCAATACCAAAGACAATGATAATAACTGCTAATGTAGCATCCATATAGAAACCTGCGCCAACTGCTATTCCGATTCCAGCAGCTCCCCAAATCATCGCGGCAGTCGTTAATCCCGAAATGCTATCGTTACCACGTCTTAAAATAACTCCTGCTCCAAGAAAGCCGATGCCACTTACGACTTGTGCTGCTAAACGAAGCGGATCCATTGTGATATTAATATCTGCTCTTGGGGGTGTTGAGTATGCAGTCTCAATCGAAATAATTGTCAGTAGACAGCTGAACGTCGCAATAACTAAGCTCGTTTTCAATCCAACAGGCTTCTTTTTTAATTCCCTTTCAATACCGATTACTAAACTTAATGTGGCTGCAATAATTAATTTTATGCCAACTTCATATGTAATCATATTTTCCAATAGTGTATCCATTCTCAACCCTCCACCGATATTTCGTATTGCTAAGAGATATGCAAGCTGTCATTATTATATGTACATTACTTTTTTGTATTGTACATCACGGAACTAATGATGTATAAGCATATTTGAAGCGGAGGTGGAATTCAATGGAGCAACCAAAAATTCATCCATATATCCCAATTTTTATTGGCGTTATTTCTGTATCCTTATCTGCTATTTTTGTGAAGTTAGCAAATGCAGAGGCGGGTATCATTGCCTTTTATCGGATGTTGTTTTCGGTGATAATTATGGCGCCGCTATTTTTATGGAAATATACTGCTGAGTTAAAACAATTATCGAAGCGGGATTGGTTGTTTTCTTCAATTGCAGGTATATTCTTATCATTTCATTTTATTCTGTGGTTTGAATCACTTAATTACACATCTGTTGCAAGTTCCACTGTTCTTGTGACGCTACAGCCACTATTTGCGTTTGTTGGTACATATTTTTTCTTTAAAGAAAAGATTACTGTAAAAACCATTTTTGCTGGTGTGATTGCCATTGTCGGAAGTGTATTGATTAGTTGGGGAGATTTTAAGTTAAGTGGTTCGGCATTTTATGGAGATATGCTTGCACTTATCGCTTGTGCACTCATTACGGCTTATTTATTATTTGGTCAAGATGTACGTAAACGGCTATCTCTTGTGACATATACCATGATTGTTTATGTGGTAAGTACCATTACGTTGTTTTTATATGTACTTATTAAAGGAGAGTCATTCGGTCCTTACTCAACAATCGATTGGATATGGTTTATTTTATTAGCGATTGTACCAAATTTATTAGGCCATACATTATTTAATTGGTCTATTAAATATGTTAGTACAAATGTTGTTTCAATTGCTATCTTATTTGAACCAATTGGTGCGGCGGTGTTGGCGATTTTTATTTTCCAAGAGTATTTAATCGCTACGCAAATCATTGGTGGTTTAATTGTTATATTAGGTATAATCTTATTTATTATTGATGAAAATAAGATTTTAAAGTTTTTTTCTAAAAAAGCTTGATTTACAATAAAAAATGTTATATATTATTACTTGTCCTTAACAAGAAGGATTGCTTAAGAAAAATATTTCGAAATAGTTGTTGACTTCTTGTTAAACACAAGTTATGATAATAGAGTCGCTGAAATAAATCGACGACAACATGAACCTTGAAAACTGAACAAGCAAAACGTAATCAATAAAGTTTTCAGTAACGAACTTCGGTG
>NZ_JBMGUV010000010.1:0-152472 GCF_049058285.1 Lysinibacillus sp. UGB7
TAATTGGGGTGCAGTTCATTATAGTCTTGGGGTTTTTTCTATAGGTATTGTCAGATTATTGTCATTAGAACGACTCTGATAGTTTTGACGATGCTTCGTCGAAAGGATATTGCTCTATATAGTCGGCTTGAACTGCAAGTCGTTTTGTACCATTATCAGCACATGTAATGAGAGTCAAAATAGTTTTATCAGGAATATCATCAATAACGAAAACATCTGTAGCTGAGATGATTTCCTTTGTAGTTAATTTATATTCATAAACATTCGTTAAATCTGATAAATAAATCGTATCGCCGACTTTAGCATTGTACAATGGGCTGAATAAAATATCCTTTTCTTCAAAGTAGTGGCCTGCTAACGCATAGTTCCCTTTTCCGAACTTTTGATTAGGCTTCATAGTTCCTGCTCCAACAGCAAGTGAGACATTACCAACACCTTTGACGATAGGCAGTTGCATTCCAACACTTGGTACAGCAATACTACCAATGACAGGCATTTTATCTAACTTCGTTTGAGCCTTTAAAACCTCACCAATGGAAAGAGATTGCACCGCTTCAAATTCAAAATCTGCAGTTGCATTTTTGTTTTCTTCAATATCTTCAGTGCTGTAATCAGTTGTAGTTAATTGTTCGCTCAAATGAGCAATAATAGCATTTTGTATAGGATTAATAAATATTAGTAGAAGGCCGATGATTAGCATACAAATCAGGAGTGTCAGTTTAAGTTTCTTCATTATGGTCACCTCCAAGTGTGTTTTATGTAATGAAGAGCAAACACCGCTGATAGGTCTAAGGAAAGCGCCAATAAGAGTATAACTTCGCTGATAGAACCTAACTTTGCGCTGACAGTCTTCAGTGGATTTTAAAAAAGGATAGAGCGTTAAGTTGCTCTACCCGTATCACTTATTATTTATCGCTAAAGCGAACGCCTGCAACGCCAATATGGTTTTTAGACATTTCTTCGATGAAAACTGTCACGGTTTCAGCAGGTGCGTTGACTGTGCGAGAAACGGCTTCTGTTACTTCCTTTACTAGGGCGCGTTTTTGTTCGTCTGTACGACCTTCAATCATTTTCACTGTTACGTATGGCATAATATTGCCTCCTTTATGGAATTATGTTGTATAGTTAGTTTATAAGGAAATATAAACTTCTTACTTAGTGTTTAGGCATTCGCGTGACAAGTAAAAGTCGCTTTAATCAAGGTTTCCGATATACCTCGGATGGCGTGGCGACGTCAGGAAAGTGCGCGAATATGCTTTACTTTATAATAGCAGAATGGAGGAAATTAAAGTATGGCAAATGAAGAAAAACCAAAACCAAAAATGGGTTTTACTATTATAAAAAATGACCCAACGGATGGCCATAAAGGCTTTGGTGTCGGCTCGCTTTCACTGGAAAACGTGTCACCAGTCATTATTGACATAGAAGAGGGTAGAGCATCGGTTGAAATTGGTGCTATGCATGCACGTAGTGATGTAGAACGAGGTATTAAATTTACGACTGATCGTGCCGATTCTGAGGGTGGAAAGCCATACTGGTTAGTATGGGTGACAATTGATCATAAACAGGATGGACCTTACTATGCGGGAGTGACAGCCTGTGAAATGGTGGTAAATCGAGAAAAACGTCGTGGATATAAAATTTTAGCTGATCACGTTAACAAAATGGATAAGTCAATGAAGCGTCATATACTGGTAGAACATATGGATGCGCCTTCTAAAAAAATACTTGCTTCTTTCCTTGAAGAGCTCAATCCAGAGCTTTGGACACGTAGTGAGGAGCAATTACGTCAAGACTTATTTGTATAAACAACCTGCAATGATTGAACAATCTGTGACATTTTACGATCGCTTTCGATATAAGGTTGAAAGTGGTTGTGAAAAAAAGTACACTTGATGCAGAGCTTACATTTTAGTAAGCTAGGACACTTGGTCTCGCGAATTGAGATGAGCGCTATGCGGCATTTGAACAACCCAAGCCGAATGCCCCATGATTCTCATCCTTTCCGCTGACCATAAAACAAGAAAAGCTTTCTGTTCCCACGGACACGTCTCCGGGGAAGAGAAAGCTTTTTTTTATTTATAATTTTTGTCGAGAGCGTTCACTAATTATAACGTGTCTTACCCATAAAAAGTTCCTTGTGCCTTGCATTTTTATCCTTGTCCTTTAAAAATGGAGAACGGTAGCATATTCCAAAACTCTCCCCATGTATTGCTATCGAGAATATCGAAGTTCGTACACTTTTCTGTCGGAACATCTTGAGTATTGAGATAAACGAGACGTTGTTTTGGACAGGCATCTGTTGCCAGTTTACCTGTTTCAATATCGATTACGACACCTTTAACATCCTTTGGTTTTGAGAAATCTACATTTTTAGTGCCTTTGTTGACATTTTCCATGAAGTCTATCCAAATTTGCTTTGTAGCAGCCATGTCTTCTTTTGCAGATAGGTTTTTGCCCTGATCATAGCCGTTCCAAACGCCAGCTGTTAAATTCGGCGTATAGCCGATTAGCCACTGATCACTATTGGTAGAACCTGACTTTGCAGCATACGTATGTGTCATACGAGAGCGGATCGCAATCCCTGTAGCAGGCGAATAATCACTAAACACTGGATCGAAAATACCTGTCATCATTTCAGTTAGAACATAGGCATCTTCTTTGGAAATTACTGTCTCTGCTTTTTTGTCGACTTCTTTATTTTCGTAGATAATATCACCATTAGCATTTTTAATGGAAATAATGGTTGTCGGTAACGTTTTTTGACCTTGAGACGCTAGAATATTATAAGCATTAGCCATCTCATATAACGTTGTTTCAACGGTCCCAAGAGCAAGCGATAAATTGTCTTTAGCACCAATACTCACACTAAAACGGTTTGCCATATCATGGAAGTTTTTGAATCCGATATCTTCTAGTGTCTTGACCGCATAGATGTTATCGGAAATCGCTATGGCTTGTGCCATCGTCATATCATGCTCTGCAAATTCACCGTTCACGTTTTTAGGTGCGTAGGTTGCACGGCCATTATCATAGGTGAAAGTTGTTTGTCCAACATCTAAGAAAGTCAGTGGTGTATAACCATTTTCTAAAGCAGCGGCATACAAAATTGGTTTAATAGTTGAGCCTGGCTGCCTTTTTGCTTGTGTGACCCGGTTAAAGGAACTTGTTGCATAATCCCGACCACCGACGAGCGCTGTGACAGCACCTGTTTTAGATTCCATACTGACGAATGCGGCTTGTAAGTCGTTAGCAGGCATATTACTAGCAACTGCTTCTTCAGCTGCCTTTTGGTGTCCTTGGTTGAGCGTTGTTTGAATGGTCCAGCCACCTTCACTGATGTCTAGATTTTTTGTTTTCAGGATTTCACTAGCTTCTTGCCAAGCAACGTCTAAGAAATAGGGCGCGATGGACTTAGAAGCTACCCACATTTCATTTTTTAAGACCAGTTGTTCATCTTCAGCACGTGTCTTTTCGGCTTGGGTAATGGCACCTTGATCGGCCATAAGTTTTAAAATAACATGTTGACGATTGGTCGCCTTTTCAAGATTGGCGATGGGCGAGTAAATACTTGGTCCTTTGGGGACACCTGCTAACATAGAGGCTTCAGCTAGCGTCAAATCACTAGCAGACTTCCCGTAGTAATACCTACTAGCTGCTTCTACACCATACATGCCATGTCCATAGTACACTGTGTTTAAATAGCCCTCTAAAATTTCATCCTTGTCATAAAAAACTTCTAATCTATAAGCATATATTGCCTCATTTGCTTTCCGTGTCCATGACTTCTCATGGGATAAATACAGATTTCGAGCGTACTGTTGGGTGATTGTACTTGCACCCTGTACTTTACTACCTGCTTTAATATCAACTAAAATCGCGCCAGCAATACGGGAAAAGTCAAAGCCGTTATGCTTATAAAAATCTTTATCTTCAACGGCAACGGCTGCTTTTACTAAATAGGGTGACATCTCATAAAGATCGACCCAATAGCGACGCTCATTTTTAAAGTGATCCCCAATCTGGTTGTCGTTTTCGTCTAAAAATATTGAAGCTTTTGGTACGGTTAATGGCGGTGCACCAGCCACTTGCACATAGACGCGTAACGCTATGAATGCTACTACAATTGCAGATGCAAAGGCGACAAAAAGTGTAAATGCTTTGCGTGTACGTTTCACACGCTTTTGCTTACGTTGATAACTTTTTCTTTTCATCTGACTTCACCTCGTTTTCTCACAACTTAGCTTTAGTATGTGTCTGAACATTCTTATTTAATCGAAATTATAAGCAAAAACTATTGCACTTTATTCAAAAACATCTATACTTTTTTTGTACTGTTTGAAATGATAGCATTCGACAAAAGTATCACACTTTGTAGATTTTACTCGAATTTTGCTAGTCGTTCCAATAAAGTATACGAGGATGCGGGTATTGAGGTTTCATTACAAACCTGTAAGTCCATAAGTGAAGTTACGATAGTAGTGAATTTCAAAAAGTTAAGTTCATATATTAATGGAGGGCTAGAAATGAGATTTGATGAAGCTTATTCTGGAAATGTTTTTATAAAAAGTCATCCGACGTATGAGGATGCGCAGGCGGTTATTTATGGCATGCCGATGGATTGGACAGTTAGTTATCGCCCGGGCTCTCGCTTTGGCCCACAACGTATTCGTGAAGTATCCATTGGTCTGGAAGAATACAGTCCATATTTAGACCGGGAATTAGATGAAGTCAAGTATTTTGATGCAGGAGATATTCCACTACCATTTGGGAATGCACAACGTTCACTAGATGAAATTGAAAAATTCATAGTGAAATTATTAGAAGATGGCAAAATTCCTGTCGGCATGGGTGGCGAGCATTTAGTGTCATGGCCGGTGATGAAGGCCGTTTCTGCAAAATACCAAGATTTAGCGATCATTCACTTTGATGCGCATACAGATTTACGTGTTGAATATGAGGGAGAACCACTTTCTCACTCGACACCGATACGCAAAATTGCAGAGCATATCGGGCCAAAAAATGTGTATTCATTTGGTATTCGTTCAGGCATGAAGGAAGAATTTGATTGGGCAAAAGTAAACGGAATGCACATTTCGAAGTTTGAAGTGCTAGAGCCATTAAAAGAAGTATTACCAACACTAGCAGGCCGTAATGTATACGTTACAATTGATATAGATGTGCTAGATCCAGCGCATGCACCAGGTACGGGGACAGTGGATTGTGGCGGTATTACATCAAAAGAATTACTAGCGTCGATACATGCCATTGCAGCAAGTGGTGTGAATGTAGTAGGATTTGACCTAGTTGAAGTTGCCCCAATCTATGATTCGTCTGAAATGACAGCGAACACAGCCTCGAAATTGTTGAGAGAAATGATTCTAGGTTGGGTGAAATAAAGTAGCAGTAATGACTATAAAATTCAGCGACGAAAGCGAAGCAATAGTCGCAAACAGATAATATAAAAGGGTATTCCATATTTAGTAAAATGGAACACCCTTTTATTTATATTTATAGTTCTGCTACAGCCTCTTTAGCACAGCCTCCATTTTTTGAAGAGCCAATATCGTTTCAGCTTGAATACCATCTGTAGCAGACTTGCCAGTAACTGGATCCGCTGAAGTTTGACCAGAAATATATAAATGACCGTTACTAATGGTTCCTGGCGTATAATGCCCTGTAGGTTTTTATCTAAAAAATATGAGCTTCATTTAACTACCTCCTAAAACGTCTGTAATTGATTTAAGCCGACATTGCCACCTGTAATAAGGAAGCAAATATTGTCTTTTTTGGCAATTGGCAAAATACCCTGAAGAGCAGCCCCAATACCTATGGAGGAGGATGGTTCTGCCATAAACTTTCCTTCTAATAGCAAGGTTTTCATTCCTTTATATATAAAATCTTCATCTACACTAACAACGCTATCAACAAGTTTTTGAACAATGGGGAAATTTCGCTCACCAGGTTGTAAAGGTAAGAGAGCATCTGCCAACGATTTTTGTTCTTCTAAAAGTAACCTTTCGCCGGCCTTTAAGCTCTTTGCGTAGCGTGAAACGCCAGCAGGTTCAACCCCGATAACTTTGATGTGTGGTGCTAAAGACTTTATAGCTGTTAAAATGCCACTAATTAGTCCACCACCACCAATTGGAACAACGATCGTATTGACATGAGGCAACTGCGCTAAGATTTCTAACCCTAACGTTCCTTGTCCCGCCATAATATCATAGTCATCATATGGGTGAATGACAGCGTATCCATGTTCCAAACTTAGTTTTTCTGTTATTGCATGTCTTTCGGTAAGCTTACATTGCACAACGTCTGCTCCAAGTGCACGTATACCTTCAACTTTAATGATTGGTGCTGTATCTGGTAAAACAATTGTAGCTTGAATATTTAATAACTTTGCTGCGTAAGCAACACCTTTACCGTGGTTACCGGAGGAAGCGGCAACGACACCTTGTCGTAATTGTTCAATTGGCATCGAAAGCATTTTATGGAGGGCACCACGTATTTTGAATGAATTAGTTTTTTGCATATTCTCTGCTTTTACATAAACGTTGCAACCTAAAATATCGTCGAGTCCATACAAACGTACAACTGGTGTTTCAAAAATATAAGGTGCAATTTTTATTTGGGCAGCTTGAATCTTTTCAAGTGTTAACATATAGCAACCCTCGCCTCATTAGTAGATTGAATGTTCTGAATTAATAGTTTAAATGTATTCTTTAAGGGAATACCTGTCAATAACTTTAGTGGATAACTACGTAACAAATCGGTGATCAGTCCAAAGTTAACAAAGGGAAGGCGTGTGCTGGAAATCACATAATGCAAAAATGCACATATGAAGTAGCTTCTATGTTTATTGCGCATGACAAAACTTTTATCTTTTTCTGCCAAACAATGAAACATCCCTTACTTCTATCTTGAAAAAAAGGTGGCATTCATCCTATAATAAAAAGGTTATAGTAAAAAGAATAAAAGGGAGCGTCCATGATGGTGAACGAAGCAAAATCGCAGGTGAACATTAAGCTCATTTCTACGATTCGTCCGATTGATGGTGAGTCCGAAACATTTGAAATGTGGTTGAATGGGCAATTATTTGAAAAAGCAGATAGTCTGTATTTGAAATATGAAGAAGTGCAGGAAGAGAAAACAATCCGCACGACGATGAAGCTAGGTAAGGAACGGGCACTTATTATGCGTGCTGGAGCAGTAAAAATGCGCTTACCACTCAATACTGTTGAACAACAAACAGGACATTATGAAAGTGAATTCGGTTCGATGCCACTCATGACTAGAACGAAAAACATGGCGTTTACAAGACAAGCAGTAAGCGGAGATTTCTATGTGCAGTACGACTTACTAATGGGTGGGCAATCCGTCGGCAATTATACATTAGACATTACATTTACGGAGGTAAAATGATGAACGCAGTAGAACAAGTACAACAAGCCATTAAAGCGGCGATTGCACAGGCTGTTGAAAAAGCAGGCTTAGTCGAAGCTGGCACAGAATTAAATATTCACCTTGAAACACCAAAGGATAAGGCAAACGGTGACTATGCAACAAACATCGCGATGCAATTAACAAAACTAGCAAAAAAACCACCTCGTGCAATTGCAGAAGCGATTTTGGAAAACCTTGAAATAGCAGGGACGGATATCGAGAAAATAGAAATTGCAGGTCCTGGTTTCATGAACATTACTGTTCGTAAAGATTTCTTAGCAGGTGTCGTAACGGCGGTACTAGAGCAAGGGGCTAACTATGGTCGTTCGAATGCTGGTGCAGGCGAGAAAGTTCAAGTAGAATTCGTATCAGCAAATCCGACGGGTGATCTTCACTTAGGTCATGCGCGTGGTGCATCTGTTGGGGATTCATTATGTAATGTACTAGATATGGCAGGCTACGCGGTATCTCGTGAATATTACATTAATGATGCCGGGAATCAAATTAATAACTTAGCTTACTCATTAGAAGCACGTTATAAACAAGCTTTAGGTATGGATGCTGACATGCCAGAGGATGGCTACCACGGTCAAGATATCATTGACATCGCTGGTAAACTGGCGAAGGAGCATGGCGACACGATTTTAGCAAATCCTGATGAACAACGTTTTGCTTTCTTCCGTCAACACGGTTTAGCATTAGAGTTAGACAAATTAAAAACGGACCTTGCGAATTTCCGTGTAAACTTTGACGTATGGTATTCTGAAACTTCATTATATGAAAACGGCAAAATTGAAGTAGCGTTAGATAAATTAAAAGGAAATGGTCATGTTTTTGAAGAAGAGGGTGCTACTTGGTTCCGTTCGACAACATTTGGCGATGACAAAGATCGAGTATTGATTAAAAACGATGGTTCTTTCACATACCTGACACCTGATATCGCATACCATGAAGATAAGATTGTGCGTGGTTTCGATAAGCTAATTAACATTTGGGGAGCAGACCATCATGGGTATATTCCACGTATGATAGCGGCTATTCAAGCACTAGGCTATGATCGCGATACACTGGAAGTAGAAGTTATTCAAATGGTTCAGCTTTACAAAAACGGTGAGAAATTCAAAATGTCAAAACGTACAGGGAATGCAGTGACAATGCGTGAGCTTGTAGAAGAAGTCGGTTTGGATGCAGTGCGTTACTTCTTCGTGAAAACTGCAGGGGATTCTCATATGGACTTTGACCTTGACCTTGCTGTATCACAATCTAACGAAAATCCAGTGTACTATGCGCAATACGCACATGCACGTATTTCTTCCATTTTACGTTCTGCAAGTGAACAAGGCTTTGCTGCTTCAACAGACAATCTTAACTTGTTAACTGCTGAAAAAGAAATTGATTTATTGAAAAAAGTGGGTGACTTCCCGAAAGTAGTGGCTGATGCGGCTAAGCACCGTACCCCACACCGCGTCGCAAACTATATTCAAGAAACAGCAGCAGCGTTCCACAGTTTCTATAATGCTGAAAAAGTACTAGATGCTTCAAATAAACAACTAACAGAAGCTCGTTTAGCGCTTATAACAGCAGTGCGTACGACAATTGCAAATGCTCTACGTCTAATTGGTGTATCAGCGCCAGAAAAAATGTAACTATAATTTTTAGCCCTCGGCACATTAGTGTGTCGGGGGCTTTTTGCATATAAGTGGATGGTCGATACGGATAAAGTTGCGGAAGTGACGGATAGAACTGTGAAAGTGATGGATAAAACAGCGGAAGTGACGGATAAAACAGTGAAAGTGATGGATAAAACAGCGGAAGTGACGGATAAAACAGTGAAAGTGATGGATAGAACGGCCGGAATGTCCGAAATGACTTATTCGTCTGCTTAGAGTAATATTTTTTCTAAATATTACAAAAATGTTGTTGAAGTTTACGTTAACGTCAATGATATACTGAGGGTAATTGTGAAGGGGGGGATTGGATGTGAAGACGATACAAGAGGTGGCAAAGGAGTTTCACGTTTCAACACGCACCATTCGTTATTATGAAGAGCTTGGATTGCTAAATCCGGATCGTTCCAATACCAATCAGCGAACCTTTTCAAAAAAGGAAATGGCAAAACTAAAGCTCATTTTCCGTGGAAAGCGTTATGGCTTTTCATTGGAAGAAATAAAGGAGATGGTGTTGCTTTTTGATTTTGACCGGACAGGTATTCAGCAATTACAACGAACAGTCGTATATGGAGAACAAAAAATGCAAGAGATTGATGATAAAATAGCTGAGCTTCAGCAAATGAAAAGGGAATTACAGCAATTGCATGGCATGTTTAATGAAAAATTAACTACTCTAAAGGGAGAGATGCACGATGAATAGTTCGACTTTGTTAGCACGGAATGCCCGAAAGTATGCAAAAAATGAAGCGGTTATTTGTCACGGACGAAGAGTGACATATCGTGAATTAGATGAGCAAGCGACACAACTTGGTCATGTTTTATTGCAACAAGGCGTAAGACAAGGCGATAAAGTAATAATTTTCATGCCGAATGTAGTAGAGTTTGTCGTCAGTTATTTTGCCATTCAACGTATTGGAGCAATTGTTGTACCTGTCAATGCGAAATTTACCTTGCCTGAGGTCGAATATGTCGCGCAACATGCGGAAGCAAAGGCGATAATTGTCCATGACGCAATTTTTACATCCGTCGAAAACATGACACGGATTCCTATTAAAATTAAAACAGGTCAAGTAATGGCTGGCTGGTTGAACTATGAAGCACTTATCCAAAATGCAAGTAAACAAACCATTGATTGCCAGCTCAATGAAGACGATGCATCGACAATTTTATATACTTCCGGTACAACAGGTAAACCTAAAGGCGTGCTCTTTAGCTACCGAAATATTTTAACAGTAGCGCAAATGATTGCTGTGGAAATGGAAGTAAAGCCGGAAAGCCGCATACTACTGATGATGCCATTAACCCATTCAGCGCCACTACACTTATTTTTAATGGCTGGTGTGCTTGTAGGGTCAACAAATGTTCTGACACCAATTTTTACGCCAGATTTATTTATCGATGCGATTGAACAGGAAAAAGCGACGCACTTTTTTGGAGCGCCAGTGGCCTATTTATTAACAGCACAACTACCAAGATTGAAATCAGCCGATTTATCTTCGATGAAGTGGTGGGTTTATGGGGGTGCTCCGCTATCTCAACAAGAAGTAAGTTTCATAGAAAAAGCATTCCGAACAGATAATTTAACTTGTGTTTACGGCTTAACAGAGGCTGGACCAAGTGGTTCATTATTGTTCGGAAAGGAACATGTGTTGAAGGCAGGGAGTATTGGTCAGCGTGCGCCACTCGGTACAGAATTACGCATTATTAACGACAAAGGCGAGGATGTGGCTGTTGGGGAAGTAGGCGAAATTGTATTATTGGGTGAGGGAAATATGATGGGTTATTACAAGGATGAAGTGGCCACACAGGCTACATTCATAGACGGCTGGCTGAAAACAGGAGATTTAGCTCGTTTTGATGAGGATGGCTATATTTGGGTAGTTGATCGCAAGAAGGACGTTATCATATCCGGTGGTGTGAATATCTACCCGAAAGAAATTGAGGATTGTTGCTTAAGCTACGAAGGTATCTTTGAGGTTGCTGTTATCGGTGTTCCCCATCCGCAGTGGGGCGAAACTGCAAAGGCGATTTATGCCTCGAAGGTAGAAATTAATGAGGAAACACTCATTGCTTATTTGGAAGAACATCTAGCAAAATATAAAATTCCACGTCTTTTCGAACGTGTGGAAGCACTCCCACGAAATGCATCAGGTAAGATATTAAAGCAATCTTTGAAGGGACAAGAGGTGAGATAATGATGAAGGTTTTACAACAGGAAGAGACTAAGACTTCAAATTTTTTCACAGAAAATGATACGTTGCAAAAGGTATTAGAGATGATGCTAGATGAAGAGTTCTTAGAGTTTGCAAAGCGTGAACTAACAGATTTTGGTGAGCTTTGTGCTGGTGAAATTGATGTAAGAGCAAAGCATACCGACAGAGCAGGCGAACCTCGACTACAAAGATATAACGCATATGGTGACGAAGTATCAGAAATATGGGTTAATGACGGCTATAAAAGAACAATCGAAGAAACGTATAACACAGGTATAGTAGGGTATGTGCATAAGGAGATTCCACAACTAGGTAGGAAAGGTAATTATGTGTATAGCTTTGCGCAGGGTTATTTACTGTCTCATGCAGAGCCCGGTTTCTATTGTCCAGTAACTTTAACGATGGCTACAGCGTATTTACTCGACCATTATGCGAGCGATGAAGTGAAGTCACGTTTTTTACCACATGTTTGCGCGACAGGTAATACGCCGCTTTATGAGGGAGCCACATTTTTAACTGAGCGACAGGGGGGCTCTGATGTTGGAGCAAACGTTGTCAATGCAGTACTGGATGGGAATGAATATCGATTATACGGTGAGAAATACTTTGCATCGAATGCAGGGATGTGTGGCGTTGCAATGGTATTAGCACGTATGGAGGATGCACCAAAAGGATCCAAAGGTTTAACGCTCTTTGCCGTACCTTGGCATCAAGAGGATGGTTCCATCAATAATCTTCGGATTCGACGTTTGAAGGATAAGCTAGGTGTCAAGGCGGTACCATCAGGGGAAGTTGAGTTCGATGGAGCACTTGCATATGTCGTTGGTGAGCCAAATAAAGGGATTTATTATATGTTGGAAGCGCTTAATTTGTCTAGAATTTGCAATGCTGTTGCCTCGATTGGTATTATGCGCCGAGGGTATTTAGAAGCGAAGCATTATGTAACAAATCGCCATGCATTCGGGCAGCCGTTAACACAATATCCTATGATTAAAGATACATTAGGGAAATTTGCAGCAAAGTTACATGTAGAGGTTGCAACTGTCTTTGATGTCATTCAATTGTACGATAAGGTAACAAGTGGTCAGGGCAATGAGCAGGACATTATTATGAATCGTTTGAACATCGCAATCATGAAAAAAGAAACAGCTGAGCAAGCCGTGCATTATGCAAGTGAAGCGATTGAACTACATGGTGGAAATGGCTATATTGAAGATTTTGTAACGCCTCGTTTACTGAGAGATGCGCAAGTACTCACAGTGTGGGAAGGGACAGCCAATATTTTAGCATTAGAGCTTATTCGCTTAGTGGATAAGTTTCAGGCACATGAATTGTTTGTTCAAGCCATGCAAGAGCGATTGGCGAAGTTAACTGCTAGTCCATTGCTTCAAATTGTAGCTGAGCAACTTGAAAAGTTAGTAGTGACATTACAAACCTTCAGCCACTTAGATACAGCAATGAAAACATTTGAGGCAAAAAAAGTGGCAGAGAAAATGGCACATTTATATGAAAGCGTCGTAGCAGTAGAATGGGCAGAAAAATTTGGTGGCAAATATGAAATGCTCGCAGACATCTATTTAGAGGACACATGGGCATTGCGTGAAATCGGTGCCCCTATGAAAACTGTGCAGTATTTTGCGGAAATCATCTAGCTATAGTGAGCCGTCTCAAAGTCATTGAGACGGCTTTATCTGTGTAAGGTTTATCGTTATATCATTCTATTTTCATGTATAATGAAAACAACTGAATATTATAAAGGTTCTTTACTAAGTAAAGTGAAAAGGGAAATCGGTGTAATTCCGACGCGGTCCCGCCACTGTAAGTGTGAGTTTTTTCAATCTACGCCACTGAACATCTTTCGGGAAGGCATGAAAAAACGAATAGCACACGAGCCAGGAGACCTGCCTTTATAGAGCAACACGATACAGCCTACGAGGATAGGGTGGTGGAATTTTGCGTATGTATTTATGTGCAAACACGCCCCTCATCTTTTGTGATGAGGGGTGTTTTCAGTTTTATAAGGTTGTTTCGATAAATTAAAGATTGTGGGCGATAAATTCTCAAAGTGGGGCGATAAAATGCAAAAGTTTATCGATAAATCAAAAAAACAGAGCGATAAAATATGCGCACAGACAGGTTAATTAGGGAGGATTTACAGTGAAAAAGTATTGGAAAATAGGATTGTCAGCATTTCTAGCAATGGGCTTACTTGCGGCATGTAATAGCAAGGACACGAAAAACGACAATCCTGCATCAGAGCAACAGGCAACCCCGCAAGTAGAAGAAGCAACATTCCCGCTTACGATGACAGATGTTACTGGTAATGATATTACACTAGAAGCACCACCAGAGAGAATTATATCGCTGATACCAAGTAATACGGAAATTTTATTTGGACTTGGTTTAAATGATGAAATTGTTGGTGTCAATGATTATGATGATTTTCCAGCAGAGGCGGCTGACAAAGAGAAAGTAGGCAGTACGGAGTTTAATATTGAACAAATTATTGCACTTTCACCAGATATCGTTTTTGCGCATGAGTCAGGGATTGCGTCTCTAAAAGGTGCAATAGAGCAACTAGAAGCAGCTGATGTCAAGGTATATGTTGTAGCAAACGCAGATAACTTTAATGAGACATATACCACAATTGAGCAATTAGGGCGTGCAACTGGGAAATCATCAGAAGCTGAAAAAATGATAGCAAATATGAAAACAAAAACTGAAGAAGTGCAAGCGAAATTGAAGGACGTGGAGTCAAAGAAAGTCTTTGTAGAGACATCTGATGAACCAGAAATTTATACACCTGGTAAGAATACATTTATGCAGGAAATGCTAGACATGATCCATGCAGAAAATATAGCGGCTGATACGAGTGACTGGTACAAAATTGATGCTGAACAAATCATTGCAAAAAATCCAGATGTCATTGTGGTGACATATAATTATGTACCAGATATTTTAACGAAAATTCCCCAACGTGCTGGATTTGATACAATTACTGCCGTGAAAAATAATGCGATTGTGCAAGTAGATGAAAATATGACAAGTCGTCAGGGTCCACGTTTAGCTGATGGTCTTGAAGAATTAGCTAAAGCCATCTACCCAGAGGCTTTCGAGTGAGTAGAATAATTTTTGCCTATGTCACAGCGATTACGCTTCTAATCATTAGCATTTGGTGTGGCGTATCGATAGGCTCGGTTCACATTCCACTAGAAGTATTGTGGAATAAGGCGGCAAATGAAACAGCTGCCAATATTTTGTGGAAAATTCGCATGCCACGTGTCATGTTGGCAGGACTTGTAGGGGCGTCCCTTGCGATTGCAGGGGCAGCATTTCAAGGTTTATTGAAAAATCCTCTAGCAGATCCATATACATTGGGTGTTTCGTCTGGAGCGTCTGTAGGGGCAGTTATGACGTTGTTTTTTGGTATTTCTATTCCAGTTGTTGGCCTATACACATTGCCAACTTTTAGTATGATTGGTGCGGTGTTAACAATGGTAGCTGTTATGAGCTTTGCTAGGTTAGTTGACCGGTCACTAAAAATGGAAACACTCATTTTAACGGGCGTTATTTTTAGTTCGTTTTTAGGTTCTCTTATTTCGTTAATGATTGCTTTAACTGGTGAGGAGTTACGACAAATTATCGGCTGGCTACTTGGTTCGGTATCCATGCGTGGATGGCCATATGTGCAAATGATTGCACCGTTTGTTGTGATTGGCTCGACGATGCTTTGGACGCAAAGAAGAGAGTTAAATGTTCTTTTGTATGGAGAAGAGCGCGCGAAGCATTTAGGGGTTAATGTGAAACGTAGTAAATATTTGATTTTAGCTGGCGGCTCTATGCTGACAGGAGCAGCGGTTGCGGTTTCTGGAACAATTGGGTTTGTTGGTTTAGTGGTACCGCATATGACACGGATGATTTGGGGTTCAGATCACCGTCATCTATTGCCATTATCTTTTTTAAATGGAGCTACATTGCTTATTATTTGTGATTTAGTGTCACGTACGATTATCGTGCCACGTGAGTTGCCAATTGGTGTTATTACTGCGTTTATTGGCGCACCTGTTTTTTCGTATATTTTCTATAAGCAACGAAGAAGCAAGGGGGTACGCGTATGATTATTGTTGAACATTTATCAGGTGGCTATGAAAGCGTACCGATTGTCAAAGATGTAAGCTTTACAGTTGAAAAGGGGAAGATACTCGGCATTTTAGGACCAAATGGTAGTGGCAAATCGACGTTGCTGAAGGTAATCAGTGGCATCTTACCAGCAACTTCAGGCACTATTCAGATAGACGGAAAAGATATGAATTCATATAACGCCCGAGCATTGGCGAAGAAGATGGCAGTACTACCACAGCTACATGCCAATGCATTTTCAAATACAGTGCGTGAGGCAGTGTCACTTGGACGTTATCCCCATCAAACAGGATTCTTTTCGAGCTGGTCAGTGGTAGATGAGCAAGCTGTTCAATACGCGATGGAGCAAACAGGTGTCACACGTTACGAACATACCCCGATGGAAATTTTATCGGGTGGTGAGCAACAACGTGTATTTGTAGCACAGGCTTTAGCACAAACAGCGGAAATTTTACTGCTGGATGAGCCGACGAATCATTTAGATATCGCCCATCAACGACAAATTTTAGATATGGTACGAAAAGAAGCACTTGAATGTGGTTTAACGGTTATTATGGTATTGCATGACATGAATTTAGCCTCGCTTTATTGTGATGAATTATTGCTCATGGAGAGTGGGCGTATGCGTGCATTTGGTGCGCCACATGAAGTATTGATTGCCTCACAAATCGAAGAAGTATATCAAGCGAGAGTCACGACTTACGCACATCCTGAAATTCCGAAACCCCAAATTACGATGATGCCAGCAGCGAGCGAGCATCAGCAACGAGCTGTTATCGTAAAAGAAGATTTCAAGGTAACAACAGCTTATATTCAATTAAAATCAAATATTCCTTTAAAAACAGTGTCCTCAGCAGTACATAATCCGGGTATTGGGTGGTATGACTGCCTGTTAAATCGTTCCGTTCAGGGTAATTATGACATTCATGATGTGAAGCAGGAGGTCGCTGAATTTTTACAAAGAGAACACTTTTCGTCGACAAGTACGGTGGTAATGCTAACAGCCGTTTCAACAGAGCTCGTCGCACTTCGTGAATATAAGGCTTCCTTCGGTAGTGTATTTGTCGTCGTCACTGCAGGTGTTGGCAATGCTGTGGATGTGTCACGTACGCATGAAAGACAAGATGAACCATATATTGGTACTATTAACACGTGGGTTGTGATTAATGGGTGTTTATCGGAAGAGGCATTTTTCCAAGCGATGATGACTGCCAATGAGGCGAAAACAAAAGCATTACAGTCAGAAAATATTCGTGATGAGCGCTCGAATACAGTTGCGACCGGCACCGCGACAGATAGCTTACTGATTGCCGCAACACAAAATGGTGAGGAAATGTCTTATGGTGGTCCGATTACAAAGGTAGGCAAGATTATAGGTAAAGGTGTTTTTGAGACGACGGTGCAGGCAATTCAAAATTATAATATGAAGTATAGGAGCTGAGTTGAATGAAACTTTACACAAAAACAGGCGATACAGGTAAAACAAGTCTGATCGGTGGACGTGTCGATAAAGATAGCTTACGTGTAGAAACATATGGTGCAATTGATGAACTAAATTCATTTATCGGTAAGGCAGTAAGTGAATTAGATCGCGAATTATTCAAAGACATTTTAGTGGATTTAGAAACGATTCAGCATGAACTTTTCGATGCAGGTGGTGATCTTGCAAATGTCATGAAGGAACGTCATTATAAACTTGCAGAAGAACCGATTGTAGTATTGGAGGGGCGTATTGATGCATTATCTGATGAAGCGCCGCCACTAGAACGCTTTATTTTGCCAGGTGGAGCACCAGCAGCAGCAACACTACACATTGCGCGTACAGTTGCACGCCGAGCAGAGCGTCAAATGGTAACGCTGATGAAAGAAATCCAGGATGTACCAACAATTGTACAAAAATATTTAAATCGCTTATCTGATTATTTATTTGCGGCTGCACGTGTTGTCAATGCACGCTTAAACGTAGCAGACATTGAGTATATTCGAAGTGGAAAAGTATTTAAAAAATAGCGAATACCTACATCTAGGCATAATTGATTCAGAATTTTGACTTGTACGTAGGCTTGCCTGAGTGCTTTCGCTACTCTATATATTTGCTACAGGGCCACCTTGAAAATTTCAGGGTGGCTTTTTTTCTTGTGAAGTGTAAGAATATAAAATTATCAGAAATATTTTTGATTTGTGTTGACTGAATGCTCACTCATTTATTAGAATATGAGTATAGTAACAAAATAGCGTACATTTACGCATGAACTAGCAAATTTAACACAAAGAGAGAAATTACGACAAGCTAAGGGGGGACCAACCATGAATCCATTACTAATTGCAAACATTGTCTTAACAGTCGTGGTTGTGCTTTATGCAGTAGGATTATTTTTCTATCTGTTAAAAACACGCTACAAGTTTGTACAACTGGGGAAAAAGGTTGAGTTTGATGAAAGTGTTCAAGAACGTATTCGTTATTTAATGGTCAATGTATTTGGTCAAAATAAGCTATTAAAAGATCCGAAAAGTGGTTTAATTCACGTCATGTTCTTTTATGGTTTCTTGATGGTACAGTTAGGTGCTGTTGATTTAATTTGGAAGGGATTAGCACCAAATTCCCATTTACCACTAGGGATTTTCTATGGTGTATTTACATTCTTCCAGGAGTTAGTAGTGTTAATGATTTTGGTAGCGGTAGTGTGGGCGTTTTACCGTCGCTACGTTGAAAAGCTAGTGCGTCTAAAACGCGGTTGGAAAAATGGTTTAGTATTAATCTTCATTGGTGGTTTAATGGTATCAACATTATTTGCAAATGGTATGGGCTTAATCTGGCATGGCGAAGGCTTAACTTATACGGAACCTGTAGCATCAGCAATCGCAGCTATCTTTGGCTTTTTACCAGCATCTGTAGCAGCAGGTGTTTTCTATGTCATGTGGTGGGCACATTTATTAATCCTATTAACATTCTTAATTTATGTACCACAATCGAAGCACTTCCACTTAATTGTGAGTCCAATTAATGTGTATATGAACCGTTTAGATCGTACGGGAACGTTAACACCAATTGACTTCGAGGCACTTGAAGAAGCGGGTGAAAATGCGGACAGTGAAGATGATATTCCAGCCATAGGTGTTGGACGTATTCAAGACTTTACGCAAAAGCAGATGCTCGATTTATATTCTTGTGTAGAATGTGGTCGTTGTACAAATATGTGTCCGGCAACAGGAACAGGAAAGATGCTGTCACCAATGGACTTAATCGTCAAGCTTCGTGATCATTTAACATTTACAGGGGCGGTTGTCACAAAGCAAAAACCGTGGGTGCCATATCAATTCTTTGCTAATACAAAGGGGAATCAGCTAGCAACGGCTGCTGGTGCTGAGGGCGCAATCATGGAAGACTTTTATAGCCCTTCTTTAATAGGTGAAGTAATTACTGAAGAAGAGATTTGGGCATGTACAACTTGCCGTAACTGTGAAGACCAATGTCCAGTAATGAACGAGCATGTCGATAAAATTATTGACCTTCGTCGTTATCTAACGATGACTGAAGGAAAAGTAAATCCAGATGCACAGCGCGCGATGACAAACATCGAACGTCAAGGTAATCCTTGGGGGCTAAACCGTAAAGAAAAAGAAAATTGGCGTGACCTTGATTCAACTATCAATATCCCGACGGTGAAAGAACTGAAAAAATCGGGCGAGGACATGGAGTATCTATTGTGGGTAGGGTCTATGGGTGCATTTGATAACCGTTCACAAAAAATTGCTTTAGCCTTCTGCCGTCTATTAAATGAGGCTGGAGTGAAGTTTGCGATATTAGGAAATAAAGAGAAAAACTCAGGAGATACACCACGTCGTCTAGGGAATGAGTTTTTATTCCAAGAGTTAGCGACAGCCAATATCGATGAGTTCGAGAAAAATGATGTGAAGAAAATTGTTACGATTGACCCGCATGCATACAATATCTTCAAAAATGAATACCAAGATTTCGGCTGGAAAGGTGAAGTCTATCACCATACAGAGCTACTAAATCAATTGATAGAAGAAAATCGTCTAGCCATGAATTATGAAGTCGATGAGACAATTGTCTTCCATGATTCTTGTTACTTGGGTCGCTATAATGATGTGTATGATGCACCACGCGAGATTCTTCGAGGTATTCCAGGCGTTAAGCTTGTGGAAATGGAACGTAATCGCGAAACGGCAATGTGCTGTGGTGCAGGTGGCGGTTTAATGTGGATGGAAGAGCATGTTGGAAATCGTATTAATGTAGCAAGAACAGAGCAAGCTTTAGCAACAAATGCATCGGTGATTTCTTCTGGCTGTCCGTACTGTTTAACAATGCTAGAGGATGGAACAAAGGCAAAAGAAGTTGAAGATACAATTAGTACGTTCGATGTTGCAGAGTTATTGGAGCGTTCTGTATTCGGTGAGAAAGTGAAAGTTGTTGAAGCGCCAACTGAAGGAGTATCAGAAGAGATGTTAGAAGAGGTAGTCGCTTCAGTGGATACTATGGAAATTGACGAGAAATAACTACTTGCTAAGAAAATAGCTGATTATTGCAGAAATATTTTGGTTATCTGAAAAATATAAATTGCACAACAATTAATTGTTTTGTAGAATAAGATTTATGGAAATGGGAGTTAGTTAAGGACTCCCATTTTTCATCGAGAAGAATCGAGCGAGCGTTCAGTCAACAACGGGGTTTGGGAAAAGACACTAATCGATACCTTCATCGAGAACGTAAAACAAAAGGGGTGTTTTACTTGAATAGAGCGGTAATTTTAGCAGGAGCAAGAACGGCATTTGGTAAATTTGGAGGAGCACTATCATCACTCAACGCAAGTGATCTGGGAGCAATTGCAGTTAAAGGGGCACTAGAGAAGGCGAGTATTATGCCAAATGAAGTGGATGAAGTAATTTTAGGCACAGTCCTACAAGGTGGTCAGGGACAAATACCATCAAGACAGGCTGCACTAAAAGCAGGTTTACCAACTTCGGTGAAAACAGAAACGATTAATAAAGTTTGTGCGTCAGGGATGCGCGCAGTAACGTTAGCAGATCAGCTAATTCGGTTAGGGGACGAAGAAGTCATTATCGCTGGCGGTATGGAGTCTATGTCAAATGCACCGTACTATTTAATGAAGGGTCGCACAGGTTTACGCATGGGCGATTCCACCATGATAGACGGCATGCTATATGATGGTTTAACATGTGCCTTTAATCAGGCAAGACCGCATATGGGAAGCTATGGCAATACGACAGCGACTACGTTTTCGTTAAGTCGCGAGGAACAGGATACTTGGTCCCTACGCAGCCATGAACGTGCACTAGGGGCAATAGAAAAAGGCTACTTTGCACAGGAAATTGTACCAGTAGAAATACCACAGCGTAAGGGTGATCCGCTTCTAGTGAGTATAGACGAGGCACCAAGAGCTGGAACATCGATGGAAGCGCTTGCTAAGTTAAAGCTGGCCTTTGATAAGGACGGCACGATTACAGCGGGTAATGCACCTGGAGTAAATGATGGAGCATGTGCACTTGTAGTAATGAGTGAGGAGCGAGCAGTACGTGAAGGCAGAGAGCCACTTGCCATTATCATCGGCCATGAGGAACTCGCGATGGAGCCTGAAAACTTCCCGCAAACACCAGGACTTGTTATCAATAAACTTCTTAAAAAGACGGGGAAAACAATAGCTGACATTGATCTAATCGAAATTAATGAAGCCTTCGCTGCTGTAGCTCTTGTCAGCACTCTGCTTGCGGAACTTGATGCAGAGAAGGTCAATGTCAACGGTGGGGCAGTGGCACTAGGACATCCAATCGGAGCTTCCGGAGCACGCATTATTTTAACACTCGCACATGAATTACAACGCCGAGGTGGCGGAATTGGTATTGCTGCCATTTGCTCTGGGGGAGGGCAAGGCGATGCAATCATGATTGAGGTACCAACTACAGGGGGACATGAATGATGGGAATTCAAAAGGTTATGGTCATTGGCGCTGGTCAAATGGGTTCAGGGATTGCACAGGTTTGTGCTCAAGCTGGCTATGAAGTCAAACTAAATGACATGAAGCAAGAATTTTTTGAGCGTGGATTAGCGGTAATTACAAAAAATTTAGCGCGTGATGTGGAAAAAGATCGTAAAACAGAAGATGAGAAAACAGCAATTCTAGGTCGTATTACTATGTCACTAGATTTACAGGATGCGAGTGATGTAGATATTATTATCGAGGCGGCTGTGGAAAACATGGAAGTGAAGCAATCCATCTTCCGCCAATTAGATACTATTGCACCCGCACATGCCATTTTAGCAACGAATACATCATCTCTACCAATTACCGAAATTGCAGCAGTAACTAACCGTCCAGAGCAAGTCATTGGTATGCACTTTATGAATCCAGTACCTGTTATGAAGCTTGTTGAAATCATCAGAGGTTTAGCAACAACTGATGAGGTTTACAAAGCTGTTGAAGATATGACAGTGAAATTAGCAAAAATGCCAGTGGAAGTAAATGACTTCCCAGGTTTTATTTCGAATCGTATTTTACTCCCAATGATTAATGAGGCAATCTATGCATTGTATGAAGGTGTTGCATCGAAAGAAGCTATTGATGATGTCATGAAGCTTGGGATGAATCATCCAATGGGGCCACTAACATTAGCGGACTTTATCGGTCTGGATACATGCTTGTCAATCATGGAGATTTTACATGAGGGCTTAGGGGATAGTAAATACAGACCTTGTCCATTGTTACGTAAATATGTGGCAGCAGGATGGCTGGGCAAGAAATCAGGAAGAGGCTTTTACGTTTACGAATAATCCTATGGGGATGGGATTATTCAACAAAAATGTAATGCTACGTGACAACATAGAGGGGTGACATTATAGATGCATTTACAATTTACAGATGAACAGATCATGATGCGTGATATGGTGCGAGATTTCGCGCAAGAAAAGATTGCACCGTGGGTAGATCGTATGGAGGCAGGGGAGTTTCCACGAGAGCTACTTGTGCAAATGGGTGAGCTTGGTTTAATGGGCATTACAACACCAGAAGAACTAGGTGGCTCTGCGATGGATTTTACATCTTACATACTAGCCATTAATGAATTATCTAAGGTTAGTGCAGTGATGGGTGTTATTTTATCGGTGCATACCTCAGTTGGTACAAACCCTATAATTTATCTTGGTAATGATGAACAAAAGCAACGTTATGTCCCAAAACTAGCTTCGGGAGAATATTTAGGCGCATTTTGTTTAACAGAGCCAAGCGCAGGTTCAGATGCAGGTTCATTGCAATCAAAAGCGGTGCGTGATGGTGATGAGTATGTTATTAACGGATCAAAGGTGTTTATTACAAACGGTGGTGAGGCAGATGTCTATATCGTTTTTGCATCTACCAATCAAGCCGACAAGACGCGAGGAATTTCAGCGTTTATTGTCGAAAAAGGAACGCCGGGCTTAGTGATAGGTAAGGATGAGCACAAAATGGGCTTACATGGCTCACGCACAGTACAACTGACATTCGATAACTGTCGCATACCAGCTACAAATCTTCTTGGGGAAGAAGGAGAAGGCTTTAAAATTGCGATGGCAAATTTAGATGTGGGTCGAATTGGCATTGCAGCTCAAGCCTTAGGTATTGCTGAAGCAGCACTTGAAGCAGCAACAGCTTATGCGAAAGAACGTGTCCAATTTGGTAAACCAATTTCAGCACAGCAAGGAGTTGGCTTCAAGCTAGCAGACATGGCGACTGCGGTTGAAGCGGCAAAATTGCTTGTCTATCGTGCGGCAGATTTACGGGCCAAAGGCTTACCGTGCGGAGCGGAAGCCTCGATGGCTAAACTTTTCGCTTCTCGTACAGCGGTGCAAACTGCGATTGAAGCTGTACAAATTTTCGGTGGTTATGGCTACACAGAGGATTATCCAGTAGAGCGATATTTCCGTGATGCCAAAGTGACAGAAATCTATGAGGGTACAAGTGAAATCCAAAAGTTGGTGATTAGTAAACAGTTAATTTGATGCAATAAAAGTCTCCATCTCAATAAGTGAAGAGATTGGTGTATCTACGAAATCAAATGACGTCAAAGTGAAATTCATTCATATAAAAGGGGAAATGGACCATGAACTTTCAATTAACAGAAGAACACGAACAATTACGTGAAATGATTCGAGACTTTGCTATTAACGAAGTAGCACCAACTGCAGCGGAGCGCGACGAAAATGAAGCTTTTGACCGTACAATTTTCGAAAAAATGGCTGAACTAGGATTAACAGGTATTCCTTGGCCAGAAGAGTATGGTGGTGCAGGCTTTGATTATCTTGCCTATGTAATTGCTGTAGAAGAACTATCACGTGTATGTGCTTCAACAGGGGTAACATTATCGGCACATACTTCACTTGCAGGATGGCCATTATACAAATTCGGAACGGAAGAACAGAAACAAAAGTATCTTCGTCCTATGGCAGAAGGTAAACATATTGGTGCATATGGCTTAACAGAGCCAGCTTCAGGTTCAGATGCAGGCGGTATGAAAACATATGCCAAACGTGACGGCGATGATTATATTTTAAATGGTTCGAAGATTTTCATCACGAATGGTGGTGTAGCAGATACCTATATTGTATTTGCTGTAACAGACCCAGAAGCGAAAAACAGCACATCTGCTTTTATTGTTGAAGCAGGTTTTGAGGGCTTCTCAGTTGGTAAAAAAGAGAAAAAGCTAGGAATTCGTTCATCGCCAACGACTGAAATTATTTTTGACAACTGCCGTGTACCAAAAGAAAATTTGCTTGGTGCAGAGGGGGAAGGCTTTAAAATTGCGATGACTACACTGGATGGGGGACGTAACGGTATTGCGGCTCAAGCTGTAGGAATTGCTCAAGGTGCGTTAGATGCAGCTGTAGAATATGCAAAAGAGCGTGTGCAATTTGGCAAGCCAATTACTGCAAATCAAGGTGTGTCTTTTAAATTAGCGGATATGGCTACACAAATTGAAGCATCAAGACTTCTTACATACCAAGCTGCTTGGTTAGAGTCAAATAGTCTACCATATGGTAAGGCTTCTGCAATGGCGAAATTAATGGCTGGTGACACAGCAATGAGTGTAACAACTGAGGCAGTGCAGGTTTTCGGTGGCTACGGTTATACAAAAGATTATCCGGTAGAACGTTTCATGCGTGATGCGAAAATTACACAAATTTACGAAGGTACGCAGGAGATCCAACGTCTGGTGATTTCGCGTATGTTGACAAAGTAATTTATGACAGAAAAAAGTAAAAGGCCCCAAGTACAGTCAACTGTGAAAGATGAAAATCTGATCGCTATTCGCCGAGAGCAAATGATTCAAGGTGCTATTAAATTATTTAAAGAAAAAGGTTTTCATCGTGCCACGACGAGAGAAATTGCGAAAGCTGCGGGCTTTAGTATCGGTACATTATATGAATATATTCGTACGAAAGAAGATGTACTATACCTTGTATGTGACAGTATTTATCATCACGCAATGGAGCGACTAGCAAGTTTCGAAATTAAGGCAGGTACTATCGAAGAATTAAGAGAAATGATTCGTGAGTATTTCTTGCAAATTGATAGTATGGTCGATGAAT
Source organism: Lysinibacillus sp. UGB7 (assembly GCF_049058285.1). NCBI lineage: Bacteria > Bacillati > Bacillota > Bacilli > Caryophanales > Bacillaceae > Lysinibacillus > Lysinibacillus sp. UGB7. Next base: position 25,071 of record NZ_JBMGUV010000010.1, read on the forward strand.
TGACGATTATGTATCAAGAAACGAAATCCTTGTCGAGGGAAGCGCAGCGCTATGTATTCAGTAAGGAATTCGAAATGGTTGCCACTTTTGAGCGACTATTAAAACGCTGTGTAGAGACAGGTGAAATTTCAATGACTGACAAGCAAATTCATTTGGCTGCGAATAACTTAGTCGTTCAAGGCCAAAGTTGGGCGTTTCGTAAATGGGCGCTCCATCGTCAACATACACTTGATGAGTATATTGATATGCAGACAACATTATTCATATCAGGCATTAAGGGGTTCTAATCAGTTTAAGGGGTAATCGGTAATTGCATAGATGGATATTGCAATTACCGATTTTTATTTGAGGCAGTATGATGGTTCGTTTATATGTTTCGTATAAAGAGGTGAGTGTTTGCCACAAAACTCAACTTCGCCGCTAGCTTATAATGCGGTTCATACGTTAAGAAAGAGATTTACTAAGGGGAGAAAGTGGGGGTTTCATATATGGCAAAGGTAGAAGTATACCGTCCAAAAAATCACGTGCGTTTTGTAACAGCATCCAGTCTTTTTGATGGGCATGATGCTTCAGTCAATATTATGCGACGTATTTTGCAATCTAGTGGTGTGGAAGTAATTCACTTAGGACATAACCGCTCTGTTGAAGAAGTCGTGAATGCGGCTATTCAAGAGGATGCACAAGGCATTGCTGTATCCTCATATCAAGGCGGCCATATGGAATACTTTAAATATATGTATGATTTACTGCGTGAAAAAGGAGCGCCTCATATTAAAATTTATGGTGGCGGTGGTGGTGTTATTTTACCACGTGAAATTAAAGAGCTACATTCATATGGTATTTCTGGCATTTTCTCGCCAGAAGATGGGCGAGTGCTTGGTCTACAAGGGATGATCAACGAGCAAATTAAAGGGACAGATTTCTCAACGGCGACAGGAGACTACGATGAAAAGCTAGAAATCTTAACAACAGAAACACCAGAATTGCTGGCAAATTTAATTACTGCGGCAGAATCGAACGATGATGCCGAAACGAAAGCTATGTTAGTAGAAGCGCGCAAACGTTCGAAAGGGACGCCAATTTTAGGGATTACAGGAACGGGTGGTGCAGGGAAATCTTCATTAACGGATGAGCTTATTCGCCGCTTCCTGAAGGAATTCCCAGATAAACGTGTGGCTATTCTTTCCGTTGATCCGACAAAGCAAAAAACAGGTGGGGCATTACTTGGAGACCGTATTCGTATGAATGCCATTTTCAATAATCGTGTGTATATGCGAAGCTTGGCGACACGAGGCTCACGTACAGAATTGACCGCTTCCATTGGTGATGTCTTAGATGTTGTACGTGTTGCAGGTTATGATTTAATCATCGTGGAAACGAGTGGGATTGGTCAGGGTGATGCGGAAATTACAAAGTACACGGATCTATCCATGTATGTTATGACAAGTGAGTTTGGGGCACCAACACAGCTTGAAAAGATTGACATGATTGATTTTGCGGATGTAATTGCTATCAATAAATTTGAACGTAAAGGCTCAGAAGATGCGTTACGTCAAGTGCAAAAACAGCTTCAACGATCTCGTGAGCTTTGGGAAGAACCAATTGATAGCATGCCTGTATATGGTACAATTGCCAGTCAGTTTAATGATAAAGGAACAAATACTTTATTTGCAGTATTAGTGAACATTATTAATAATAAAACAGGTAGCAATTGGGAAACAAGTTATGAACAATTTGCGAAAACGCAAAAGCAGGATGTCATTATTCCAAACGATCGTCGTTATTATTTACGTGAAATTACTGATACAGTGCGAGGTTATCATAAAAAAACAGAGCAACAGGTAGCATTTGCACGTCGTTTATTCCAACTTGAGGGTGCCATTGCTACAGTCAAGGAAAAGGCGCCAGATGACGCACTAGTTGCATCACTTACGTCTTTAGCGGAAGGTGTCCGTGATGAATTATCAGCTGAATCCAAGCGTATTCTAGAAAATTGGCAGACTTTAAAAGAAGCGTATGCTGGTGATGTATTTGTAACCAAAGTTCGTGATAAAGAAATTCGGACGATTTTAACGACAACAAGTCTTTCTGGTACAAAAATACCAAAGGTCGTTCTACCGAAGTTCGTTGATTACGGTGAAATTTTACGCTGGGTCTATAGAGAAAATGTACCAGGTGAATTCCCGTATACTGCAGGAGTGTTCCAATTTAAACGTGAAGGTGAAGATCCGAAACGACAATTTGCTGGAGAGGGCACACCGGAACGGACAAATAAACGCTTTCACTATTTATCGAAAGACGATGACGCAAAACGTTTATCCACGGCCTTTGACTCCGTAACATTATACGGTGAGGATCCTGATTATCGTCCGGATATTTACGGTAAGGTCGGAGAGTCAGGTGTGTCAATTTGTACGTTAGAAGATATGAAGAAGCTCTATGCAGGCTTTGACCTTTGCGCGCCATCAACTTCAGTATCGATGACAATTAATGGACCTGCCCCAATTATTTTAGCAATGTTTATGAATACAGCAATTGATCAGCAGGTGAGGCTGCGTGAGGAAGCATTAAATCGTACATTAACAGTCGAAGAGTTCACGGAGACACGTGAAAAAACATTGCAGGTCGTACGAGGGACAGTGCAGGCAGATATTTTAAAAGAAGACCAAGGGCAAAATACTTGTATTTTCTCAACTGAATTTGCACTGCGCATGATGGGGGATATCCAGCAATACTTTATCGACCAAAAAGTGCGTAATTATTACTCAGTATCTATCTCGGGCTATCACATTGCAGAAGCTGGAGCGAATCCAATCTCACAGCTAGCATTTACACTAGCAAATGGCTTTACGTATGTTGAATACTATTTAAGCCGTGGTATGAATATTGATGATTTTGCGCCAAATCTATCGTTCTTTTTCTCCAATGGGCTAGATCCAGAATATACAGTGATTGGCCGTGTTGCTCGTCGTATTTGGGCAGTCGTTATGCGTGATAAATATGGTGCTAACGAGCGTGCGCAAAAGCTGAAATACCATGTTCAAACATCTGGTCGAAGCTTGCATGCACAGGAGATTGACTTTAATGATATTCGTACTACATTGCAAGCATTAATGGCACTACAAGATAACTGTAATTCACTCCATACAAATGCTTACGATGAAGCGATTACAACACCAACAGAAGAATCAGTACGTCGTGCAATGGCAATTCAAATGATCATTACCAAAGAGCATGGATTAGCGAAGAATGAAAACCCATTACAAGGTGCATTTATCGTTGAAGAATTAACTGATTTGGTAGAAGAATCTGTGTTAGAAGAATTTGATCGTATTAATGATCGTGGTGGTGTGTTAGGTGCAATGGAAACGCAATATCAACGTGGTAAGATTCAAGAAGAATCCATGCACTATGAAATGCTAAAACATTCGGGTGAATTACCAATTATCGGCGTAAACACATACTTAAATCCAAACCCACCGGCAGATGACGCCATTGACAATATGGAAATTGCGCGTGCTTCAACGGAAGAAAAAGAAACACAAATACGAAACCTACAAGCCTTCTGGCAGCAGCATACAGGAGACGCAGAGGCGGCTATTGCTCGTTTACAAGAAGTTGCTGTGAACAACGGTAATATTTTTGAAGAACTAATGGAAACTGTACAAGTAGCAAGCTTAGGACAAATTACAAAAGCATTATATGAAGTAGGCGGACAGTTCCGTCGTAATATGTAGAAAGTAAGCGTGCGATAATCGCTTTCTATTTACAAATTATTCTATTTTATGCGAAATGCTGCTGTAGTTTTAAGTGTCTAGTCTTTCGATTAGGCACTTCTTTTTATTTTCGCTATAATAGAATGACAAAGGGGGCGCAGTAGAGGATGAAATCAGTTATTCACTACATTATCATTTTAGCTTTAGTGTTAGGAGTCATTTTCCTGTATAATAAGCAAATTGGCGCTATTCCTTTACTATTATTGTCTGTTTATTTGTTTTACTTTGGTTTTAAAATAATACGTGATATAAAAAACAGTAATTGAAGCTAGCAAAGAGACTAAAACTTTGTATATAATGGGTATTATGCTTATGATATAGAAAGTTACTTTTGTGCGGCCTTTTTTAGGTGCGCTCGGAAAATCAATTTCGCCTTGGCGTAATTGCGTCCGGATTTTGAATTGTACTTAGGCCTACGCGATGCAGGTCAGTTAGCCATTTGCGCAAAATGCGACGAAGTTAGGCCAACATAGACTCCTTTCAAAATCTGTGACATCCGCCGGAGGCTTTATCTACATTTAGCTAATGGTAGGAAAAAACTTGCATTCACCTCACCGCCTATAGAGGTGAGCGTTTTCTGATGAATGAAGATAGAGCACCATTTAATTTTTAATACATCCGTATGTGATGAGGGAAAGGACGTGCGCGAATTGAATTTTCGTGAAATGACAAAAGAACAATTAGCAGAAGAATCGTTAATTAACTTAACTTATGCAATTTTAACTGAAAAGCGTGCCTCAGTGTCATTTAATGACCTGCTAACAATTATTAAAGAGCTTACTGGCTTTAGTGATGCTGATATTAAATCACGCTTGCTACAATTTTACACTGATATGAATGTGGATGGTCGCTTCTTATACAACCAAGAATCAGGTTGGGGTTTACGTGAATGGTTTAAGGTCGAACAAATTGAAGAAGAAACAGCTCCATCTGTTAAAACTCATAAGAAAAAATCAAAGGCTACTCTTGATGAAGACGATGACATTGAAGAAGATTTAGATGAAGAAGACATCGACTTCGATGAAGATTATGAAGAATTTGTTGAAGAAGAAATCGATGAAGAAAAAGAAGAAATTGAATTTGAGGATGAAGAAGAAATCGAAGAAATCGATGAAGAAATCGACGAAGACTTCATCGACGAAGACGAAGTAGATGAAGAGGAAGAGGAAGAAGCGTAATTCGTAATTTTCTCTTTGAATTTTCTTACTTTTGTACAAGTAGTAAAAAATCTTGACTTCTTTCACGGTTCCGTTTAATCTTTTACTTGGGCTCCTTAAAAGAGGAGAAAGACCGTGTATGCAATACGCTCCCCCTGCAAACCTATGCAGGAGGAGCGTTTTTTTGTTTTTACCTTTTTCAGTTATTTCTTTGATGAATATAGGCAATAGATGAATATAATTGTTGTTAACTATTCATTATGTATAATAATCGGTAACTGAATAGAGCTTAATTCCCTGGTGAAAGCCTTTTGAATTTAATTTTGATGGTTATTGCCCCCAGGTGAGTTTGGGTAAAGGAAAGTATAAAAAGAGATAGAAACGATTATAGCTTCGAATCGACTACATTATATTTTTATGTAGGCATTCTCGGCTTTTCTTATTTTAAGGTATAAGCAAATATAAATTATTTAATCGATGTTAAGGCATTCACGCTAATCGTTAGAGGTCGCATCAAGCCCTCCAAAAAGTGAAGCATCAGCGGCACATCTCTCCCTGTACTATAGAGTTAGGTACAAAAGGGCGTGAATGCACTTGTCTTATTAGCAATTTCTAGAACAATATAAGGAGGAATTTTTTCATGACTAAGTATATTTTTGTAACAGGTGGGGTAGTGTCTTCGCTTGGTAAAGGAATTGTTGCAGCATCTTTAGGACGTTTACTTAAAAACCGTGGGTTGGAAGTAACAATACAAAAATTCGACCCATATATCAATATTGATCCAGGTACGATGAGTCCTTATCAACACGGCGAGGTATTTGTAACAGATGATGGTGCTGAAGCTGACTTAGACTTAGGTCACTATGAACGTTTCATCGACATTAATTTGGGGAAACATTCAACAGTAACTTCAGGTCGTGTCTATCAATCTGTTTTACAAAAAGAACGTCGTGGTGATTACAATGGTGGAACAGTACAAGTAATTCCTCATATTACGAATGAAATTAAAGAACGCATTCAACGTGCAGGCCGCGAAACAAATGCTGATGTTGTTATTACAGAAGTAGGTGGTACAGTAGGTGATATTGAGTCTCTACCATTCCTTGAAGCAATTCGCCAAATGAAAACGAATCTAGGACATAACAATGTCATGTATGTTCACTGTACGCTTATTCCTTACATTAAAGCAGCTGGTGAATTGAAAACTAAGCCAACTCAGCACTCTGTAAAAGAATTGCGCTCTTTAGGAATCCAACCAAATATTATTGTTGTGCGTACAGAGCAAGAAGTACCACAAGACATGAAAGAAAAATTAGCATTATTCTGTGACGTACAGCCACATGAAATAATTGAATCTCGTGATGCGGAACATTTATATGAAGTTCCTTTAAATCTTCATGCGCAAGACATCGATGATATCGTGCTTGATCATTTTGGAATTGAAGCGCCAGAAGCGGATATGGAAGAATGGCGTGATCTTGTAGCGAAAGTGAAAAGCTTACCAAACAGAAGAAGAATCGCATTAGTAGGTAAGTATGTAGAACTACAAGATGCTTACATTTCTGTTGTAGAAGCATTAAAGCATGCAGGCTATGCATTTAATTCAGATATCGATATTGATTGGATCAATGCAGAACATGTAGAAGCTGATAATGTAGCGACACTATTAAAAGAAGCAGATGCTATATTAGTACCAGGTGGCTTTGGTGATCGCGGGGTAGAAGGTAAAATTTTAGCAACGCAATATGCACGTGAAAATAATGTTCCATTCTTAGGGATTTGCTTAGGGATGCAACTAGCAACAGTAGAATTTGCACGTAACGTACTTGGTTTACAAGGTGCGCACTCTACAGAGCTTGATGCAGCAACACAGTATCCGATAATTGACTTCTTACCGGATCAAAACGATAACGTAGACCTTGGTGGTACATTACGTTTAGGCTTGTATCCATGTAAATTACAAGCTGGTTCAAAGGCAAGCATTGCCTATGGAAAAGAACTTGTGTATGAACGCCACCGTCACCGCTATGAATTTAACAATGAATACCGTGAAGCGATGGAAGCAGCAGGTCTAGTATTCTCAGGTACAAGTCCAGACGGCAAACTAGTGGAAATTATCGAATTACCAGAGAACAATTTCTTTGTAGCTTGTCAATTCCATCCAGAATTAGTATCGCGTCCAAACAGACCACAACCATTATTCCGTGATTTTATCGGTGCAACATTTAAATAAAAACCGCAAGGAGTTGACTCAAATAATTTTTGAGTCAACTCTTTTCTTTATCAAAACGAAGTACAGTGTAAAATAACAGAAGTCTCTATATGAACCCGTTGATTTCCGCTACGTCGGACGCTTTTCGGGGCATTTCTACAGTCTCCTCGACGCTATGCTCCTGTGGGGCCTTTTCGCTCATGCTATTTTTTCAGAAGTCACCGCCTGCGCTCCAATCAACTAGTGTATCCTATTCAATGACAACGAAAGAAGGTAGAAGACAGTATAAATCCAAGCCACTTCAATGCGCAAGTTGTTCGTTATTGGCTCCATGTACGACAAGTAAGGATCATCGAAAAATCCTTGAACGTCCTATTTGGGCGCTTCATGTGGAAGAAGCCGATCATTTACGTCAGCACAGTGACACGAAACAAATCTATGCACGTCGAAATGAAACGATTGTACATGTATTTACGGATGGGAAAGAAGAGCATGGTATGCGTTGGACAACCTTACGAGGGATTAAAAAAATATTTAAAAGAAAAAAGACTGGAGACAAACTCAATTTTTGAGTTTGTCTCCAGTCTGAAAATCCCATGTGAAGGGAGCTTTTCACGTTTAGAGCTTTAGTGTGATTTGTCCTCCCATAGTGGGCAGTAAACTTAATTTGCGAATATTCATCACCCTTGTACTAAGCACTTATAGTTCTTCTTCATTGAGTCCGAGCATTTCATCATATGCGATCTTTACAGCCTCATAGATAAAAAGAGCGGCAATTGCATGTGGAACAACAATGCGTTCACCCAAGTCGTTAGGTAGTAAGCCACCACGCATACGGGTAGAGATATATGTATACGCTAAATCCGCTAACGGATTATCAGAATTAGCTACTTCACTAGCGACTGCTGCAAATGGAATAAAACTATTATTTAATTTTTGTGCTAATGCTAAGGCATCCCGATCCTGTGCACTACGCGTAAAGATACACACACGATCAACTTCATTCACTACAGTATTATCAGTCCATGGTAACAGCTTAGAAAATTGTTCCACACCTTGGCGTGCATTTAATTCGACAACTTGCATTTCACCAAAGCAAGCAAAATAAACATGGCCTACCCCGATACCTGCTTGTGCAAGTAATCTTGCTGTTTCTTCGATAGCTTCTTCTTCGCTTTGTGTTATTCTTTGAAGAAGTCCACTTAGTTGAGTCGTTAGAATTTTTGACATGGTTCCACCTCATTCAATATTATATGTTTGAAATAAGTATAAAGCAAAAGCAATAGCAGATAATTTATAATACTAGAAGGTATTAAGATTTTAAAGGAGAATTATACATATTATAGGATGCTTTTGTACAAGCATAATAATTCAAAAAGGGCGGAATGAAATGTGAAACGATTACTAATTGTCGATGATCAGCAAGGCATTCGTTTGCTTTTAAATGAAGTGTTAAAGAAGGAAGGTTACATTACATATTTAGCAGCGAATGGTGTGGAAGCACTACGTTATGCAGAAGAAGAAGAAATAGATTGTGTATTACTAGACATGAAGATCCCTGGAATGGATGGCATTGAAATATTAAAGCATTTAAAAGAAAAATGGCCAAAAACCCCGGTCTTTATGATGACTGCTTATGGTGAACTAGACGTTGTTCAGGAGGCTCTGGAATTAGGGGCTATTCGTTACTTTACAAAACCTTTTGATATTTTTGAAGTACGTGATGAGGTCAATAAAACATTAAAAGGTCAAACCAACAGGCAGTGATAAACATTGCCTGTTTTTCACTGCTGTTAAATAGCATAGACATAGTAAACTTCGATGTTACCGCTGCGAATATCACTTCACTTTCTTGTTGAAAAAAATTGCACCTGCTGCTTCGTGTGCACTTCGCTTTCGGTCCAGAAAACATGGGCGCTGTCGCTACGTTGTCACTTCGCTTTTGCGCAGAAAATAGAGAACGCTGAAAATACTTTTCAGCGTTCTCTATTTTTGCTATGATTGAATAGCACATTTATGTATAAAGAATAGTCCTATAAGGAGGATTTTTACTATGGCATTGGTATCTATGAAAGAGATGTTAATTAAGGCGAAGGCAGAAGGTTATGCAGTTGGTCAATTCAACATCAACAACCTTGAATGGACGCAAGCAATTTTACAAGCAGCAGAAGAAGAGAAATCACCGGTAATCCTAGGCGTATCTGAAGGCGCGGGTAAATATATGGGCGGCTTTATCGCCGTAGTTCAAATGGTAAAAGGCTTAATGGAATCATACGGTATAACTGTTCCAGTAGCTATTCATCTTGATCACGGCTCAAGTTTTGATAAATGTAAAGAAGCGATTGATGCAGGTTTCACTTCTGTTATGATTGATGCTTCACATCACTCATTTGAAGAAAACATCGACATCACTTCAAAAGTGGTTGAATACGCTCACGCTAAAGGAGTATCTGTGGAAGCAGAACTTGGAACAGTTGGTGGCGATGAAGACGGTGTAATCGGTGGTATCATGTATGCTGATCCTGAAGAATGCCGTAAGATGGTTGAGTTAACAGATATTGACTGCTTAGCTCCAGCACTTGGTTCTGTGCATGGTCCTTACAAAGGTGAACCTAATCTAGGCTTTAAAGAAATGGAAGAAATCTCAAAATTAGCAGATCTTCCGTTAGTATTACATGGTGGTACAGGTATCCCAACAAAAGATATTCAACGCTCGATTTCATTAGGTACAGCAAAAATAAACGTCAATACTGAAAATCAAATCGCTGCTACAAAAGTTATCCGTGAAATCCTTGACAATGATAAGGCTGTTTACGACCCTCGTAAATTCTTAGCACCAGCACGTGAGGCGATTAAAGCAACCGTTACTGGTAAAATTCGCGAATTCGGCAGTTCACAAAAAGCATAATTTTTGCATCTAATATGGTACAAAAGCATAGATGAATACACATAATAAGAGAAGTGTTGATGCTTGTAGTCGACCTTCTCTTGTTTTTGAAATAACAACTTTTTAACAGATATTTAATAATTTAAGAAAATAGGGTTTGGGAGGAAATTATATGAAATTTTTTATTGATACAGCTAACTTTGACGAGATTAAAGAAGCACATGCATGGGGTATTTTATCGGGTGTTACAACAAACCCTTCATTAGTTGCTAAAGAAGAAAACGTATCATTCCACGATCGACTACGTGAGATTGCAGAGCTAGTAGATGGTTCAGTAAGTGGGGAAGTCATTGCACTAGATGCTGAAGGTATGATTAAAGAAGGACTGGAACTGGCTGCCATAGCACCAAATATTACTGTTAAATTACCTATGACACCAGCTGGCTTAGAAGCATGTCGTTTCTTTGCGAACAAAGGCATCAAAACCAACGTAACATTAATTTTCAGTGCAAACCAAGCGTTAATGGCCGCTCGTGCAGGTGCTACATATGTATCACCATTTATCGGTCGTTTAGATGATATTGGACTAAATGGTGTAGAGCTTATTGAAACTATCGCAGATATTTTCACAATCCATAATATCGACACGCAAATTATCGCAGCTTCTATTCGTCACCCGCAACACGTAACGGCAGCAGCACTTGCAGGTGCGCATATTTCAACAACTCCATATAAAGTATTAAAGCAGCTTTTCCATCATCCATTAACGGAAAAAGGAATTGAAGGATTTTTAGCGGATTGGAATAAGAGAAAAGGCGAATAATAAGATTATAAAGTGGGCCAGACGCAAAAATTACTTTCCAATCATGAGGGAGAACGCAAAATGGATGTATACAAAATTACAGGCGAAAATCGTCTAAGAGGTACAATTAAAGTTAGTGGTGCAAAAAATAGTGCAGTCGCCTTAATTCCAGCATCAATTTTGGCGAACTCTCCAGTGACTATTGGAGGGATACCAGAAATTTCAGATGCTTGGACTTTGAAGGCGCTATTAGAAGAAATTGGCGGAGAAGTGACTTTTGAGGACGGTAAAATGACTATTGATCCGTCTGATATGATTGCACTTCCATTGCCGAATGGTAACGTGAAAAAACTCCGTGCTTCCTATTATTTAATGGGGGCAATGCTTGGTCGTTTTAAAAAAGCTGTGATTGGTTTACCGGGAGGCTGTTTCCTAGGACCGCGTCCAATTGATCAGCATATAAAAGGTTTTGAGGCACTTGGCGCTAAAATTACAAATGAGCATGGAGCGATCTATTTACGTGCGGATGAATTAATTGGCGCAAAAATTTATTTAGACGTTGCCAGTGTTGGAGCAACAATTAATATTATGTTGGCCGCTGTACGTGCAAAAGGGCGTACAGTTATTGAAAATGCGGCGAAAGAGCCTGAAATTATCGATGTTGCAACACTTCTTACCAACATGGGAGCCAATATTAAAGGGGCAGGTACGAGTGTAATACGTATTGACGGTGTTGAGGAGCTACACGGCACAGAGCATACGATTATCCCTGACCGAATTGAAGCAGCAACTTTTATGATTATGGCGGCTGCAGTTGGCGATGGCATTACCATTGATAACGTCATTCCACTACATTTAGAGGCAATTACAGCAAAGCTTCGTGAAATGGGTGTGAAAATTGAAATAGGTGAGGAAAGTATTTTTGTTCCGAAAACGGACCTTACGACATTGCAAGCAGTTGATGTCAAAACGTTAGTGTATCCTGGATTCCCTACGGATATTCAGCAGCCACTTTCTGTGTTGATGTCCCAGGCACTAGGTTCCTCAAAGGTAACAGACACAATATATACAGCCCGTTTTAAGCATATAGATGAACTTCGTCGTATGAATGCAAATGCACGTGTCGAAGGAAATACAGCGATTATCTCTGGCCCAAATAAATTACATGGCTCAAATGTGACAGCGACAGACCTTCGCGCTGGTGCAGCTTTAGTATTAGCTGGATTATTAGCTGAAGGTGAAACTGAAATTCACGATATCTATCACATTGAACGAGGCTATAGCTCACTTATTGAAAAATTACGTGATTTAGGCGCAGATATTCGACGTGAGACAATAATGGTCGGTGTAGCTGAGCTAAAGGAATAATGTGTGGTAAAAGTTTTGAGCCAATTATGTTACAATAGAGGTAATTTGAATGTTTCGGCGAATGAAATATGCCGTTAACGGGAGGAAAAACAACAATGGAACGTAGTTTATCGATGGAAGTAGTACGAGTAACAGAGGCAGCAGCAATCGCATCCGGGAAATGGATGGGTCGCGGTTTGAAAATTGAGGCAGATGATGCAGCAACGACAGCAATGCGCTCAATGTTCGATACAATTCCAATGCATGCTACAGTAGTAATTGGTGAAGGTGAAATGGACGAAGCGCCAATGCTTTATATTGGAGAAGAGCTTGGCCTTCGTAATGGTGGTCCTCAAGTAGATATTGCAGTTGACCCTTTAGAAGGTACGAATATTGTGGCTAAAGGTACAAATGGTGCAATGACAGTACTTGCTATTGCAGATAAAGGTAATCTATTAAATGCACCTGATATGTACATGGAGAAAATTGCAGTAGGACCAGAAGCGGCAGGGAAAGTTGATATTAATGCTTCAGTTACTTATAACTTATTACAAGTAGCAAAAGCAAAAAATAAAGATATTTCAGACGTGGTAGCTACTTTATTAGATCGTCCACGCCATCAAGCAATTGTAGATGAAATTCGTGAAGCTGGAGCTCGAATTAAATTTATTCAAGATGGTGATGTTGGAGCAGCCATTAACACCGCTTTCGATGAAACAGGCATCGATATTATGTTCGGAATGGGCGGTGCACCAGAAGGTGTAATTTCTGCTGTTGCATTAAAATGCCTAGGTGGAGACTTCCAAGCGAAACTAGTGCCAGAAGATGAGGAACAGCTAGAGCGTTGCAAAAAAATGGGCGTAGATGTTGAAAAAGTTCTTTACTTAGATGACCTAGTAAAAGGGGACGATGCAATTTTTGCAGCAACAGCTGTAACAGATTGCGAGCTATTAAAAGGAGTTCAGTATAAAGGTGCCTACGCATTAACACATTCAGTAGTTATGCGAGCAAAATCAGGTACTGTCCGTTTTGTAGAAGGTCGTCACGCTCTTGAGAAAAAACCTAGCTATTAATAATAATTTCTTCTAAAATATACCTAGCGCATCTTTTTTTGTGCTAGGTACCTTCTTCTTAATTTAAACCATCCCATAGTTTATAAGGCAATGTTATACTCCAATGTTTGTATGGTTGATTGGAGAGTAGCTGTAGCTCTACTCTTAAGGGATTAGCAGTGAAGCTAAGACCTTTATACGTAGTGGCAAAGCAAAGATGCGGCTTAGCCACTACCCCTAGGAAATAGAGTGTATTACAGGTACAGATATCAACCGTTTTAACAGAGCCTTTCGTAAAAACTTCAATGATAACCCCACAAAAGCAATATATTTTGAAAAAGACTGGAGTTGTGCATATGTCTGCATTGACAATCGCTCAATTAGAAAACATGACGTTAAAAGAGCTTTACGCCCTCGCACGCCAATATAAAATTTCATATTATAGCAAGCTAACAAAAAAAGAATTAATATTTGCTATTTTGAAAACGCGTTCAGAACAAGAGGGTTATTTTTTCATGGAGGGAGTACTTGAAATTGTTTCGCAGGAGGGCTTTGGCTTCCTTCGCCCAATTAACTACTCGCCAAGTAAAGAGGATATTTATATTTCTGCTTCTCAGATTCGACGCTTTGACCTCCGTAATGGGGACAAGGTATCGGGTAAAGTACGTCCACCTAAAGAAAATGAACGCTACTACGGTCTGCTACAAGTAGACGCTGTAAATGGCGAAGACCCGGAAGTTGCAAAAGAACGTGTGCATTTCCCGGCATTAACACCGTTATATCCTGATCGACAAATCAAGCTTGAAACAACGCAGCAAAATTTATCGACTCGTATTATGGATTTAGTGGCACCTGTAGGTTTTGGCCAACGTGGTTTAATTGTAGCGCCTCCAAAAGCAGGGAAAACATCATTATTAAAAGAAATTGCAAATTCAATTACTACGAATTATCCGGAAGCAGAGCTGATTGTATTACTTATTGATGAACGTCCTGAGGAAGTAACGGATATCGAACGTTCTGTGAATGCAGATGTAGTTAGTTCTACTTTCGATGAGGTACCAGAAAATCACGTGAAGGTTGCAGAAATCGTTTTAGAGCGTGCACGTCGTTTAGTCGAGCATAAACGTGACGTAATTATATTAATGGACTCCATTACCCGTTTAGCACGTGCTTATAACTTAGTTATTCCACCAAGTGGTCGTACACTATCAGGTGGTATTGACCCTGCTGCATTCCATAGACCTAAACGTTTCTTCGGTTCTGCCCGTAATATAGAAGAAGGTGGTAGCTTAACAATTCTAGCTACGGCTTTAGTCGACACTGGCTCACGAATGGACGAAGTCATCTATGAAGAATTTAAAGGAACAGGGAATCTAGAACTTCACCTAGATCGCCAATTAGCAGAGCGTCGTATTTTCCCTGCGCTTGATATTCGTCGTTCAGGTACACGTAAGGAAGAGCTGCTTCTTGCACCTGAACAACTGGAAAAACTATGGGCAATTCGAAAAACATTTTCAGATGCGCAAGATTTTTCAGAGCGTTTCTTGAAGAAGTTACGCACTACAAAATCAAACGAAGAATTTTTCGAGAAGCTAAATGAAGATATGAAGAAAGCAACAAAAGGTAAAGGTTTACTATAACTATATAAAATCACCATTGACTAGGTTTAGTTAGTGGTGATTTTTTTGTCTTGAAAGTCCAATTGAAATTGATAATCGTTATCAATATAATTGACATAGAACTATTTCATTTCAAAAGGAGAAAGATATGAACTATGATGCGTATATGCTGCTTTGGGAAAACACTTATATCAAGCTGAAACAGTTTGATTATGTAGATAAAACTGATTTACAAATAGATAGGCGCGTAAATCTTAGCACGCTACTTGTCATCACAGAGGGCGAGGCAGAGGTTTTAATTGGCGATCAGCCTTATCAAGTACAACGCTTTAGTATTTTCCATATTGGAAAATCGCAATCACTACATATAAAAGTAAAGGAAAGTATTAGCTACTACATGATTCACTATAGAGGTGATGTTATTTATGCAGATGCTTTTTTACAACATTTACACATGCAGTATCAACCTTTTCAAACGGATTTTACCTGTGTACCCGCTAATGCTCTTGGTATACATATGTTACTGCAAGACATGTACGATAAATGGCAGACAAGTGTTATCCAGGAACATCTATCAGTCAAGGCATCTTTTTATGAACTCATCTATCGTATTTTTCAAGAGCTGAATGAGGGGCTGGGTAAGCCACATGAAATGGATAAAGTAGAAGCGGCACGTCTCTATTTAGAACAACATGTTCATGAGCCAATATCTATACAGACACTTGCAGATTCGCTCAAAATCAGTACAAGACATCTTCTACGTACTTTCAAGGATCGTTATGGTATTGGCCCACAAATCTATTTACAGCAGCTTCGAATTGAAAAAGCGAAGCATTACCTATTGTCTAATCATTATGGTATCAGAGAAATAGCAATATCGCTTGGTTATGAAGATGAATATTATTTTAGCAGAGCCTTTAAAAAGGAAACAAATATGGCTCCAAGTATTTTTAGGCGGAAATATACATCTGGTATGTCCGAATTTGCTATTACAAATGAGAATCATTTTCAATACAATGAGAATCAGCTCGCGCAAGCAATACGATTTGAGAGTAGGGAAAATGATTTCATGATGAAACATATAAAGATGCCTTTTTTGTTGAGTCTGTTGGTATTACTTGCAGCATGTGGTGAAGATACAGCTCATCAAGCGGACAACAAAGAAGAGACACCTAAGACTGAAGAAGCTACAACTCGAATGATAACAGATGATAGTGGGCGAGAAGTGGAAATTCCAGTAAAGGCAAAACGAATAGTAACAGATTGGTATCTTGGTCAGATTCTAGCATTAGATATTGTGCCAGTAGGAGCCGTCACAGCTAATTTAGATTTTGCTGCGTTTTTAAAACCATATTATAAAGATGGAGAAATTAATAATATTGGAACAGACGGAAATACATCTTTGGAGAAAATTTTAGAATTAAAACCGGATTTAATTATTACGTGGAATAAAGAAGATGTAGAGAAATATGAAAAAATAGCACCAACTATCGTGTTCTCTGAAACAGTCCATAAAACGGCAACTGACGAAATCAAGGCAATGGGTGAATATCTTGGCAGACAAGCAGAGGCAACTGCATTTGTAAAAGATTTCGATAAGCGTATAGCTGATGCACAGAACAGAATCAATGCTGCCATACCAGAAGGGGCTACTTTTACTATTTTTGATCTATTTGAAAAAAATGCAACAATCGTAGCGAATAATAGCGTGTCAGGCGGTCGAGCATTATACCAAATACTGAACATGAAGCCACAAGAGAAAGTACAAGAACTCTTTGATACGAAAGAATCTGGTGGTGGGCGCTATGATATCTCCTATGAAGTAGTAGGTGACTACGTTGGTGATTATGTATTTCTCATAAATTTCTTTAATAAGGGTGGCGAACTTCCATCAACTTGGACCAATTTAGATATTGTAAAAAATAATAAAATAATTGATTTATCACCAGAGCATTATTTTGCTTCTGATCCGCTATCGGGTTTACATCAAGCAGAGGACATGGCCAATAAAATTGTAGAATTTACAGAGTCACAAAAAACTAAATAGCTAATTATAACTGTGAACAACAGTTTATAAAGCGGATATAGTAGTGACTACATAATGTGATAACGAAATTAAATATTCTTTAATCAGTTTGATTATTAACTGCAATCGATTGACAAGCATGGCTGACTAAATTGTAGAAAAGCGATTTCAAAGCAATAAACAAATATTGTGTGGGATGAGCTACCTGATATATAGTCGGGTAGCTCATTTACTAGATTATTAAATAGGTAAGAGGTTTTCAGTGTTAGTCAAAAAGATTGCAATCTTAATTGGAAGTATTGTATATTTTAATCAATAATGATAATCATTATCAATTATTAGTGTAATAAATCTATAGTAAAAATACAGAAATAGTATTAAAGAAATGGGAGGTCTCACCAATGTTATTACAACGTTTTTTTTCTTATTACAGGCCATATAAGGGATTATTTATACTAGATTTTTCTTGTGCTATTTTGGCAGCCCTCATCGAGTTAGCTTTTCCATTGGTATTAAATAAGGTGATTGACGACATCCTTCCTGATGGTGAACTAAAGTGGATTGTAATGGCGAGTTTGCTGTTGCTCTTGTTATACATATTCAATTCGATTTTAGATTTTATAGTTTCTTATTGGGGACATATGTTAGGGATTAATATTGAAACAGATATGCGTAGGGAATCGTTCAGTCATGTGCAAAAACTTTCTTTTCGTTATTTCGATAATAACAAAACAGGGCATCTTGTCTCACGCTTAACAAATGATCTAATGGATATTGGTGAGCTTGCACATCATGGTCCAGAGGATATGTTTATTGCTGCCATGACGATTATTGGCTCTTTCGGCGTGATGTTTTACATTGATCCAACCTTCACACTGCTTATATTTATTCTGGTACCAATCATTCTTTTGCTTACGATATTTTTTGGCAAGCTTATGTCAAAAGCGTTCCGTCAAATGTTTGGAGATATCGCCGATTTTAACGCACGTGTAGAAAACAATGTAAGTGGTATTCGAGTTGTACAAGCATTTACCAATGAGGAACATGAAATTAAACGCTTCAAGGTCAATAATAATCGATTCAGAACGACCAAACTATTTTCTTATAAAGTAATGGCGTGGAATGAAGCAATTTCAGGTATTTTAACAAAAATTTTATCATTATTCACACTTTTTGTAGGTGCGTACTTTGTTTTACAAGGGCAGCTAACCAATGGTGAGTTTATCGCTTTCATCCTATTATCAGGTATTCTTTTAGGACCTATTAACAAAATTAATATGTTTATAGAGACTTACCCAAGAGGGATGGCTGGTTTTAAACGTTATATTGATTTCCTTGAAACAGCACCAGAAATTGCTGATCGCCCAGAGGCGAAGAGTATTGAAGTCATAGAGGGAGACATCGCATTTAGCAATGTATCTTTTGGTTACACAGATAATGAACGCGCCTTAAATAATATTAATCTTAATGTTCGTCCGGGTGAAACGGTTGCACTTGTTGGACCTTCAGGGGCAGGTAAATCAACCATCTGTAGTCTGTTACCACGTTTTTACGAGGTAAGTGAAGGGGCTATTAAGATTGACGGAATCGATATACGAGATTTCAAGTTACAATCTCTTCGTGCACATATCGGGATTGTACAGCAAGATGTGTTCTTATTTGATGGCACAATTCGAGAAAATATTGCTTACGGTGATTTAGACGCCAGTGAAGAGGATATTTGGCATGCTGCAAAGCGTGCACAGTTAGAGGAAGTTATTAATGCCTTGCCAGAGGGCATGGATACCTTAATTGGTGAACGTGGAGTCAAGCTATCAGGAGGGCAAAAACAACGATTGTCCATAGCACGTATTTTCCTGAAAAACCCAAGAATATTAATTTTGGATGAGGCAACCTCTGCATTAGATACAGAAACAGAGAAGGCAATCCAACAGGCATTAAATGAACTATCCATTGGACGTACTACATTAGTTATTGCTCACCGTTTAGCAACCATTAAAGACGCTGATCGCATCGTTGTTGTGTCAAAAAAAGGCATTATTGAGGAAGGCACACATGATGAATTAATGAATATCCAAAATGCTTATTATGGCCTTTATACAGCGCAATTTGGTTTGCAAATTTAAATTATCCTTATAAAGAGCGTTCAATCATAGTGTAGAAATGGTAGTTTTGCTTTATCATTTCTACACCTTTATCTAACAATAAATTTATTCCTAAAAGGGAAAGGAAGTTTAATATGTCAGTCCTTGAAATAGAACATGTTGCCATAGGCTACTCATCTACATTAATTGTGGAAGATTTAAGTGTAGCGATTCCAAAAGGGCAAATTTCTACAATTATCGGTCCCAATGGATGTGGGAAATCTACATTATTAAAGGCTGTGGCACGTGTACTTAGAACACAAGATGGTGCTGTATACTTGGATGGAAAAGCAATTCATCAGTTGAAAACAAAAGAGGTTGCTAAGAGAATGGCAATTCTGCCACAAACAGCAACAGCTCCAGGTGGATTGACAGTTTTTGAATTAGTATCCTACGGTCGATTTCCACATCAAACAGGCTTTGGTACGTTGCGTAAGGAGGATTTTGAATATATTCATTGGGCTATTGATGTCACAGGACTAAGGGAATTTAGTGATCGTCCAATTGAGGCATTATCGGGCGGTCAGCGTCAACGAGTATGGATTGCTATGGCGTTAGCTCAAGGTACAGATATTCTTATACTGGATGAACCAACAACCTATTTGGATTTAGCGCATCAGCTAGATATTCTTTTATTATTGCAAAAGTTAAATGAAGAAGAGGGCCGCACGATTGTTATGGTATTGCACGATTTAAATCATGCCTCTCGTTTTTCTCAATTTATGATTGCGATGAGAAGCGGGCAATTGAAAGTAAGTGGTAAACCAGATGAAGTAATGACAAAGGAAAACTTACAAGAAGTATTTAATATTGATGCGACGATGGCCCTTTGTCCGTATAGCAATAATCCAATTTGCTTATCTTACCAATTATATGAAAAAAATAAGTAATGCTGAGTAGTTAAAGTAAATTTCCCACCATTGGAGAGCTCTTAATTCTCTTAAGAAGAAAGAGCAACTAAGCTAAGACCGCCATACCAGGTTGACCTTAACAAATCGAGCTTTTACAGGAAGTGAAACGCTCTTCAAAAATGTTGATTTCACTCAAATGCTGTGGTGGTAGTTTTATAGCCCGTCAAATGTGGGATGAATTTTTAATCGGATAGATATAAAGGAGGAAAAGCATGACTACGTCAGCAGAAGCAGTAGAAGGGCTCGGAAAATTAGAAGAGCTACAAAGACGTTCTCATCCAGTACGTGCTGTCGTGGCACTAATTATAGGTCTTATTGGATTAGTATTTGCTATTGGTTTGTCCATTTCATTTGGAGCGGCTGATATTTCATTAGGCACTGTTTGGACAGCCGTTTTTCATTTTTCACCAGATTTAACGGCACATCAAATTATACGAGAAATTCGATTACCACGTGTACTTGGTGCAGCGTTGGTAGGTGGATGCTTTGCGGTGGCAGGCGCTATTATGCAAGGAATGACACGTAACCCGTTAGCAGACTCAGGTTTATTAGGTTTAAACTCGGGAGCGGCATTTATGCTTGCAGTTTGTTTTGCTTTTTTCCCTGGTTTACCATACATGTTTTTAATTTTATGGTCATTTGTTGGAGCAGGGTTAGGTGTAGCCATCGTTTATGGTATAGGTTCGTTGGCAAAAGGTGGTCTAACTCCTATGCGATTAGTACTTGCGGGGGCAGCTGTTAGTGCGCTTCTAGGCGCATTGGGAGAAGGTATTGCACTCTATTATCGTATTGGACAAGATTTAGCATTTTGGTATGCCGGTGGTGTGTCTGGGACGAAATGGTATCACCTTCAAATATTGTCACCTTGGATACTTGTCGCTATGATTGGTGCGCTTATATTGTCACGTTCCATTACGCTCCTTAGCCTAGGTGAGGAAATTGCAATTGGGCTAGGACAGCGCACAGGCGTTATTAAAGTTTGGGGTATGATTGTAGTGCTAATTTTAGCAGGAGCAGCTGTATCTGTAGTAGGAGCAGTTGGCTTTGTTGGATTAATTATTCCACATTTAACGAGATACATAGTAGGTCATGATTACCGTTGGATTATTTCTTGTTCGTTAGTGTATGGAGCTTTACTTGTTGTGTTAGCGGATCTTACTGCTCGCACCATAAATCCTCCTTACGAAGCACCGATTGGAGCAATTATTGCCTTTATCGGTGTTCCATTCTTCCTATACCTAGCGCGTAAAGGAGGAAAAGAATTGTGAGTAATAATAGTTTTTTAACAGCCAGTCAACAAAAGGCTAGAAAGAAAAATATCTTCATTTTAAGCATATTAGCAGTGTTAATTGTTATTACGTTTGTGATTAGTATGAATACAGGTGTTATTAAACTGACACCAATGGAGGTCATACGTACTCTATTTGGTCAGGGGGATGCACAGCAGCAACTAATTTTATATGAATTTAGACTTCCACGTATTATTATCGCTGTATTGGTTGGGATGGGTTTAGCTATTTCAGGCGCCATTTTACAAGGTATTTCGAAAAATGCATTAGCTGATCCTGGTATTTTAGGGATAAATGCAGGTGCTGGTTTAGCGGTAATGTTGTTTATCTCATTCTTTCCAGCAACAACAGCGGCTCCAGTATACTTACTTCCTGTGTTAGCTTTTATAGGGGCAGGATTGACAGCCATAGTTATATATACACTTTCCTATAAACGTCATGAAGGGATTACTCCAATGCGCCTGTTATTAACAGGAATTGCTGTAGCAGCAGGTATAAGTTCAGCAATGATTGTGTTGACGCTTCGTTTGACACCTGAAAATTATCAATTTGTTGCTACTTGGTTAGCGGGTAGTATTTGGGGTTCGAATTGGAAATTCGTTTTATCTTTGCTGCCGTGGATATTGATATTATTCCCATTCGTTTATGCTAAATCACGGGTATTAAATATCTTGAATTTAGGGGATTTAACGGCCGTTGGTTTAGGTGCTTCCATTGAAAAGGAAAGACGTTGGCTATTAGCGGCATCAGTTGGTTTAGCTGGTGCAAGCGTTTCAGTAAGTGGCGGTATTGGCTTCGTTGGTTTAATTGCACCCCATTTGGCACGTCAGCTTGTTGGGGCTAAACATCAATTCTTACTGCCAGTATCAGCATTAGTGGGGGGATTACTCGTCTTATTAGCTGATACAATTGGTCGTTCGATTTTAGAACCCTCTGAAATTCCAGCAGGTATCGTAGTTGCTGTCCTAGGAGCACCATACTTCTTATATTTGTTGGCACGTATAAAGGAATAAGGAAGCAGTATTTTTTAGCAATTTTTCATTGAGAATGAATATTATTATCATACGAAGGGGAAGTTGAAAATGAAAAAACGAAATATATTTTTCCTAGGATTTCTACTTATATTTGCACTTATGCTTGTAGGTTGTGGCAGCAAAGATAACACTACTAAGGAAAGCAATGGAGATAGCAATGCTAAAGAAGAAATCGCAGCTACAACAAAAAAGGTACAAACAATTAACGGAGAAATTGAAATCCCTACTAAAGTTGAGCGTCTAGTTGTAGATGCGTATTTACCAACATCATTGTTACTAGGAGTTAAGCCAGTTGGTGCAACACAACGAGACTTAGAAAATGTCCATATTCAAAATCAGATAGGGGGCATTGCAAGTATAGGAGAAAATAGTGTTGAAGCAATTTTAGCGTTGAAACCAGATTTAATACTAACAGCATCTGGTGAACCAGAAGATTACGAAAAATTTTCGAAAATTGCTCCAACGATTGTGATTCCATACGAAACATATCGCTCGGTTGAAGAAGAAGTGGCGGGGCTTGCTGAGATTTTTGGAAAACAAGCTGAGGGAGAAGCTTGGTTAAAAATGTTTGAAGAAAAAGTAAATGAGCATAAAGAGAGATTAGCATCTGTTATGGATGAAAACGAAACAGTTTCTATTTTTGGAGCATTCGGCAAAGACTTTTACTTATACGGTGACGGTATTTATCGTGGTGGGCAAGCAATTTATAAAAAATTGCAATTGCAAGCACCAGAACGAATTAAAAAGGAATTAATTGATGCAGGTGAAACGTATAAACAAGTGTCATATGAAGTGTTACCTGAGTATGCAGGAGACTATATTTTCCTAGATGAATCAAAAGGTGCCGAGTTAAACAAAAAAGATTCTTTATGGTTATCGATAGATGCGATGAAAAATAACAATGTCTTCTATTTAGCTCCAGATAGATTTTGGCCATATGATCCGATTGCTGTTCTTGCACAAGTAGAAGAAGTGGCAAATATGTTGATCGAAAAGAAAACAAGTGAAAAATAAGAAGCGGAGGTAAGCACAAAAATCTGCTAATAAATAACATAAATGAAATGAGGTATTTAGTATGTCAGAAGAACTGTATGATGTAACAATTGTCGGCGGTGGGCCAGCGGGGCTTTATACTGCTTTTTATAGTGGCATGCGTGATCTGAAAACAAAAATTATTGAATATAGCTCACAATTAGGTGGCCGAATGTTAATATATCCCGAAAAAATGATTTGGGATGTAGGTGGTGTAACGCCTATATTAGGTGGACAATTAATCGAGCAATTAGTGCAACAGGCCAAAACATTTGATCCAACAATTGTGTTGAACCAAAAGGTTGAAAACTTAGAAAAGCAAGCGAATGGTACATTTATCTTGACGTCATCGACAGGAGAAAAACATTATTCAAAGACAGTCATTCTAGCAGTTGGTTATGGCGTTCTTGCTATGCAAAAATTAGAGATTGAAGGCGCAGATCGTTATGAAGTCACGAATTTACATTATACTGTGCAGGAGTTAGAGGTTTTCCGTAACAAACATGTCCTCATTTCTGGTGGTGGCAATTCAGCTGTTGATTGGGCAAACGAGCTAGAGCAAATAGCGGCGAGTGTAACAATTGTCCATCGTCGTGATGAATTTGGTGGTCATGAAAAGAATGTTCTAAGAATGCGTGAATCTACAGTAAATGTAAGAACACCATATGAAGTGGTCCAGTTACATGGTGATGAAGATTTAATCAAATACGTCTCGATACAGCATAAAGAAACGGGCGAAACGGAACGTATTAAAATCGATGCAGTTATTGTTAATCATGGATTAAAATGTGATTATGGAGCACTAGAAAAATGGGGCATAAACATACAGGACGGAGTTGCCATTGTAAACGAAAAGCGTGAAACGAATATTGAAGGCCTATACGGAGCGGGCGACTTTATAGATCATCCTAGTAAAGTAAGATTAATAGCTGGGGCATTTACTGATGGTGTATTAGCATTAAATAGTGCAAAACTTTATCTAGAGCCGGATGCACCGAAAGTAGCGTATGTTTCGTCGCACAATATTCGTTTTAAGGACCGTAATAAAAAAATTGGTTTAGAAGATCATGATTATCGCGAAGTTCGCGGGTAAGTACTAGATTGAGATTAAAACTTAGCAATTTTCTTTCTTGATAAAAATAAATTATTTATGTTATAATTCTAAAGTATGTAACGTGTACATATGTAGCCGACATATTCGGGCTATGTAAGGTACAGTTCGATAATACTCTGTTCCAGATGGTTCAGGGCGAGAGGAGAAAACGAATATGAAACAAGGAATTCATCCAGACTACAAAGAAGCAACAGTAACTTGCTCTTGTGGTAACACTTTCAAAACTGGTTCAGTGAAAGAAAACATCGTTGTCGAGTTCTGCAACGACTGTCACCCATTCTACACTGGCCGTCAAAAATTCGCGTCTGCTGATGGTCGCGTGGATCGTTTCAACAAAAAATACGGTCTTAAAAACTAATGTTAGTTTAATACCTGCCAAGCATGTGCTTGGCAGGTATTTTTTTCAGTATATAGTGATTGTGTACGGTCAGCTTGGTCAATTACGTCTCAGCGTAATTAGCGCTGACGCTTCGCTTTCACACAAAACATTTGGCGTTCGGATTTTGAAGCGTGCTTAGGCATCTATGAGAGACGACACTATGTCGGTCTTTTTAATAATGTCAAAGGACGTTGCATTTTACCGATGTAGGTCAATGAAGCATAGCCGCTCACCATCATGGGATAACGCTACTGAAAAAGTGACAATTCATGATGGATAGAGGAAAGGGAGAAGACAAAATGGCACAGTTATACTTTAAGCATGGCGCGATGAATAGTGGTAAATCAATCGAAATATTAAAAGTTGCGCATAACTATGAGGAACAACAAAAGCCAGTGATGATATTTACATCAGGGCTTGATACGCGAGATGAGGTTGGATATGTCTCAAGTCGAGTGGGTTTGCGACAACAAGCCATCCCTGTATACGAAGATACAAATATTTACGAACTTGTGGAAAATAATGACGTGAAGCCTTACTGTGTACTCGTCGATGAAGTACAATTTTTAAAAAAAGCACACGTGCTGCAATTAGCGAATATTGTGGACATGCTTGGTATTCCAGTAATGGGCTTTGGCTTAAAAAATGATTTTCAAAATGAGCTTTTTGAAGGCAGTCAGTATATGCTTACATATGCAGATAAAATTGAAGAAATGAAAACAATTTGTTGGTTCTGTCATAAAAAAGCGACAATGAATTTACGGGTTGATGAAAATGGATATCCTGTCTATACAGGGGACCAAATTCAAATTGGCGGTAATGATTCCTACTTTCCTGTATGTCGCAAATGTCACGCGCATCCACCACTATAAAGAAAGTGCTAAAATGCCAATTCTTTCGTACGTCGCGTCCCTATAGTAACAGTTGCCTATCGCAAAGCGTAGCGGGCTAAATTCATATTTATTTGTTGCAGCGACTTAACAGGAGTAACGCTTTAGCCGTATAAGAAAAAGTAGCATCCATGTGAAATTTTCCTTATACTAAGTAGTGGAATTAATGAACATGTTAGGCTGTAGTTGTCTCCTATTATGACAGTGCTTAGGGGTGTTAGTCACTTCGGTCATGTCACAAGACGTGGACATATAGTCTGAGTCTCCTGGATTCAGGTAATGTTTGGCTGTCCACTAAATAGAGTTTGAAATGCAGTATTCATGTCACCAGAGTTGGAAGACTACTGCTAAATAAAGTTAAATAACTAAATAGAGGTGAAATCCATGTTTGATCGACTGCAAGCCGTAGAGGATCGCTATGAAAGACTGAATGAGCTTTTAAGTGACCCCGATATCGTCAATGACAGTAAAAAATTACGTGAATATTCTAAAGAACAGTCGGATATTCAGGAAACAGTAGATGCTTATCGTGAATATAAAGAGGTAAAAGAGCAATTAGCAGATGCACGTGAAATGTTAGACAGCGAAAAAGATCCTGACATGCACGAGATGGTAAAAGAAGAGTTCAATGCATTAAAAGAACAGCAAGAAGAACTAGAAGAACGCTTGCGTGTGTTATTAATCCCGAAAGATCCGAATGACAACAAAAACGTTATTATGGAAATTCGAGGAGCAGCTGGTGGTGACGAGGCTAATATTTTCGCAGGGGATTTATTCCGCATGTATTCTCGTTATGCAGAGACACAGGGCTGGAAAATCGACATTATGGAAGCGACGCCAAACCCAATGGGTGGCTATAAAGAAGTTATTTTTATGATTAACGGACAAGGTGCGTATTCAAAATTCAAATTTGAAAATGGTGCACACCGCGTACAACGTGTGCCAGCAACTGAATCACAAGGTCGTATTCATACGTCAACAGCGACAGTTGCGTGCTTACCTGAGGTAGAAGAAGTAGACGTTGAAATTCATGAAAAAGATATCCGTGTTGATACATTTGCATCTTCTGGTGCGGGTGGGCAGTCAGTAAATACGACGATGTCAGCTGTTCGTATGACGCACTTACCAACAGGTGTTGTCGTATCGATGCAGGATGAACGTTCTCAAATTAAAAACCGTGAAAAAGCAATGAAAATTCTTCGTGCACGTGTAGCTGATATGTATTTGCAAGAAGCACAAAAAGAAATCGATGCAACACGTAAATCAGCAGTTGGTTCTGGAGACCGCTCCGAGCGTATACGCACATACAATTATCCACAAAACCGCGTGACAGACCACCGCATTGGTTTAACGATTCAAAAGCTTGATCAAATCGTCGAGGGTAGATTGGACGAAATCATTGATGCGCTTATTTTAGAAGAGCAGGCATCAAAGCTTGAGCGCTTAAACGATGATCTATAAAAATGTGATGGAGGCCCTTGATTGGGCTTCTTCTTTTTTAGTGGATAACGGTCGTGAAGAGACGGCAGCACGCATTGTCATGCAGCACATTTTAGGCACTACATATGCAGGTGTCATGCTACACTTGCAGGATATGATAAGTGCTGAACAAAGTGAACAGTTTGTAGCACTAATTGAGGAGCATGCCAATGGGCGTCCTGTGCAATATTGTGTCGGTAGTGAAGAATTTTATGGCCGTACGTTTTTAGTGGATGAATCGGTGCTTATTCCTAGACCTGAAACAGAAGAGTTAGTACTTGGCACTGTCAATCGTATTGGTAAATTATTTCATGATAAAGCGTTGAAACTCGCGGATATCGGTACTGGTAGTGGTGCAATAGCTATTACTATGAAGCTAGAATGTCCTGGGCTAGTAGTAGTAGCAACAGATTTATCGGAGGAAGCACTATTAACAGCAAAAAAAAATGCGCGCTTACTAGCGGCAGATGTTGATTTTAGACTTGGAGATTTAACGGCACCACTTGCAGAGGAGAAATTTGATATTGTGCTATCGAATCCTCCATATATAGCATTTGACGAAGCACAGGAAATGTCTACTGTAGTGTTGGAGCATGAACCGCATAGTGCACTCTTTGCTGAAGAAGATGGGCTGATATTGTACCGTAAATTGGCTGAGCAATTACCAGCACTTATGAACAAGCCATCCCTGATTGGACTTGAAATTGGTTATACACAAGGGGAACAAGTGGCGAAGTTTTTTAAGGATAGTTTTCCACAGGCTACTGTGACTGTGGAAAAAGATATTAATGGAAAACCTAGAATGATTTTTTGTGAAATTCATGTATAAAGAATCTCCTTCTTGACAACAATGTTGAGCAAGGAGGGATTTTTATGTTAAACGAATACAAGATTATTAGATTACCTAAACAGAATATCTTACTAGCTCTTGGGAGACTAGTATTAATAGCAATAGTTTTAGAATTATGTATTTTATATATTCCATCATTAATAGGTGCTGCACAGGAAACTACGAATAGTGAGCAAGAAAACGATTTTCGTATAAGAGTGATTGCCAATAGTAATACAGCTAGTGATCAATTAGCAAAAGAACAACTTGTCAAAGAGTTGAAACCTTATTTTAAGCAAGTAGCTGCTACTAATGCTGTGGATAGCGAGCAATTTGTAACATTAAAACAGCAGATCGAAGAAGAATTAAAAGAAAATTATCCACAAGTGCGTACACAGGTTGTACTTGGGGATAACTTATTTCCACCAAAGAGACAAGATGCTAGGTTTTATCCACAGAATGTGTACCATTCCATCGTCGTGAAAATAGGTGATGGACGTGGCGATAACTGGTGGTGTAGCATATTTCCATCCATTTGTGAACCCGAAAAAGAGGATGTAGTGGAAGAAGAACAGGAACAGACAACATTCTTTATTTGGGAATGGATTAAAGGCTTATTCGAATAAATTGTGCACAAATTCAGACAACTTATACACAATTATTAGTAAGTTATAAACAAAATGTGGATAAATTCAGTAAATACGAACAATTGAAAGAAGGTATTCGTGATGAAAACCGTTTGTAAGATTGTGGACATTAATGTGAATAGTCAGTCAAATTATGCACAGGCTGTGGATATCTTAAATGCAGGTGAGGTTGTAGCATTTCCCACTGAAACGGTTTATGGTTTAGGCGCTGTTGCTACAAATGATTGTGCAGTAAAAAAAATATTTGAGGCAAAAGGTCGCCCTTCAGATAACCCACTCATTGTCCACATTGGTACAAAAGAAGAAGTTGAGCTTTATATAGAAGATATTACAGAAGTTGCAATAAAATGCATGGATTTATTTTGGCCGGGTCCTCTTACACTTGTTATGCCAGTAAAGCCAAATGTACTGGCGAAAAGCGTGACTGCAGGATTGAACACAGTTGGCATTCGCATGCCAAATCATCCCGTTGCATTAGCATTGCTCCAACATATTAAAAAACCACTCGCTGCGCCAAGTGCAAATCGTAGTGGAAAGCCAAGTCCAACTGAAGCCATTCATGTGAATGACGATTTACAGGGCTGTATACCTTATATCTTAGACGGAGGTTCTACAGGTATTGGTCTCGAATCAACTGTTCTTGATGTTACGCATGAGCCACCAGTCATTCTACGTCCTGGTGGTATTACAAAGGAAATGCTTGAGGAAGCAATTGGTCCGGTTATTCAGCCGACAACAATAGAACAAAAGATGGAGTCTACACCGAAAGCTCCAGGCATGAAATATACTCATTATGCTCCAAATGCACCTGTATATTTAATTCAGTGTGATAACAAGAAAGTGGAACAGGCCATACAGCACCTTCAATTACAAGGGCATAAAGTTGCGTTACTAGCGCCAGCAAGTTTTGTGGATAGCAAAGCAGATTATTATTTCTCGACTGGTGAAGCTGCTATTAAAGAAGAAATGGGTGCGGCGTTGTACCACGCTTTACGTGCTTGTGACAAAACCCAAGCCACAGTGATATTAGCAACGACAACATCTACTGAAGGTGTTGGTGCAGCCATTATGAATAGACTTGAAAAAGCTGCTGGTGGAAAATGGTATACAACATAAAATAATTAACTCATCTATTTTACAATAATAAAATAGGTGGGTTTTTTCGTTACTAATAGATTTTATAAATGTATGAGAAAAACTAATGATAATACTGTATTTTCTAGCATAAAATGATAAAATATTAGGTAGCGAGGGAGTGCGTTCTTGCAGGGAATTCTTGCAGGTGTTTTAACGTCTGTTGATGTAATTGGTTTATATGTATTGATACCAAATATCAGATATCGATTATTATTGTCTGTGTGGACGGCTGCATTGCATATGCTTTTCCCGTTGTTAGGATTTGAATTAGGAAATTATTTAGTACGTTTCTTGTTAGAATGGGGGCAATGGATTTCAAGTATTTTATTGTTTTGTATTGGCCTGCATTTACTATTATCCTCACATAAAAATGAAAAAATAACGATTTCACCGGTCCTTTTAGCTGTGACGGCTAGCCTAGACACCTTTTCAGTAAGTGTATCTTTTGGTATGCTCAATTTAGAGAAAACGATCTTTATCATTAGTGCAGGAATGAGTGCTCTTATTTGTTCATATGGGGCTTTAGTCATTGCACAGAGGAGTCAGGTGTTTTTTGGAAAGAATATTCAAATTATTGCGGGGGTTATTTTTATTATGATGAGTATTCTAGCTATCCAGCAATAAATTAACTAGTGGGAGGGTGATAAGTGTGAATATACTATTTGTATGTACAGGCAATACTTGTCGCAGTCCAATGGCAGAGGCAATTTTAAAGCATAAACAAATTAATAATGTTGAGGTTCGTTCGGCAGGTATTTATGCCATGCCTAATGCAGAAATGTCAGCACATGCGCAACAAATATTAGATGAAGCGAATATGCCCCATCAGCATTTAGCGACACAATTATCAGAAACTGAAATGGACTGGGCAGATTTAATTTTAACAATGACAACAGCTCATAGAGATACAATCATTGCTAATTTTCCTTATGCAGAAGGAAAGGTCTTTACACTTAAAGAATTTACGAGTGTAAATAGTTTAGAAAATGTTGTAGATCCCTATGGTGGCAGTAAAGCAATCTATGAGGAAACATTCACAGAGTTAAAGGAATTGGTAGATTTTTTAGTAAAAAAACTTGAAAAGAATTGAGGAGCGCTATGAAAAAACAGTTTGGTTTACGACTTAAACTAGTATTATTTGTCAGCATTCTTGCCCTAATCACATATAGTATCAGTTTTATATTCATTGAATTTGTACAACCTACCTTCTTCCCAGAAATCAATCGTAGACTGTTTGAAGTATTTACTTATATATTAGGGATTACTTGGTCAGGAATCCTAGCAGCAATATTCAGTGTTATCTTAATCAAACCATTACAACAACTTGAATATTCGGCTTCTCGCGTAGCACAAGGAAAAATTGGACAGGATGTAAAAATGCCAAAAACGAATGACGAGATTCACTCAGTGGCAGAGGCTTTCCAACAGATGGTGTTAAATTTACGACAAATGGTGGAAAGTATCGATCAAAACTTCCAACAAACGAACCAATCGATTATCCAGTTATCCGACGAAGCTGGGATTGCCACAAAAAAAGCGGAAGGAATTGCATCTACAGTGAAGCATATTTCCTCTGGAGCAGAGGCATCAGCTACGGCGGTACAAGATACAGCCGAGGCAATTGAAGATGTCCGAGCACTTGCGACTGAAGTGAATAGCAGAGCAGTACAGTCAGCAACGCAAACAAAAGAGATTCTACATAATTTAACGACAACAACAAATGCGATTGAAACATTGGTCAATAGTATTCAACAAATTGCAGCCGGTAATAATGAGGCATTAGTAAGCATTCGTGCGCTAGAAGATAATGCAGTGCAAGTGGAACGTATTATTAGCTTAGTTGGCGACATTGCTTCTCAAACAAATTTACTAGCGTTAAATGCCTCCATTGAAGCAGCGCGTGCTGGGGAGCATGGGAAAGGCTTTGCAGTTGTCGCTGAAGAAGTTCGTGGGTTGGCTGATGAAAGCGCAAAAGCTGTGCAGGGAATAACGTCATTGATTCAAACAATGCAACAAAATGTTGAAGTTGTCGTAAAACAAATGAACCAACAGGTAACCTTTGCAACAAAAGAGGCTGCTCGCGTCTCTGAAACAACGACCGCTGTTGAGGGGATGTCCTCAAGTGTACACGAGATGGCAACGTCAATTGTGGAGATTTCTTCATTAATCGAACAACAAATGCACAATATTGAAACGACTGCTAGACAATCGCAGGAAGTAGCGGCAATCGCTCAAGAAACATCCGCAGGTGCTCAGGAAGTTTACAGCGCAGCAGAGGAACAAGCTTATGCTATGGAACAGGTTGAGCAACTTGCACAGGGGTTGAAAAAGCAATCCGAAGAGCTTCATAAAATGATCCAACAATTTGATAGACAGGCATAGCTCAGCATCGAATTCATTAGATTAACTAGTGAATTCGATGTTTTTTGCTGTCGTTACGAAGTTCACGCAGTATTTTATAGTCTTTTGTAAAAAATATTGAAATAGTATGTCCGTGGTAATAGAAAAAGTAGAAAAACTTCAGAAGATGGAATATTACAACAAAAGACCATAAACCGAATTTATTAACAGGATATTCACATTATCCACATTTAAATACACTTAAAAATGAACGTTTTTCTGTTGGTGTACAAGAAATGTTCGTCTTTCAGGAAAAATCAGCATAAAAATGCAAGAAAAATCGTGTTATTATTGAGAGAGAAGTGGTAAACTAGTGTTGACTATAATTCGAAATGAGGGAACCCAGTGAGAATAGCAATTTCTTCTGATCACGGAGGCAATAACTTACGTCGAGAGATTATGCAACTATTAGATGAACTAAATATTAGCTACGAAGATTTTGGTCCACAATCTGCGGATTCAGTAGACTATCCTGATTATGCAAAGCCAGTTTCTGAGGGTGTCGCGAACGGGGAATTTGATAAAGGTATTTTAATTTGTGGCACAGGGATTGGCATGTCCATTGCAGCAAACAAAATAAAAGGAATTCGTTGTGCTTTAGTACATGATGTATTTAGCGCAAAGGCAACGCGTTGCCATAATGATTCGAATATTTTAGCGATGGGTGAACGTGTTATTGGTCCTGGCCTTGCACGCGAAATCGCAAAAGCTTGGCTAGAAACAGATTTTGAAGGCGGTCGTCATACACGTCGCGTAGAAAAAATTGCTGAATTAGAACAGTGAAAAAGAGCATTTATGCCCGTTAGCATGTGACATTCGCTGACTGAAAATGGTCAGTGGACTTCGTGCTTGTGGCGTAAATGACTAGATATCTAAATAAGGGGCTGAGCTTAGTGGTTGTACAGCAAATACAAACGCAACTGACTCAGTTACTCAGTGAATTCGAAGAGCAGGTAACCTTACGACCAAATACTATTTTTGTCGTAGGCTGCTCTACGTCTGAAGTGATTGGTCAGAAAATTGGCACAGCAGGCGCACTTGAAACGGCAGAGGCTATTTTTGAGCCATTACTGACATTTGCAAAGAAACACCAGTTGCATTTAGCGTTCCAAGGCTGTGAGCATATTAATCGCGCTATTACTATGGAAGCAGCAATAGCAGAGCAATTTGACTATGAACCTGTAGCTGTTGTACCTATCCGTACAGCAGGTGGATCGATGTCAGCCTATGCGTATACACAATTTGTAGAGCCTGTTGTCGTAGAGACAGTGATTGGGAATGCAGGCATCGACATTGGGCAAACACTAGTTGGCATGCATTTAAAGCATGTAGCTGTCCCTGTTCGTACATCTGTCCGTACAGTGGGGGAAGCTGTTGTCACAATTGCAACAACACGTCCGAAGCGAATTGGCGGCGAACGTGCTGTATATAAGTAAGACACTCTGAATTACATTAAATCTTAGGAGGCTTTTTCAAACATGGCATACGAAAATTTAGCAGTACAAGACAAAGCAGTATTAGATGGGATTTTAGCAGAAAAAAAACGTCAACAAGAGAATATCGAGTTAATCGCATCAGAAAACTTTGTATCTGAAGCAGTTATGGAAGCACAAGGTTCAGTTCTGACAAATAAATATGCTGAAGGCTATCCTGGTAAACGCTACTATGGTGGCTGTGAACACGTAGACGTAGTAGAAGATATCGCACGTGACCGTGTAAAAGAAATTTTCGGTGCAGAATATGCAAACGTACAACCACACTCTGGCGCACAAGCAAACATGGCCGTTTACCATACAATTTTACAACCAGGTGATACAGTCCTTGGAATGAACCTGTCTCATGGTGGTCACTTAACACATGGTTCACCAGTAAACTTCTCAGGTATTCTTTATAACTTCGTAGAATACGGCGTAACCAAAGATACACAGGTTATCGACTATGAAGATGTACGTCAAAAAGCGTTAGAACATAAACCAAAGCTAATCGTTGCAGGTGCATCGGCGTATCCACGTGCAATTGACTTCTCAAAATTCCGTGAAATTGCTGATGAAGTTGGCGCATATTTCATGGTAGATATGGCGCACATTGCAGGTCTTGTAGCTGCGGGTGAGCACCAGTCACCAGTTCCATATGCTGATTTTGTTACGTCTACAACACATAAAACATTACGTGGCCCACGTGGTGGTTTAATTCTTGCTTCAAAAGAATGGGAACAAAAACTAAACAAATCTGTTTTCCCAGGTATCCAAGGTGGCCCATTAATGCACGTAATCGCTGCAAAAGCTGTAGCATTCGGCGAAATTTTACAACCAGAATTCAAGGATTACGCAAAACAGATTAAAGCAAATGCAAAAGCTTTAGCAGAAGTGTTAATTGCAGAAGGCGTTGAAATCGTTTCTAACGGCACAGATAACCACTTATTACTTCTTAATGTGAAATCTCTTGGCTTAACTGGTAAAGTAGCAGAGCACGCGCTAGATGAAGTAGGTATCACAACGAACAAAAATACGATTCCTTACGATACAGAATCTCCATTCGTTACTTCTGGTATTCGTATCGGTACACCTGCCGTTACTTCTCGTGGCTTTAAAGAAGAAGACATGAAAGAAGTAGGTGCAATCATCGCTGCGGTACTTAAAAACCCAGAAGATGAAGCAGTGAAAGCTGAAGCTAAAGTTCGCGTAATAGCATTAACTGACAGACATCCATTATACGTATAATTATAACTATCAATAACAGGCTGTTCCTAAAGTGTATTATTTCACTTTGGGTACAGTCTTTTTTTTGAAAAGCAGGTGAAAACTGTAAGAAGTATATTTTTTTCTATTATTTAAGTAAAATAATCTTATTTTTGACTTTTTTTACATAATATAAATAAGAAAGGATATATTATAGTGGGTTAAGGACAGATAATGTCCTAATAGAGAAGATTTTTTCATAAAAGTGACAAAATATTGAATTTTTTATGTACAATATAAATTAAATGAGATGTGTTAAAGACGGGAGGGGTTGGATGATTGCTAAATCGATGGACATACAAAATAATAGCTTATTAACTACTGTTCGTAAATTAGGAGATAACTCTAAAGAGAGCTACGTGATACTGGATGCGAAAAATAGTCATAGCATACTAGAATGTAATGATTCTTTTTGTAAGCTTACGAATTCTACAAGTTCACAACTACGAGACAAAGATTATTTTTCAATGCTTCCTAATGAAGTGCAGATGACAACGATTGAAATGATTAAGACAAAAGTACATAACGGAGCAATGGTGCAAGCAAAGCTTCATCATAATTGCTTTGAAAAGCCACCTTTTTGGTCCGAAATACAGGCCCTTCCTTTTCAAAATAATGAGGGTGAAACATTATTTGTGTTATTACTTGTGAAGGATGTTACGTATTATCATACAGCGAATTTTTTAAATCGTCTTGAGTCAGCGATGTATGAAGCAATTGAAAAGGACGATCCCTTTGATAAAAAAATGGATATTGTCTGTAGGGCCATAAATGAATTTTTCAAGCCATATGTGAATAGCATGATACTTATAAAAACGGAAGCAAATCAGTTACGCGTTTTCACGGAAAATTGTAAAGGTGAAAAACTTTCTGAGGTAATTGAATGGTATGAATATTACCGAAGAGCCATGCAGAAAGAGTCATTTATCTTAGCTGAAGATTTAGAACTGATTGATATTCCGCAAGAACATAAAAAGTTTGCCTATTCATTCGATAAGCAATCCGCTTGGTTCATTCCAATTCGCAATCAACAACAGCGAGTAATAGGGTTGTTTGCAATATTCCATAATCAGTATCCTAGTCATCATGATTTCTTTGTTAATATGTTTCCAAAAATAGCATCACTTGTTGCGTTGGCACATACGTATGCAAAAACGCAGAAAAGAATATGGGATTTAGCCTATATGGATATTACGACAGGTTTGCCGAACCGCCATAGCTTTGTAAATAGGATTGAAAAAGAGAAAGAGCAGGGACAACATGGTTTTATCAAAGTATTGAAGCCAAGTGAATTTCATCAAGTTGTCGAATTATATGGTCGCGAAGCAGGGGACGAGCTATTAAGACAAATTGCAAAACGACTCAATGAAAATAATAATGACCATAATGAATATATTGCGCGATTTACGAGCTCTAGTCTGATTATTTCCTGTATGACTCCCTATGAAGATTTGACAAATTATGATAGACGTATCAAAGAATTAATACGACAGCCGTTTATTATAAGAAGTAAGCAAATCTACATTACGTTAAAAACAGGGATTGCTACATTCGATAAGGATATTAAAATAGCTGATGCGATTCGCTTTGCAGATAACGCTTTATCCTATGCGGCCAATAAACCGGGTACCCATATGGAAGTATTTACGAAGGAACGAAATGAAGAATTAGAGCAACAAATGCTAGTTTTAAATCATTTATCGCATGCGCTCAAGAGCAAAGAAATCTCTGTCAATCTACAACCAAAGGTAGACTTACGGACAGGGGAAATTCAAAGTATTGAAGCACTCGCTCGTTGGATTTCACCGACGCTTGGCATTGTATCACCAGCTACATTTATTCCAGTTGCAGAGAATGCGGGAAAGGTACGAGAAATTGATACGCAAATTTTAGAACAGGTTCTTGCATGGCTAGAGGATCGACAGCGTTTGGGGAAAAAGTTGGTGAAGGTTGCAGTTAATATTTCACCGGATCATTTTTACCACCCTCACTTTGTGAAGGATTTATTGAAGTTAGTCCGACAATACAATATTGATCCAAGTTATATCATATTAGAAGTAACTGAAAATATTGGTTTAGTGGATTTCCAAACAGCACTAGCAATTATTCAAGAATTAAAGAGTTATGGCTATAAAACATCAGTGGATGACTTTGGAACGGGTTTCTCTTCGCTGAGCTATCTGCAAAGACTGCCATTTACTGAATTAAAAATTGACCGAAGCTTTATTAACGATATTAATGATGCAGCTACCCTCGCTATTGTCCGTTCGATTATTCAGCTTGCTTTAAATTTAGGCATGACATCAGTAGCTGAAGGGATAGAAAACGAGGAACAAGTTGAAATATTACGAGCACTCGGTTGTACAGTAGGACAAGGTTACTTCTATTATAAACCGATGTCGATTGAACAACTTGATACCATACTAGATGTATAAATTGCTCATACATGTAGTCAACATTCTAGAAATGGGGGCGTCTTGAATTTAATTTTGAGACGCCTCCTTTTTTCTGTTATACTAGTTGAGATAAAATGAAACTTTAACCGATGGGGTATACCATCGATTATTAGTTGAATAAATCGGGTACTTACGAATGCTAGATCCCCACTGAAACATCTTGCTTAGGCTTCATTTTGAGGTGGTGTTTTAGCACCCGTTAGTACGGGATAAAAATGAAATCCGAACCGTTAGGAGAGAACCCCTGTGAGCAAAGTATACGTATTTGATCATCCACTAATCCAACATAAGTTAACTTATATTCGTGATAAGAAAACAGGAACGAAAGAATTCCGTGAGCTAGTAGACGAGGTTGCAACATTAATGGCATTTGAAATTACACGTGATATGCCAATAGAAGAGATTGAAATTGAGACACCGGTAACAATTGCAAAAACAAAAGTACTTTCTGGTAAGAAACTTGCTATCGTTCCGATTTTACGTGCAGGAATCGGCATGGTCGACGGCGTATTAAAGCTAATTCCAGCAGCAAAAGTTGGTCATATTGGTCTGTATCGTGACCCAGAAACTTTAAAACCTGTAGAGTACTATGCAAAACTTCCAGCAGATGTAGAAGAACGTGATTTCATTATTGTAGACCCTATGCTTGCAACAGGTGGTTCAGCAGTGGAGGCCATCAACTCACTGAAAAAACGTGGTGCGAAAAGCATTAAATTCATGTGCTTAATTGCTGCGCCAGAGGGTGTGAAAGTAATTCAAGAAGAGCATCCAGATGTAGACATCTACATTGCAGCACTTGATGAAAAGTTAGATGATCACGGCTATATAGTTCCTGGCTTAGGTGATGCTGGTGACCGTCTATTCGGTACAAAATAAAAAGTAATTTGCTCAAACGACTAGCTATGTTTGACTTGTAAAGCAACTTTAAAACACTTAAAAGCGTCCTTCTATTTTGAAGGACGTTTCATATATGTCTAGACAATACACTTCCGTTCAAATTTGGAGATGTATAATATAACAAAGGACGGTGCAAATCGTTTTGACGAAAAAATGGAAAGTGATGACGATATTCGGTACGAGACCAGAGGCGATTAAAATGGCTCCACTGGTACTGGAATTACAAAAACATCCCGAGCAAGTGGAATCGATTGTGACAGTGACTGCACAACATCGCCAAATGCTCGATCAAGTATTGGAAACATTTAAAATTACACCAGACTATGATTTAAATATTATGAAGGATCGTCAAACGTTAATTGATGTGACGACTAACGCTTTACAAGGTTTGGACAAAGTCATGAAGGAAGCCAAGCCTGATATTGTTTTAGTACATGGTGATACAGCAACAACTTTTATTGCCAGCTTAGCCGCGTTTTATAACCAAATTTCAATCGGTCATGTGGAAGCGGGTCTTCGTACATGGAACAAATATTCACCTTACCCAGAAGAGATGAATCGTCAGCTAACGGGCGTTATGGCTGATCTTCACTTCGCACCAACGGAAGTATCGAAGAAAAATCTTTTGGATGAAAACAAAAATCAAGATACTATTTTTGTGACAGGTAACACAGCAATAGATGCACTAGCAACAACAGTTAGTGCGCATTATACGCATCCTGTATTAGATAAAATAGGCAATGACCGCATGATTCTATTAACAGCGCATAGACGTGAAAATTTAGGTGAACCAATGCGTCATATGTTCCGAGCGATTACTCGAATTTTATCAGAACATGAGGATGTACAGGTTGTTTACCCAGTGCATATGAACCCAGCTGTTCGAGAAATTGCGAATGAAATTTTAGGAGATAATGAGCGTGTACATTTAATTGAACCGTTAGAAGTTTTTGACTTCCATAACTTTGCGGCAAACTCGTACATGATTCTAACTGATTCCGGTGGCGTTCAAGAGGAAGCGCCGTCACTAGGTAAGCCAGTGCTAGTCCTACGAGATACGACGGAGCGCCCTGAAGGTATAGCGGCAGGGACTCTAAAGCTAGCAGGAACCGAAGAAGAAACTATTTATTCACTAGCAAAACAATTATTAGAGGATACTGCTGCATATGAAGCTATGGCAAAAGCATCAAATCCTTATGGAGATGGACATGCATCAGAACGTATAGTAAAAGCTCTCTTAGAATTTTTGCATAAAAGCAAATAATCTACTATTTTAAAGATAAGAAAATAAGTCAATTGTACCTATTTTAACTGTGAAGCTAATTTGCGAGCATATTTATGTCGTAAATTAGCTTTTTTATGCATAATTGTGAAATATATTTCACTTTCTACGATGTTTCATACACAAATTTGTCAACAATTTGACAAGAGTATAGTGGCTGTGAAGTTTTTCTCCTTTACTAATTGACTTCAAATATCACCTATTGTATGCTTACAAAGGGTAAGAATGATAAGGGTTTCTATTCGTTATTAGACGTTGAAACACTTGTTATATCAAGTTTCTACTAAATTGACAGTTAAAACAATCACTGTCGATTTGCAACGTTTTGTGCGTTTCGGTTTAACACCGAGTAAGTAAGGGGTGTAAGGCATTATTAGGAATTTACACCTGTAATTTCATGATAACGCTCCCATTACTATTCCGCTGTGAGTAGTGTTTTTCACTGCTCTTTTCTGATTTCACAAAGTGGTCAGCAAACGTTTTCTTTACTCGAAAAAATGATTCAGGAGACTACAAACCAATGCTAGATTTGCATCACATTTTTGCTGTGCAGAAGAGAGCGTTATTTTTTTTGCTCGCACTTTGCGCATTAGGCTGGGGCTTAACGTCCTATCAAACTGTTTTTGCGGGCATCGCAATAGGTGCATTTTTTGGTACGTATAATTTTTGGATTTTAGTTCGCCGTATGGAGAAGTTTGATCGTTCCATTAGTGAAGGGAAGAAAATAGGCTCGCTTGGTTCAGCGCTTCGCTTCGGATCAGGTGTGGCGGCAGT
Organism: Lysinibacillus sp. UGB7; assembly: GCF_049058285.1. NCBI lineage: Bacteria > Bacillati > Bacillota > Bacilli > Caryophanales > Bacillaceae > Lysinibacillus > Lysinibacillus sp. UGB7. The sequence continues at coordinate 65,381 of NZ_JBMGUV010000010.1, forward strand.
CGCTATAGCCATTTCGTTGCCAAACTATTTTCACTTAATTAGCACGGTCATAGGGCTAATGATTCCGTACGTTTTTCTCTTTGTCGAGAGAATTGTATCTCATGTAAGGAACCACTAATGTGCTTTATTAGAAAGAGAGGTGAAAAATAACAATGAATCATGAAGCTCCGTTATGGACACCAGTCAGTTTCTTAACTTTTAACTTATCAACAGTTATGATGTTACTAGTTGCCGCAACAATCGTATTCTTTATTGCTTTTTTTGCAACTAGAAGCTTAAAGTTGAAACCAACTGGTATGCAAAACTTTATGGAATGGATTATGGATTTCGTAAAGAATATCATTAAAAGCAACATGGACTGGAAAACTGGTGGGCGTTTCCATATTTTAGGTATCACACTTATTATGTTTATCGCAGTATCTAACTTAATAGGTCTGCCATTCTCTATCGCTTATGGACACACACTTTGGTGGAAATCACCAACAGCTGACCCGACTGTTACTATGACACTTGCAGCAATGATTTTAGTATTAACTCAATACTATGGTATCAAAATGAAGGGGACAGGCCATTATGTTGGTACATTCTTCAAACCGATGTCATTCATGTTCCCACTAAAAATCATTGAAGAGTTTGCAAACACTTTAACATTAGGTCTACGTCTTTACGGTAACATTTATGCAGGTGAAATTTTACTTGGTTTAATCGCAGGTTTAGCAACATCTGGTTTTATCGGTGCAGTTGGTGCAATCGTACCAATGATGGCATGGCAAGGTTTCTCTATTTTCATCGGCTTAATCCAAGCCTTTATCTTCACAATGTTAACAATGGTTTACATGGCTCATAAAGTGAGCGATGACCATTAATATAAAGCATAATTATTATGCTTAAAACAAAAAAAACAAACAATTCCAAGGAGGAAATTTTAAAATGGGTTTATTAGCAGCAGCAATCGCAATCGGTTTAGGTGCACTTGGTGCAGGTATCGGTAACGGTCTTATCGTATCAAAAACAGTAGAAGGTATCGCACGCCAACCAGAAGCACGTGGCGTTCTTCAAACTACAATGTTCATCGGGGTAGCATTAGTTGAAGCCCTTCCAATCATCGCAGTAGTAGTAGCATTCATTGTAATGAACAAATAATTCAGTTGTATACTGAATTTTAGTAGTGGCGAAGCAGGATTCTCCAGATGAAACTTCGCCCTTCATTTTGGAACAGATTAAAGCTATGTGCAAATATAGCTTTTTAAAATAGGTAAGTTTTCGAAACAAATTATTATGTTGAAGTCAAAGCTCTTGAAGGGAGTGAAACAATCGTGTTTTTAGATAATCTTGTACTTGGTGCAGGCGCTGGTTTTAACGGTGGTGACATCATTGCTACATTAGTGATTTTCATAGTATTAATGCTTCTACTTAAAAAGTTCGCTTGGGGTCCACTTATGGGCATCATGCAACAACGTGAAGAATTAGTAGCTAGTGAAATCGAAGCAGCTGAAAAGGCGCGCAAAGATTCTCACAAATTTTTAGAAGAACAAAAGAGCCTTCTTAAAGAAGCTCGCACGGAAGCACAATCGATTGTTGAGGGTGCTAAGAAGCAAGGCGAAATGCAAAAAGAAGAAATTCTTACTGTAGCTCGCAACGAAGCTAACCGCTTAAAAGAATCGGCTTTACGTGAAATCGAGTCTGAAAAAGAAAAAGCTATTGCAGCTGTACGTGATGAAGTCGTTTCATTATCTGTACTTGCAGCATCTAAAGTCCTTAGCAAAGAGATTTCTGAGGCAGACAACCGTGCTCTAATAGAAGAGACGATTGCGAAGGCAGGGGAAGCTCAATGAGTAATTCAACTGTAGCAAAACGTTATGCTCAAGCGCTTTTTGAGTTAGCGCAGCAAAAAAACATTCTTGCAGAAGTTGGAACAGATTTAAGTGAGCTTACAAAAGTTATCAAAGAATCTCCGGATTTCTTAACGCTGTTAAGCGCACCTAAGTTCTCTATCGAACGTAAGAAACAAATGGTAGCTGAAATCTTTGCAGCTGCAACACCTGAGTTTGTACACACAATTCAACTTCTTGTTGAGAAAAAACGTGTAAACGAAGTGAAACTAATTGCAGACGCATATGCTGAACTTGCTGCACAAGCACAAGGTTCTGCAGACGCAACTGTATTCTCTACTCGTGAACTTTCTGGTGAAGAAAGCGCTAAAATTTCTGCAACGTTTGCAAAACTTGTTGGAAAACAATCATTAAACATTACAAACGAAATAGATCCAGCATTATTGGGTGGTATTCGTGTTCAAATCGGTAACCATATTTATGATAGCTCAGTAGTGAACAAGCTTGAGCGTCTAAAACGTGAATTAATCGGTTAATAATTTAGAAATGTGAGAGGTGACATACATGGGCATCAAGGCTGAAGAAATCAGCAGTCTGATTAAACAACAGATTGAGAATTATGAATCTGAACTTAAAGTAAGCGAAGTTGGTACAGTTATCCGTATTGGTGACGGTATCGCTCTTGCTCATGGCCTCGACAACGCCATGGCTGGGGAGCTTTTAGAGTTCTCTAACGGTGTTATGGGTATGGCTCAAAACCTAGAAGAAGGTAACGTTGGTATCGTTATCTTAGGTCCATACACAGACATCAAAGAAGGCGATGAAGTTCGTCGTACAGGTCGTATTATGGAAGTACCAGTTGGTGAAGAACTAATTGGCCGTGTTGTAAACCCACTTGGTCAACCAGTGGATGGTCAAGGTCCCATCAACACTACAAAATCTCGTCCAATCGAAAGCCCAGCTTTCGGTGTAATGGCTCGTAAATCAGTACATGAACCATTACAAACTGGTATCAAAGCGATTGACGCTTTAGTACCAATCGGTCGTGGACAACGTGAGTTAATCATCGGTGACCGCCAAGTAGGTAAAACATCTGTAGCAATCGATACAATCTTAAACCAAAATGGTGAAAATATGATTTGTATCTATGTTGCTATCGGTCAAAAAGAATCAACTGTACGTGGTGTAGTTGAAACGTTACGTAAGCACGGTGCATTAGATTACACAATCGTTGTTACTGCTGCTGCATCTCAACCAGCTCCATTACTATACTTAGCACCATTTGCTGGTGTTTCTATGGCAGAAGAATTCATGTTACAAGGTAAGCACGTATTAATCGTGTATGATGATCTTTCTAAACAAGCATCAGCTTACCGTGAACTTTCACTTCTTCTACGCCGTCCTCCAGGTCGTGAAGCATACCCTGGTGACGTATTCTACTTACACAGCCGCTTACTTGAACGTGCTGCGAAGTTAAATGAAACTTACAACTGTGGTTCTATCACAGCTCTTCCATTCGTAGAGACACAAGCTGGGGATATCTCTGCATACATCCCAACTAACGTAATCTCAATTACTGATGGTCAAATATTCTTACAATCTGACTTGTTCAACTCAGGTGTACGTCCAGCGATTAACGCCGGTCTTTCTGTATCACGTGTAGGTGGATCTGCTCAAATTAAAGCGATGAAAAAAGTTGCGGGTACACTACGTCTTGACTTAGCTGCATTCCGTGAGCTTGAATCATTTGCTCAATTCGGTTCTGATTTAGATAAAATCACACTAGCTAAACTTGAGCGTGGTAAACGTACGGTTGAAGTGCTTAAACAAGACCTAAACAAACCACTTAAAGTTGAAAAGCAAGTTGCTATCCTTTATGCATTAACTAAAGGTCATTTAGATGATATCCCAGTACAAGATATCGTTCGTTTCGAAGGCGAATTCTTAAGCTGGTTAGATTCAAACCACACGAACGTTTTAGATCATGTTCGTACTACTAAAGAACTTGCATCAGACGCTGAGTATGAAGCAGCATTAACTGCATTCAAAAAAACTTTCGCTAAATCTGAATAAGCTCGATATAGTCACTTGATTAAAAAACAAAAGGTGGTGAAATACCAGTGGTAAACTTACGCGAAATAAAAGGTCGTATTAATTCTACAAAGAGTACGAAACAAATTACCAAAGCGATGCAGATGGTTTCTTCTTCAAAGTTACGTCGTGCGGAGCAAAATGCTAAAGCTTACGTTCCTTACATGGAAAAAATCCAGGACGTAGTAGGCGCGATTGCATCAGGTACAAAAGACAGTGGACATCCAATGTTAACTGCACGTCCTGTCAAGAAAACAGCTTACTTAGTCATTGGTTCTGACCGTGGTCTTGCAGGTGCTTACAACTCAAGTATCCTACGTCATGTACAACGTACAATCAACGAGCGTCATAATTCAAAAGACGAATACGTGATTTTAGCGGTAGGTCGTGTTGTTCGTGATTACTTTGTGAAACGTGATCATAATGTCATCAGCAGTGTGGTTGCTCTTCCTGACCAACCAACATTCGCTGATATTAAAGAAATCGCTCGTAATGCTGTTGGTATGTTCATTGACGGTACGTATGATGAACTTTATATGTACTACAATCACTTTGTCAGCGCAATTGCTAACGAAGTGACAGAGAAAAAACTTCTTCCATTAACAGATATTGCACCTGTAAACAGTAAAGCTTCTTATGAATTCGAACCATCTGGTGAAGCAATTCTAGAAGTACTACTTCCACAATACGCGGAAAGCTTAGTTTATGGCGCATTATTAGATGGGAAAGCAAGTGAACATGCTTCTCGTATGACTGCTATGAAAAATGCAACTGATAATGCATCTGATCTTATTGCAGATCTTTCGTTGCAATATAACCGTGCACGTCAAGCAGCAATTACACAAGAAATTACAGAAATCGTTGGTGGAGCTGCAGCCTTAGAATAGGCTCGGCTCACCAATGTCGTATAAGAATACGATAGGAGGGTACACAGTAATGAATAAAGGACATGTTATTCAAGTAATGGGTCCGGTTGTTGACGTAAAATTCGAAAACGGCCATTTACCAGCAATCTATAACTCATTAACAGTTAAGATTGAACGTCCTAATGAAGAAGCAACAATTCTTGCATTAGAAGTTGCACTTCATTTAGGTGATGATTCTGTTCGTACAATTGCAATGTCATCTACTGATGGCTTACAACGTGGAGCAGAAGTAACAGACTCAGGAAAAGCTATCTCAGTACCAGTTGGTGAAGTTACACTTGGTCGTGTATTTAACGTACTAGGAGAAGTAATCGACTTAGGTGAAGAGATTCCAGCTGACGCTCGTCGTGATTCAATTCACCGCGAAGCACCATCTTTCGATGAACTTTCAACGACAGTTGAAATTCTTGAAACAGGTATCAAAGTAGTAGACTTATTAGCACCATACATCAAAGGTGGTAAAATCGGTCTCTTCGGTGGTGCCGGTGTAGGTAAAACAGTATTAATCCAAGAATTAATCAATAATATCGCACAAGAGCACTCAGGTATCTCTGTATTCGCTGGTGTAGGTGAGCGTACTCGTGAAGGGAACGACTTATTCTTCGAGATGAGCGATTCAGGCGTTATCAAGCAAACAGCGATGGTATTTGGTCAAATGAATGAACCACCAGGTGCACGTATGCGTGTAGCTTTAACTGGTCTTACAATGGCAGAATACTTCCGTGATGAGCAAGGTGCTGACGTACTTTTATTCATCGACAATATCTTCCGTTTCACACAAGCAGGTTCTGAGGTTTCTGCCCTATTAGGTCGTATGCCTTCAGCGGTAGGTTACCAACCAACACTTGCAACTGAAATGGGTAAACTACAAGAACGTATCACATCTACTAACAAAGGATCTGTAACTTCTATTCAAGCGATCTATGTACCAGCCGATGACTATACGGACCCGGCTCCAGCTACAACTTTCGCCCACTTAGATGCAACTACTAACCTTGAGCGTAAATTATCTGAAATGGGTATCTACCCTGCGGTTGACCCATTAGCTTCGACTTCTCGTGCATTATCACCTGAAATCGTAGGCGCTGAGCACTATGCTGTGGCTACTGGTGTACAACGTACAATCCAACGTTACCGTGAATTGCAAGATATCATTGCAATCTTAGGTATGGATGAGTTATCTGATGAAGATAAACAAACAGTAGAACGTGCTCGTCGTATTCAATTCTTCTTATCTCAAAACTTCCACGTTGCGGAACAATTCACTGGTCAAAAAGGTTCTTACGTACCTGTTAAAGACACTGTTCGTTCTTTCAAGGAAATCCTTGAAGGTAAATACGATCACTTACCAGAAGATGCTTTCCGTTTAGTTGGTTCAATTGAAGAAGTAGTTGAAAAAGCGAAGAGCATGGGCGTAGAGGTTTAATACTAGGGACGAGGAGGAAAAAATATGAAGACAGTTACAGTCAATATTGTCACTCCCGACGGCCCAGTATACGATTCTGAAGTTTCAATGGTAATCGCGAAAACGACTTCAGGCGAAATTGGTGTACTAGCAGGCCATATTCCAATGGTAGCTCCACTTGCAATTGGTGCAGTGAAGCTTAAAAAAGAAAATGGTTCAACTGAGCTTGTAGCGGTAAGCGGTGGTTTCATTGAAGTTCGTCCAGAAAAGATTTCAATTTTAGCTCCTTCTGCTGAAGTAGCTGAAAGTATCGATGTTCAACGTGCTAAAGAAGCCGTTAAACGTGCTGAAGGACGTATTCAAGGTAAACAAGATAACATTGATTTCAAACGTGCTGACCTAGCATTAAAACGTGCGTTGAATCGTATCAACGTTCATGAGGGTAATATCTAATTCAATTTTTAACGGGCAGATTTAATTTCTGCCCGTTTTTTAAATGGAGGGAATCAACGTGGAAATTTATGAAGCAGTAGGACAAGAAGCTTTAATGGGTATTGTATCTCATCTATTTTTTATTGCTATTACATTTTACGCTTTGCAGGCCTTCTTGTTAGAGAAGCTGTTTAAGAAAAATAAAGTATTTCAAATACAGTTAATTTATATATTGTTGAGCATTGCAATTGGCACGGCCGTATCTAATTTCTTTTTACAAATTTCAAGCTGGTCTGGAAAACTGCCATACTTGTTTTAATTCTATTATATATAAGTGCCTAACTATATTTATGTAGGGTAATTTTATACGTACATATTTCAAAGGGTTCCATAAGATGATTTATGAGGTCCTTTGAAATATGTACAAGCATGTTTCAATAATTTCATGCAAATGTTGTTTTTTGTACACAAAACTATGGGTATGTATTAATAATTGAGGGCAGTTGTACCGTATTATTGGTCATTCACAAAAAAAAAAATAATGCGTACAATAAATAAATAGAAAAATATCAACAAATGCCTTAAAATAGTGATTTTGATGCTTGAACGAACGTGTGAAAAGTTGTACTATAGAGTTGTTTGTTTACTGATTATGACATTATACATCTTTTTTTAAAATAAATATTCGATAGGTTAAGAGATTGAATTCGGAGGGACGTAGGGTGGAGAAAATTATAGTGACTGGCGGCCAAAAGCTACAGGGAAAAGTTCGTGTAGAGGGCGCAAAAAATGCAGTGTTACCAATCCTAGCAGCAGCTTTACTTGCTTCTAAAGGAGAAAATGTAATTAAAGAAGTCCCTAACTTAGCAGATGTCTATACAATTAACGAAGTATTAAAAAGCCTAAATGCAGATGTTACATATATACCTGAAGAAAATATTGTATATATCGACACAACGAAAGAACTATCTAGCGAAGCTCAGTTTGAATATGTAAGTAAAATGCGCGCATCAATTTTAGTCATGGGTTCTTTACTTGCTCGAAATGGTTTTGCACGTGTTGCTTTACCAGGAGGTTGTGCAATTGGTTCTCGTCCAATTGAATTACATTTAAAAGGTTTTGAAGCAATGGGGGCAAAAATTTCATTTGGGCACGGTTATGTAGAAGCGAAGACTGATGGCCGTTTAAAGGGTGCAAATGTGTATTTGGACTTCCCTAGTGTTGGCGCTACAGAAAATATTATGACTGCTGCATCTTTAGCAATCGGTACGACAGTGATTGAAAATGCTGCAAAAGAACCTGAAATTGTAGATCTTGCAAACTTCATAAATAGTATGGGTGGTCGTGTCATCGGTGCAGGTACGAATACGATTCGTATTGAAGGTGTTGACACATTATATGGAACGGAACACCATATTATTCCTGACCGTATTGAGGCCGGAACATTTATGGTAGCAGCTGCAATTACTAAGGGTGACGTGACTATTGAAAACGCTGTGCCTGAGCATATGACAGCATTAATTGCAAAAATGCGTGAAATGGGTGTAGAAATTACAGAGCTAGATGAGGGGATACGCGTAAGGGTACCTAACGTCTTAAAAGCAGTAGATATTAAAACTATGCCACATCCGGGCTTCCCAACAGACATGCAATCACAAATGATGGCATTAATGTTAACAGCACAAGGTACGAGTATTATAACGGAAACGGTGTTTGAAAATCGTTTCATGCATGTTGAAGAGTTCCGTCGCATGAATGCTGGTGCTAAAATTGAAGGACGTTCTGTGTTTATCGAAGGGCCTGTAAATCTTCAGGGGGCTGAAGTGATGGCTACAGATTTACGAGCAGCGGCTGCACTAATTTTAGCAGGTCTTGTATCAGAGGGAGTTACGCGTGTTACAAAACTTCATCACTTAGACCGTGGTTACGTAGATTTCCACGATAAGCTAGCGGCACTTGGCGCAGATATTGAGCGTGTCGCAACAATGGAAGTAGTGTCAAATGAAAAATCAACTATGCATATTCCAGCCAATTAAATAGCATGAGAAACCCTTTACTAGTATGTGGGAGTAAAGGGTTTTTTGTTGTTGCTGAGTAGAAAAATGTTCAATAATGGACTGAAAGAATTTCAGTAAGTTAGGCTGTATTATGGAAATTCCATGTCCTCGTTCACATAATTAGATGAAGTCTAGCATATTATTCCTTATGAAAAAATGGATGATGAGTATAGGGGTTATTTGTTTAATTGGTGCATTATACATGCTTCCAGTGGCATTTAGTGAGAGAAGAATGACATTGGAAGATAGTTCTCCGCAAAAGACGGAGCAGGCCTGTGAAATTCTCATAGAAGTGGAGGGACAAAAGGAAAAAATCCCTTTAGAAACGTATATAACAGGTGTTGTAGCAGCAGAAATGCCTGTTTCATTTAAAAAAGAGGCTTTAAAAGCACAAGCTATTGCGGCAAGGACATATGCATTGAAAACGACAAATTACGGCAAAAAAGCAATTGCTCCAACGGTTGCTAGACAAGTTTTCTATGATAAAAATCAAAGAAAAGCCAATTGGACTAGCAATTTCCCGGGAAATGAAAAGAAAATTGTCGAGGCGATTACAGAAACGAAAGGACAAGTTCTTCTATATAATAATGAATTAATCACGGCAATGTTTCACTCTACAAGTAATGGTAAAACGGAAAGTGCTTATGGCTACAGCGGCAATGACATTCCGTACTTGCAAAGTGTTGCAAGTATGTCCGATCAATCATCTCCAAAGTTTACTGCAATGGAAGAATGGACATTAGCTGAATGGAATGCTTTATGGCCAATTAAATGGCAAGCAACTGATTTTAGTCGCTTACAGCTGTTCTCCAACGATTCAGGGCGTGTTGAACGATTGCAATTAGGCAATAACGTATGGACAGGGCGCGAAGTACGAACGCTTTTGCAGTTGCCATCTAGTGACTTTACTATATCTTTTGATAAGAATACGGGCAAGGTAGGCGTGACAACACAAGGATATGGGCACGGCGTAGGGATGAGCCAGTATGGTGCAGAGGCAATGGCGAGCGATGGAAAGACTGCTGCAGAAATTTTACACTACTATTATCAACAAATTGAGATAAAAAAAATAGATGCATGTTTAAAATAACTTCTAGTTGTTCACACTGCAACTAGAGGTGATGAAAATGAGAGAGGATAAAAATAGTAAAACTTCTCAAAAAGAACAGTTACAGAAGAAACCTTGGTTTTGGCCAGCAGTGTATGCGGGTGGCGCTCTAATGCTAGCAGGTATTTTATTTGGTTACAATAGTCTTGTATCAAAAGTAGAAGAGGCTCCGTTACCAGATTTAGCGCAAGTGGAACCAGGTCCAGTAGTTGAAACCAATGCACGTACAGAAACAATGAAGTACCCATTCAAGGAAACGAATCTTAGTAAAGTACAAGTTTCACAGGAATTTTATGAGCTAGAGGCCAATGAAGAATCACGTGAGAATGCCTTAATGGTATTCAATCAAACATTCACTACTTCATCTGGTATTTCGCTTTCTATGAATGGAGAAGAGTTTGAGGTAGTTGCTGCTTTGAGTGGTAAAGTACTAGAGGTAAAACTAGATGCGTTCACAGGCAATAAGATTGTACTAGAGCATTCGAATGGTAAGCAGACACAATATAGCTCTGTGAAGGACATTGCAGTGAAGGAAGGCGATGAGGTGACACAAGGTCAGGTACTAGGAAAAGCAACTGACAATGAGTGGAATCAAGCAGCTGGCGTTCACATGCATTTTGAAGTACTAGAAAACGGAAAATTTATTAATCCAAAGAAATTATTAGCGTTTTAAAAACTACATTCGCGCCCGTTCGTTGCTGTCATAGCGCTTTCGCACTGACAAAACATCCGTACGCGATAAGCGCTGATCTAAAAAAAGCCACGAACAGTGGCTTTTTTGGCGCGAGTACATAATTTATCCAAAAATATGTCAGTTGGAGAAAGAAGCCTAAAACAATCTCAACTTTGCGACAGCTGTTTCATGAGCCACATTTAAATGCTTGAGTGACAAGATATTAATAAAAAAATCAGCATATTAACAGAAAGTGCAAATCGTGTTCTGAATAGCTTTGTCCTCACATAAGGTGAAGAAATGCGCAGACGTGCATCTGATGCCAAAGCCATTTTGTGAAATTGTGTGGAAAGGACGAAGAACGTGCACGAGCACATTCGGAAGCGCTGCATTCGCCTCGGTGAATTATTGATTGAGACGCGTGAAACTGTGCGTGTCCTCGCGAAAATGACAGGTTATTCAAAAAGTACGGTGCACAAAGATTTAACAGAGCGATTACCTACAATTCATGAAGGATTAGCTGAGCAAGTGAAAGAAATACTCGCCTACCATAAGGCCGTACGTCATATTCGTGGAGGAGAGGCAACGAAAAACAAGTGGAAAGAAAGAGCGAGTCAAGAATGATTCGTTCTTTTTTTGTACCTGATTACGTCAACTTATATAATTGAAGGAAAACATACATATTCACTAAATTTAGGTGAAATTACCAATAGGGTGTGATAAAATATTCTAGATAAACAGATAAAAATGAACGTTATGTAGTTGGAACTGGCGGGAAGGAGAAATTATAGAATGTTTTCGAAAGATATTGGCATTGACTTAGGAACTGCGAACGTATTAATCCACGTAAAAGGGAAGGGAATTGTCCTGAACGAACCTTCTGTGGTGGCGATTGATAGAAAAACAAATAAGGTATTAGCGGTAGGGGAAGAAGCTCGACAAATGGTAGGGCGCACGCCGGGCAATATAACTGCAATTCGTCCATTACGAGATGGAGTAATTGCAGATTTTGATGTTACAGAAGCAATGCTTAGACATTTTATCAATAAATTAAATTTAAAGGGCTTTTTAACGAAGCCACGTATACTAATCTGCTGTCCAACAAATATTACTAGTGTTGAACAAAAGGCTATTCGTGAAGCTGCTGAAAAATCGGGCGGTAAAAAAGTATATTTAGAAGAAGAACCTAAAGTAGCAGCAATAGGTGCAGGTATGGATATCTTCCAACCAAGCGGTAATATGGTCGTTGATATTGGTGGTGGGACAACAGATATCGCTGTCCTTTCAATGGGGGATATTGTAACGAGTGAATCTATCAAGGTTGCTGGAGATGTTTTCGATAACGATATTTTGCAGTACATTAAAAAAGAGTATAAGTTGCTGATTGGTGAACGTACAGCAGAGGCAATTAAAATGACGATTGGTACAGTATTTAAAGGTGGTCGTAGTGACTCAATGGATATTCGTGGTCGTGACATGGTAACAGGCTTACCGCGTACAATTGCTATCCACTCGGAAGAAATTGAACGTGCCTTACATGAATCGGTGGCGATGATTGTTCAATCGGCGAAAAATGTACTAGAAAAAACACCACCAGAGTTATCCGCTGATATTATTGATCGTGGCGTTATTATTACTGGCGGTGGTGCTTTGTTACATGGCATGGACCAGCTATTAATTGAAGAGTTAAAAGTACCTGTTTTCATTGCAGAACACCCGATGGATTGTGTTGCAATTGGTACAGGCATTATGCTTGAAAATATCGATCGAGTACCTGCTTCCCTATAATAATAGAATGAGGTGATTCCTTTGTTTAAAGGGTTTTATACTGTAGCAACAGGGATGATTACACAACAAAGACGTACAGAATTATTAACTAATAACTTATCAAATGCCAATACTCCTGGATTTAAGGCAGACCAATCAACAATTCGTTCGTTTCCGGACATGCTTATGTCAAGCGTAGGTAAAACGAATGCACCTGCTAATCAGCAAGCTGGTTCGCAATATATGAGCCAAGTTGGTGCATTGAACACAGGGATTTACATGCAGGAAACATTGCCAAATTACATACAAGGTCAAATTTATAGCACAGATTTACCGACAGATATGGCCTTAATCGATGGATACTTACCGCAAAATGAAGATGGTGTTACAGGCTCGATTTTCTTCCGTTTAGCTCATCCAGAAGGTGGAGAAGCGTATACGCGTAACGGGAACTTTACTTTAGATGGTCAAGGCTATTTAGTAAATCCACAAGGGCTGTATGTGCTATCTGAAGCAGGTCAGCGCATCCAGCTACAAAATGATGATTTTCGCTTAGACCAAGACGGTACAATTTTTGTAGATAATCAACAGGTAGCACGAGTAGGTGTATCTTTTGCTGCAAATCCGAACATGCTACAAAAACAAGATAACGGCTTAATTCGTACACAAAATGGAGAAAATTTACCGACTGCTTATGGTGCGAATGGTGTATCCTTTACACTAAGTCAAAATTTCCTTGAGGGTTCGAACGTTGATTCTAGTCGTACCATGACAGACTTAATGACAGCATACCGCGCGTTTGAAGCAAATCAAAAAGTGTTACAAGCTTATGATCGCAGTATGGAAAAGGCTGTCAATGAAATTGGCAAAATATAATAAGCAAACAGGAGGCGTTGTCAATTGTTACGTACGATGATTACCGCAACTAATACAATGGGGCAATTGCAAAATAAATTAGATACGATTAGTAATAATATTGCTAACAGTAATACACATGGCTATAAAACACAGGAATCTACTTTTAATGAATTGCTTTATCAACAATTCAATAATGATAAGCAAGACCGCGCTGAGCGTCAAACGCCTGTTGGTATTCGCTATGGCGCTGGGGCAATGCTCGGCCAAATTCAAACGAATCATAAACAGGGCTCATTACAAACAACAAATCGTGACCTTGATTTTGCTTTTACAAAACCAAAGCAATATTTTAATATTTTGATGCCAGATGGTGAAAATGGATCAAAAACAGTGTATACTCGTCAAGGTGACTTTTATTTATCACCATTGAATAATGGAACGGCTATGGTTGTAAATGCAGATGGCTATCCACTTGCAGATGCATCAGGGCAAGCGATTACATTACCGGATAATGTGAACAGCTTTGGTATAAGCAATGGAGGCGTTTTAGAGGCAACTGATGCGAATGGCAATATTATTCGTACGGATATAGCCGTTACAGAACTGCAAAAGCCACAGCTAATGGAGCATATTTCTGGCACATATATAGGTTTACCGAATAACTTAGCCGAATTAGGGTATAATCAAGCTGAAGTATTAACGGAATTACAAGGGGCAAATCGTCAGCAAGTAGGCATGCAAGGTGGTACGCTTGAAATGTCGAATGTCAACTTATCAAAAGAGATGACAGATTTAATCCAAACACAGCGTTCTTATCAATTCAATGCAAGAGCCGTAACCTTAGCAGACCAAATGCTGGGACTGATTAATGGTATTCGATAGGTTAACGCTCTTATAAATGTCTAGTTAGAAATGAAGGAGTACAAGCTATGACAAACGATTCACGTCGCCGTTCTGTGCCGACAAAAGAAACCGAAACGCCACCAGAAGAGAAGGAACGACGCTCAAATGGAGAGCAACGAGAGGTTCGATGGGTGCAAATACGACTGATTCCGATTTGGTTACGTGTTGTACTTGTTATCGTGTTAATCGTAGTTGCAGCTATTCTAGGAACAATGGTTGGCTACAGTGTAATAGGCGAAGGTAAAGCACTGGATGTTTTTAAAACAGAGACATGGCAGCATATATTTGACATAATGAATGGTAAAGAATAATAATATTCTTTACCATCCTTTGCGTTTTACATAAATACATATTCTAAGGGGGAAAAGAAATGTTAACAGCAGAACAAATTCAAGCAATTTTACCACATCGTTATCCTTTTCTATTTGTCGATCGTATTGTGGAATTAGAAGAAGGTAAGCGTGCAGTAGGCTTAAAAAATGTTTCCATTAACGAAGACTTCTTTAATGGCCATTTTCCAGGTTATCCAGTAATGCCAGGCGTATTAATTGTAGAAGCATTAGCACAAGTTGGTGGGGTAGCATTATTAAATGCAGAGCAATTTAAAGGACGTCTAGCTTTTTTAACAGGTGTAGACAATTGTCGCTTTAAGCGTCAAGTAGTGCCGGGAGATCAGCTTCGATTAGAGGTAGAATTCGTAAAGCTACGCGGTGCTATGGGCAAAGGACACGGTATTGCTACTGTCGATGGTGAGCTAGTATGTGAGGCAGATATTTTATTTGCAATTGGACCGGAACAGCCAAAACAGCCTTAATTTGCAATTATAGGCTAAAAGTTATAAAATAATGTAGTTGAATATTTTTTTGGTTTTATAAATGATTTATGTTCTGAGAGCGCGATGGCGAATAAGCGATTGTGAATTGAAATACATGTAATTTGAGGTTTTTTAAAACGTAGGAGGATTATATAGATGTATAAGGAATTGTCTTCAGGTGTTAAAATTAGCATTACGCGTTCGATTTCAACATCTTTCGAATCATACTTGGCAAGTATTGGTTGGGATGAAGAGCGCTTTTCTATGGAAGACTTCATTGCTAGCTGGCAGTCTTATTTTCAGCAAAATGCCGCTTGGATCGAAAAAATCCCATCAGATGTTTTGATGAGTACTGAATTCCATGAAGAAATGGCTCAAAAAATCGATGAGGTAATTGCCAAAATTTTAAATGAAGAACCAACAGCTAAACAGGTCGAAACAATCGAGGCATTACAAAAAGGGCTAGATACAAACTATACTTATGACTGTAAAGCTGAGGCAGCATATATCGAACAGTTATTAAAAGAAAAACAAAAATAGTTTGTAATAAAATCGGATAGTAACCTTCTTTCCCGGGCAATCTATGTAGGATCACAAATGCACAAGATGTATTTGATGACATAGTACCTAACGGAGAAAGGAGGTTTTTTTATGTGGAAAATGTCATTTTTCACCATGATTCTTGCTACAGTATTCCTTGGAGGTTGTAACTGGGGAAACAATGCAGCTGACGAGACTCCCATGGAGGATACAAGGAACGACATTCGTGAAGGCGTCAATGATGTCGAAGATGCAATAGACCCAGACAGGAATGATGACGTCTATGATCGTGATGTTAACGGTGATCGTGGTACAGTTAATGATAATAATGTAATTCCAGATGCTACAGCACCAGGAACCAATGCTGATATGAACGGCACAAATGGTGTTGACAACGCCCCTAATGCGAATGGTGTCGATCGTAATAACAACAACATGAACGGTACAAATGGCGTCAATAATGAAGATATTATTGAAGACAATAAAGACATCAAAGACCGTGACAACTTAGATAACCGATAAATACAAAAAGAGTGATTCCCATTATACGGAATCACTTTTTTCTGTATGGAGAAGTGAGGAAGGTGCGGGAATATCCGCGGAAGTTACGTACATCAAATTTCAAATGCGTTCCCTCCCATATTTTTTACATCACATTTACCTGAATGTTCTCGCTTGTCCAATATAAAAAAGAACGATACGTAAAACTACGCATCGTTCTAGAGGTGAATTAGTCATTTTTCAGTTTTGGTCGTTCTTTCATACCATGTGCAAAGCGGTCCAGTAACTCCTCTGATGAAACGCCCTCTGCAAGAAGTTCTGCAAGCAGTTGCTCAGCATATTTTGAACGTTTTATCTTTAATGTCCCTTTTAAAAGTATGGAGATATGTTCGCCAATTTCATGTACGGCATGTACGGCAACGCGGAAAGGGGCAGGTTCATTATCGGGAGATGAAATAACTGCACGGACATTGAAAACGGCATCATTCGCTAATAATTCATCAAAGATCGAGCGGAATTGTCGGTCCATAAACAGTTCAAGAATCCAAGATTGATGGCTGTTTTCCTGGTTAATAATAATGCCATCGACTAAAGGAAAAGGTTGTATGCCATCTTTGGTAACAAGATCAAAGGAAAGCATTTTAAATGTTTTCATTATGTATCCTCCTAAGTCGGTCATTCCTTTTAGTATAACATAATCAATTAGGCATGGTGTATCACTGGCTTTTGCATATTTAATTAGTAAAGTGATAAATATGCAAAATTTAAAATTTTAAAAAACAGGGCTATTTATTACGTACATAAGCTTCATTTTGGCAAAACATTCTAACAATGAAAAATAAACATATCAATATAGCCAATTTATGCTTAAAAATCAGCATAAATTACAAAACTCGACTTTTGCCAATTTTAGAAGTGCTCTTGTATGATGAGAGCAATTAAAAGCAAAGGAGGTGAATTGATGAATCAGGTCGGACTAGTTGGAAGATTAACAAAAGATCCTATATTACGACAATTATCTGGCAATCGAGTGCAAACACATTTTTCTCTTGCCGTTAGCCGCAATTACAAAAACAGTCGTGGGGAAGTGGAGGCTGACTTTATTCTTTGCACAGTATGGGGAAAACTGGCAGAGCGTATCGTTAAATATTGCGGAAAAGGTTCCTTAATTGGTGCAAATGGCCGTATCCAGTCAAGGTCATTCGTGAATGAAGAAAGTTCAAAGATTTACATTACAGAAGTAGTCGTAGAAGATGTCCGATTTTATAAGCTTAAGCCCCGAGATAGTGCGGGGGCAATTGGACCACCACAGTCAATCACTGAGCAGAATAGCTTAAAAGATTTTGTGTTGCCACAGGAAGAAGTACAATTACCGGTAGTATAACAAATTACGTTATACATACGGAGCAAGTTTGAAAATTATCTGATCCGCCATTCTCCTGATAGCACTTGCACCGTAATCATTTAATTGAAAGGATGGATGTATTACCTTAAATGACTTAATCATTGTTGTAGACCGCACAGCAATGAGCATTTCACACACAATTAAATATGAAGTTGAAGTAAGTAGGAAAGTAGTAACAACATTGTTCACTGAAATTGGCAAACTAAAAGCGCGCCAAGAACATTATGCTCTTGGCGCGTATATTACGTTGGAATATTATAATCAAGTGTCATCAAATCACGAAGCTCATGATCTGCAAGTTCCGTTAACCATTGGCTTGATTGAATGAGTTCTTCCGATAATGCAGATTTTTGCGCCAGCATTTTATCAATTTTCTCTTCGATAGTACCGATTGTAACAAACTTATGCACTTGCACAAATTGTGTTTGCCCAATACGATAAGCTCGGTCTGTGGCTTGATTTTCAACCGCAGGATTCCACCAGCGATCGGCATGCAACACATGGTTGGCAGCTGTTAAATTTAGTCCTGTGCCTCCTGCCTTTAAGGAAAGGATGAAAATAGGGAATTCTCCTGCCTGAAAAGCCTCCACCAATCGGTCACGTTGTTGCTTTGGCATAGCACCAGTTAAAAACGGAGCATCGACATTATGCAATTCACTAAAGCAATGCTGTAGCAATTGTCCCATACCAATATACTGTGTGAAAATGAGGCACTGCTCACCATTGTCCACGATTTCCGCCGCCATTTGTACAATACGTTCTAATTTGGTAGAACGAGTTAGCATTGTTGTGGCATCCTCGAAAGGTTCCTTTAAATAGAGGGCAGGATGATTACATAATTGCTTCAATTTACTGAGCATTTTTAAAACACGCCCTTTTTTCTGAAAGCCTGTTAATTGCTCTAGCTGATCAAGGGTCTCTAAAATGTAACCTTCATAAAGAGATGCTTGCTCAGTAGTTAATGGGCAATAAGCATTGGATTCCTGTTTATCTGGTAAATTAAGCTGTAAACTAGGATCACGTTTTGTTCGACGTAGTAAAAATGGTTGTATTTTCGCACGAAGCTTTTGTTTATGTGATTCTGATTCATCGCGTTCTATTGGTAAAATAAATTCTTCATTAAAGCGACCGAAGCTACCTAAATAACCTTTATGAATAAAATCAAAAATAGCCCAAAGCTCTGATAAGCGGTTTTCAACAGGTGTACCTGTCAAGGCAATATGGTGTTTCCCTTGTAATTTACGAATTGAACGAGATTGTAATGTTTGCATATTTTTAATATTCTGTGCCTCATCCAGTACAACGGTAGTCCAGTCAATTACCTGTAAAAACTCCGCATCCTGTGACACAGTACCATAGGTAGATAAGATAACATGTGGTTTTTCTCGCTCTACAAGTTGTACAAAAGTTTCTTCCTTCGCTCGATTTGCTTGATAATGCGTATGCACGATTAAGGAAGGAGCGAAACGAGCTAGTTCCTTTTGCCAGTTGCCGAGTACCGACGTCGGACAAATGATAATAGAGGGCTTAGATGAATCCATGGTTTCATTAACATGCAATAGGTATGAAATAAGCTGAACGGTTTTACCAAGACCCATATCGTCAGCTAGACAAGCGCCGAAGCCTTGTTCACGCATAAAAATGAGCCATTCAAAGCCTTCCTGCTGATAAGGGCGCAACTCAGCTTGAAGTGAAGTAGGTAGTGGAACAGATGGTAACCCTTTTTTCTCTTGTAACTGCTCCATATAGGATTTTAGAGATTGCTGCAATTCAAATGCAAAGAGAGGGTCATCCCGTAGTACATCATCAGCGTCCTCCTCTTCTAGCGGAAGCGATAAATCCTCTGGTAATTCACGGAATAGTAACTCGCGAACAGTCCAGCTTTCATCTTCCGCTTGTTGCATTAATTCGCGCATTTCCTGCATCCAGTTTGCATCTACACGAAACCATTCTGTACCAATACGTATGAATTCACGTTTTTCATCTACAAGTTTTTTAAATTGCTCAGGTGAAATCGACTCACCGTTCATAGAAAACTGCCATTTAAATGTTAATATATCATCTAATCCAGCAACTTTTTTAGTGGATGCATTCCCCGTACTTACACGAACACGCATCTTCGATTGTTTTAAATCCTTTAGCCAAGCTGGTAGCACGACATCAAAGCCAAGTGCTTGTATTCTAGCCAAATCTTCACGTAAAAATGAGCGAACTTCTAAATCCTCAAGCGTCTCATGAATAAAAATATCGCTTCGTATATCGTCAATGGACAGAAGTTCCACGATTTGTGTTTGTTGCTGCACAATATCATTTGCAAATTCCTGCCACTTTGTCGGTAAGGCATCTACGATTGGTAGTGTTTGCTTGCGGATAGCGGGTGTCCAATAATTTTTTGTCGTTGCTGTGCTAAGGACAGTTTCTAACAACCATACGTCCGAGTCTTCTTCAGGCTCACTTAAACGTAGTGACACCCTGACAGTGCCAGCCTGACGATCCTGTTCTAAAGGCCAGCCACCACGCATGAAAAATGGTAATAGTTTTGGTAAATCGGATAGCAACAACCCTGCATTTATAAGCTTTTGTTGCACTGCAGTCTCAAGTAAGTTTGTTTCAATACCATCAATTGGAAAAGCTAACGATGAAAAATCATCAGCAATAATGGCATGGTTCCAAAGTGTTGGGTCTTGCCAGTACACTTGTAGTGTCGACACGGTTTCTAATAAGGAGCTACTCTCTTCATTTATCCCATGCCATTGTATAAATGGATGCTGATAGCGAGAGGAAAAGATATCGAGTAGCTCTGCAGTAGAAACTTCGATGGAAAAGTCTGAATGATTGGCCAGTAAACCATAGACATTTGTTTCATAATTAAAAAACAAGGAAGAAACAAGTGAACTTGCATCCATTGCTACACCACCAGCAGTAAAGCCCTGTAACGCAAAGTAACCTTCCTGAACTGTCTCAATACGGAGCTGTATTTTTTTCGTAAACGGAGAGGTAGCATTTAAAGTCATCATACTAAGTTTCCTTTCTCAATCTCTTCCTGTAATGCACGTAGTCGTTTGAACTCTGTACGTATTGTTTGCATGTATGTTTCAAAATAACCAGTTTTTCCGGCTCGTTTTGCTGCACTTCGCATACTTTTCCATATACGAACCGCCTGTTTATAATTCATGCGTGATTTTTGGGTAATCTCTGCCATTGCATAGACATGATACAAAGGCAATACAGTCGCAGGAGCTACCTGTAGCACATCTTTTAATCCACACATTTCTAAATAAGAAAGGGAAGAGAGATTTAATTGATGCAAGGCTGCCCATTCACGATAGCGTTCTTTTTTTATAAGGAAGAACGAAAATGGCTGAAGCCCGTAAACACCAAAAGCACTATATAGGGAGGTTTCTTCTTCGTCAGTCAGTTGTATGTCTTCATATAATAATTGGAACTGTCGAACATATTGAGCACGCTGTACTACGGGTACAGTTTCCTGTAAAAAGGCTTCTGCAAATGGTAGCATCGCGCGCAAGATGGATGTCTGGGCTTGCGGCTCTCCTGCTCGCTTAGCAAAGGTAGCAAGCTCAAATAAGTCGTTCATATGCTCGATATTTATATGTGCAATACTTTCTTCTAATAATTGTTCTTTTTGTAATAGGACGTAAAACAATAGCTTCAATGATTGCAATGAAATCTCAGATGATGGATTTTCAAGTTCATTTAGCAATGCTAGTTCTTGCTCACGTCGAGGCTTCTCATAAAAAAGTACTGCCCATAGCAGCATGTAGATTTGTAGTCGACTGGCAAAGAGTTCACGACGTTCTAATAAAAAATCTCGTACAATTTGTTGAAGTGCATTGTAAAAAGGATCGGTTGCAAAAAGGCGTGAGCGTCCATTAAGTTCCGTCAGTGTACTTTCAAAAGATTGAATACTTTGATCAATAAAGTATTTCATATAGGGTGAATCAAGGGAATGCCCGGGTGTTTCATTTAAATGGCGCCATATCGTATTAATGATGGTCAGTTCCATAAACAGTTTATAAAGCGGCTGCCATTCACGTTCAAAGGGCATATGTTTACGAAGACGCTCTAGTGCATCAGAGCGAATAGCAGATAGACCATAGCCTTCCAGTACACGACCAGGTGGCAGTAAACGCTTCATCACTTCGTTAGCCATTAATCCCCAGCTTTCAGGACTACGTTCATCGGCCAATGTTTTTAACTGCACGGATTTTTGCGCTCGCCATGCACTAGACCAATTTTGTACCGAATCAAAGTACTGATAGAGTGCAAGCAATGCACCAAGCTGATGGCGACACCATTTTAGCTGTGGGCAATTACAAAATAATGTTTCGTGTGCAAAGTCAATTTCTATAAAAGTGGGTCTGACATCCTGTACACTTGCATATAATATAGAACTTGCGCTATTAAAACGTTCAAATGCAATAGATTTATTACGTACTGAAAAAACTGCACGACGCACAAGCTCCTCATCTTCGGTTGAGGAAGGATGTAAGTCCATCTCAGCTTCCTTTACTTTTGCAAGTACAAATTGCTGATGTTCCTTAGCTAGTTGCGAAATAGATAAAACCATAACTCCACTCCTCTCAATAATAACTGTGTTATTTTAATGTTGTTTGCATGTCACTGTTTATCAGGTAAAAAAGACTGTCCTCCCATTATACGATTAAAACGGGGACATGATAAGCTGAATGATTATAAAGAAAAAAATTGAAGTAAAGATAGTTAACAAGAGGATTTATTTATGTTAAAATCTGAATAATCAGATAATTCAGGAGGGATGAAGGATGATGCAAGTTCAATACATGAAGCCATTTTACACAAAAATTACTGGAGATAAATTGCGTCTCGTATTTGCTTATCAATATTTCTCTATATTAAAAGAGAATGAGATTTTCCATTTCATACCCATCGAAGGAAAAGAAATGATTATCAACTTGCATACACAACAAATCGAAAATTTATCTGAGGTATTCGTTTTCCAAAAGGGAAATCGTTTCATTCGTTTACCACTTTATCAATTATTACTCATTACAAATGTCCATGAACATCTAGCACCCATTCTTGAAAGCGCTACACCGAAACCGCAAATACCGCTTGTTTCTTCTGTGACAGTGGGTGAGATGAATCACCTTATAATCGAAATGGAGCAAAAAAACTTTGATTATTTAATCGACAAGGCACTGTTAGATTACAATGAGGCGCTCTTTTTTGAACTACTTCACCAAAAGAGCAATCAACTCGGAGGTTTCGAATCTTGAATACATGGCACAACAAATAAGCACCCACTTTCATTGAAAAGGAGGGGTGCTTTTAAATTTAACTTGTCATAAATAGCAGGTGAAAAATTGTAAATGTCTTCGGTAGCATATGGATAATGTTGTTAAAAGTACGAATTGCACGCTTAACAGAAATTACCGTAGACCGATATTAATAAAAATACAATATATGGAGGTGGATAAGCAATGCTTGGCAAATGGTCAGCTACGGGGATGTCGATTCTAAACAATATGAACCGGCATTACAATGCAATGAGCAAGTCAATGTTGCGAATTTCCTCAGGTTATCGAATAAATAGTGCAGCGGATGATCCAGCGGGACTCGCAATTTCCGAAAAAATGCGTGCGCAAATTCGTGGTTTGAACATGGCGTCAAAAAATATTCAGGATGGAATTTCACTTGTTCAAACAGCAGAGGGCGCACTGAATGAAACACATGCCATGATTCAGCGGATGCGTGAGCTAGCAGTCCAGTCCGCCAATGACACAATGACAGATAGCGATCGTCAGCAACTGGATTTGGAGTTTCAGGAATTAAAAAAAGAAATTCAACGTCTCTCAAAAGATACCGAGTTTAATACAAAAACACTACTAAATGGTGACTACGCAACAAATGGCATTGAAATTCAGGCCGGTGCTAATGCTGGGCAAAGTATTGAATTGCACATCAATGATATGGGTGCAGGGGCGCTTGATCTTAATGACACAACCTCTATTGCTACAAGAGAAGACGCGGATAAAGCCATTTCTACGTTGGACGAATCTTTAAAGCGAGTATCCAATGAGCGTTCGCGCCTGGGTGCCTATCAAAACCGTCTTGAACATGCATATAACGCAAACATGAACACTGCAGAAAATTTAACGGCAGCTGAGTCCCGTATTCGTGATGCAGATATTGCGAAAGAAATGATGAATATGGTAAAATCACAAATTCTATTACAAGCCGGTCAATATGTATTGGCCCTTCATATGCAACAGGCTCAATCAATCTTAAAATTGTTAGATAGTGGAAAGATAAGGAATCCCAGATACTAATGGAGATTCCTTTTTTTGATAAGCAGACCACGAGCAATATCGCTGATAAAAGTGCAAACATCGCCGGTAAACGAAGAGCAATCGCCGGTAAACCCTGAACAATCGCCGCTAATAGTACAATCATCGCGAAAAACCCGCAAATTTTACCCACTTACCCTTAGAAAAAGCGGCAAATTTTTAATTTGAAGCAACTAGTATTTTTCCACTCTTATTCTTGTTATAGTTTGTAGAAAAGGAGCGATGTCTTTGATTGTTAAACCGTTTATGCCTTCACCACGCACACTTGGACTGCACGCACTCGTAGCTCGTCTACCGTCAACACATCCACAGTACCAAAAATTACAAAAGGAACTAAAAAATAAGGAAGCGGGTGATTTTGGTGAGCAATACATTACGAACGAGCTTCAAAAATTACAACCACTCAGCGATTGCCACATATTCCACAATGTTATACTTCCCACTATCCTTCCGATGCAAATCGATATTTTGATTATTACACCAAGCGGAATCATTATTTTAGAAATAAAAAATATTCGAGGAACTGTACATTTTAAAAGTGACCCTCGTCAGCTCATCCGTACCACGGAAACAGGAGAAGTTCGTACCTTTACACATCCTGAAATTCAACTTGAGCAATATATACAGGCAATGCAGCATTTCTTAGATGCTCATCGCATTACTATGCCTTTATATGGCGCAATAGTTTTTCCTTTCAATAATGTAGATGTTCATCGAGAGGGAAGCGGATTGCCAATCGTCATGGGGAAAGAGTTGCCGATTTATATCCATAAGCTATTAGCAAGGAAATTGGATTTTGCTATAAACGATGTATCGCACATCATTTTGTCACAGTTGCAGCAGCAAAAGAATCCGTTTCCACTTTGCCGATACTATCATATTGAACCGTCTGTTTTGCAAAGGGGTGTTTATTGTGAAAGTTGCGGTCAGTTTGGCATGCTGAAATTAAAAGCAACATGGTTTTGTCAGAAGTGTGAACATCGATGTAAAGAGGCACATGTGTCGGCGCTCAAGGATTTTTATATGCTTGTGGGCGATACGATGACGAACAGGGAATGTCGCGACTTTTTGAATGTTGGTAGTCCACATGTTACAAAACGCTTATTGCAAAGATTGTTTCTAACCCGTAGTGGCACTGGTAAAAACACAAAATACAACTTGTCGCTTCTAAATGGAAAAAGCTGAAGAAAAACCGAAATCGCTGATAGAAGACCCAAAATCGCTGATAATCCCGCAAAAATCGCTGATAAAACTCAAATACAACCACCCTGCACCCCAACCAAAGTAAATAGAGCACAGAAAACGCTTCAAAATGACAAATTGATTCACACTTTCCCTTGAAAGATGTATACTATAATGCAGAACAAAAATGCGATTGCATTTACACAACATATATAAAATTAATGACTACTCGTTTTTGAAACGGAAGGAAGAATAGAGAATGACTAAATCAATTTGTGTCGTTGGACTTGGCTATATCGGTTTACCAACGGCTGTAATGTTCGCCAACCACGGCATAAAAGTACATGGGGTGGACGTAAACCCAGCAGCAGTAAAAAGTATACAAGAGAAAAAACTTCATATAGAAGAGAACGGCTTGCAGGAGCGTCTGAACAAAGCAGTAGATGAAGGGTTCCTAACAGCGTCAACAACACCGCAGGAAGCAGATGTGTTCATCGTAGCTGTTCCTTCACCAATCAATGCTGACAATACAGCTAATTTAGAGTATGTGCGTCAAGCAACTGCTTCTATTGTACCTTTTGTAAAAAAAGGAAATCTTGTAATTCTTGAATCGACAGTACCACCGAAAACAGTGGAGCATGTGATGTTACCAGAGCTGATTAAAGCAAACCTTGAATTCGGTGTTGATCTATTTGTAGCACATTCACCAGAACGTGTAATTCCAGGTCGTATTTTTGAAGAATTAGTGAACAACGACCGTATCGTTGGTGGGATCGATGAGAAATCATCACAAATGACAAAAGAGCTTTACCAAACATTTGTGAATGGCACAATCCACCTGACAGATGCAACAACGGCTGAACTAGTAAAGGTTATGGAAAACACATACCGTGATGTTAATATTGCTTTTGCGAACGAGTTAGCGAAAATGGCAGAAAAACTGGACGTGAATATATGGGAAGCGATTAAATTCGCGAACTATCACCCACGCGTAAATGTGCATTTCCCTGGTCCTGGTGTTGGCGGTCACTGTATCGCAGTTGACCCATGGTTCCTTGTGGAGCTTGGTGGCGAGCAAGCACAAATGATTCACCTGTCTCGTAATACAAATGACAGTATGCCAAGCTATACAGCACAAAAAACACAGGCAATCTTAAATCAAAACAAAATTGCAGGTGGCAAAGTAGCAGTACTTGGACTAGCCTTCAAAGGAAATGTTGATGATATGCGAGAAAGTCCATCAACAATTGTGATTGATGAACTACAAAATCTAGGCTTAGATGTGATTTCTTTTGATCCACACATTAAAGAAAACAAACATGTTACACAAACACAAAGCTTAGAGGAAGCAACAAAAGATGCTGACATCATTGTTGTACTAACGGATCACAATGAATTCAAAGCACTAAACGCCGCAGACGTGACAGCAAAAACAAAAATCGTCTTCGATACGAAAAACTGCTTAAACCGTGAAAATTGGCAAGAAGCGGGCTTTGAGTTCCATTTACTTGGGGATGCGAAAAACCGATGAAAGAAACAGTACTTGGCATAAACGTCAATACGGAGGGCTACGATGAATTAATGGATATGGCATTTGAGCGCATTGAGAAAAAACAAAAGGCGCTCGTTGTTGCCATCAATCCTGAAAAAATTATCAAAGCTAAAGAAGACCCTGCTTTAAAGAAGCTATTGAATGAAGCGGAATTTCAAATTCCAGATGGTATTGGTGTTATCCTTGCGTCAAAAATTCAAAAAGGGCAAATTCGTGAACGCGTGACGGGTGTGGATATGATGATGAAGCTTTGCGAAGAAGCGGCAAAACGTGGTAAGCCTATTTTCCTTTATGGGGGCAAGCCAGGTGTAGCAGATGCGGCAAAAGCAAAACTCGAATCATTATTTTCTTCTATTAAAATAGTCGGCATACAGGACGGCTATGAAAAAGACAAGCAGAAGGTAATTGACCGCATTAACGAAGCACAGCCTGATTTACTATTTGTAGCAATGGGCAGTCCAAAACAAGAAAATTGGATTAATGCGAATCGTGATCAATTGCACCCAACGATTTATCAAGGTGTGGGTGGTTCATTTGATGTGCTTGCAGGCACAGTGAAGCGAGCACCAGAAATTTTCCAGAAATTCGGTCTTGAATGGTTTTATCGATTATTAAAAGAACCTAAGCGTATCAAGCGTCAAGTGGCACTTCCATTATTTTTACTGGAAGTGGCTAGAAAGAAACGGCAGTAATTTTTAAAAAATGGTATTGTCGTTTTAAATTGAAAGTGTTAGACTGTAGGTGTATAGGAATTTCCTCTATGAAATAATAGAATTCCCTGCAAGGAAACAACGGTTGGTAGCCCAAGCGAAAAAAGCTCAAGCATATTATATGCTTGAGCTTTTTTCGTTTTGTTGCTTTTAAAATATAGATACTTATGGTCACTTCGAATCATGGATGAAACAATCTACCAACACTTCTATTTTTTTAGCTCTTACCTGTACTTTTACGATAAACCAAGCAGAAATCTATGAAATATGTACATTTATCCATAGAAAGAAAGATTTTGTTGGGAAAATTACGTGATTTTACTTGAAAAATAACCTTAGATAGCCGACAATGGTAAAAGAGAGTTAGACGTCCTATTTTTTCCGGAAATGAATTAGAAACTTTCCCAAAATATGATTGACAACTTTTAGGGATACAACTATACTTTTATGTGTAGTTGTTTATTTACTGCATATCTATGTGGTATAAACATAATTTTTGAACTTAGAGGAGGAAATTTTTCTATGGCTAACCAACCAAAGAAATACAAAAAATTCGTAGCTACGGCTGCAACAGCTACTTTAGTAGCTTCTGCTATCGTACCAGTGGCTTCTGCAGCAGGATTCTCAGATGTAGCAGGTAACGACCACGAGGTAGCAATCAACGCACTAGTTGAAGCAGGTATCATCAATGGATATGCTGATGGCACATTCAAACCAAACCAATCTATTAACCGCGGTCAAGTAGTTAAATTATTAGGTCGCTGGTTAGAAGCTCAAGGCCAAGAAATTCCAGCTGACTGGGAAACTAAACAACGTTTCAGCGATTTACCAGTAACAGCTGAAGCTGAATTAGTTAAATATGCTGCACTTGCTAAAGATGCAGGCGTATTCGCTGGTTCAAACGGTAACTTAAACCACACGCAAACTATGCAACGTCAACAAATGGCAGTTGTTTTAGTACGTGCGATTAAAGAAATTAGCGGTGTAGATTTAGTAGCTGACTACAAAAAAGCTAATTTCGTAACAGAAATCTCTGACCTTGAAGCTGCTTTCGCTGCAGAACAACGCAATGCAATCGTTGCTTTAGAATACGCTGGTATCACTAACGTATCTAAATTCAACCCAGCTAACAGTATTACTCGCGGTCAATTCGCTTCATTCTTACACCGTACAATCAACAATGTAATGGAACCTGAAGCAGGCGTTTCAACTGTTAAAGCTATTAACAGCACAACTGTTGAAGTAACATTCGATGAAGAAGTTGAAAACGTACAAGCTCTTAACTTCTTAATCTCTGATCTTGAAGTTAAAAACGCTGCTGTTAAACAAACAAACAAAAAAGTTGTTGTTTTAACAACTGCTGCTCAAACAGCTGATAAAGAGTACACAGTATCTCTTGGCGAAGAAAAAATCGGTACTTTCAAAGGTCTTGCTACTGTAATTCCTACTAAAGTTGAGTTAGTAGCTCCTGCATTCCAAGGTAAACTTGGTCAACAAGTTACTGTAAAAGCACAAGTTACTGTAGCTGAAGGTCAATCTAAAGCTGGTATTCCTGTAACTTTCTACGTACCAGGTAACAACAACGATGGCGTTACACCAACATTAACTGGTGAAGCAGTAACTGATGAAAACGGTGTAGCATCTTACTCATACACTCGTTATAAAGACGGTACTGATGAAGTAACTGCATATGCAACTGGTGACCGTTCTAAATTCTCACTTGGTTATGTATTCTGGGGAGTTGACACAATCCTTTCAGTTCAAGAAGTAACTACTGGTGATACAATCAACAACGGCGCTGACAAAACTTACAAAGTTACTTACAAAAACCCTAAAACTGGTCTACCAGAATCAAACAAAACATTCCATGTAGGTTTCATGGAAAACATGAACGTTACTTCTGATAAAGTAGCGAACGCAACTGTTAACGGTGTTGCTGCACTTCAATTAAGCAACAATACTGGTTTAGCAGCAGCTAAAATCACTACTGACTCTAAAGGTGAAGCTACATTTACTGTTTCAGGTGCAAACACAGCTGTTACTCCAGTAGTATTTGCTCCTAATACTGCAACTGGTGAAAAAGCTGAAGTTTACAAAGCATCTGCTTTACAAACAACAGCTTCTAAAGTAACATTCGGCGCTCTACAAGCTCAATACACTATCGAAATGAATCGTGAAGGCGGCGAAGTAGCAGCACGTTATCAAGAAAATGGCCGTGAATACAAAGTGGTTGTTAAAGATAAAGATGGTAAATTAGCTAAAAACGAAATCGTTAACGTAGCGTTTAATGAAGATTTAGACCGTGTAATTAGCACAAACACTGATGCTAAATTCATCCAAGTTGATGATAATGATAAACAAACTTACTATCCAAACAATACTGCTGATGGTAAAAATAATGCGAAGCAAATTTCTGTTAAAACAAATGATAAAGGTGAAGCAACATTTATTATTGGTTCTGACAAAGAAAACGATTATGCAACTCCAATAGCTTGGATTGATATTAATACATCAAATGCTAAACAAGGTAGACTAGATGAAGGTGAGCCAAAAGCTATTGCTCCAATTTCTTACTTCCAAAATGCATACCTTGATGGTGCAACAATTAAAGCATATAATGCTGATAATAAAGCTGTAAAAGAGTTCAAAGGTAACGAAACTGCTACATTCCGTGCTGAATTAGTGAACCAAAGTAATCAAAAAATGCCTAATACTAGCATCAAAAAAGTTACTTACACAATCTTCAATACAGGTGCTCATGATGTAAAAGTTGGAAACGAAATTGTTTCACCAAACCGTAACCTTACTGTAACTTATGAAGGTTCAAATCCTGAATTAAAAGTAGTAGCGGTTGATGGAAAATCTACATCAGTAAAAGTTACTGCAAATGGTATTGCACTTAATACTGATAACAAAGATTATGCATTCACTTCAAAAGAAGCAACTGCTACATTCACTTCATTATCAGATGTTGGTACTCAAAGTACAGGTGATGTAGTTGAAATTAACGATAAAAAAATCGTTATTAAAGGGAAAGATCCAATTGAATTAAAGGATGTTAAATTCTTCAATTTATACGGTACTGAAATTCATGGTGTTGATACATTTGTTCAAATTATTAAAGGCTATGACAAAGGTGTACAAGTAACATTCACTGAAGACAAAGATGGTAAGAAATCTATCCGAATCTATAAAGAGTCAAGTGAATCTGGTGAAGTAAACACTACATCTGCATTAAAATTAACTGATGCTCAAATTACTAAAAAAGCAGAAGGTTCAGTTACTACAACATCTGCAACTGCTACAATTATCGTTGATCGCGAAGATGTTACAATCAATGGTAAAACTTACAAGTTTAGTGCTAATGCTCACTCAACAGATAAAGATTTATATGCAACAGTAGAAGATTTAGTAATTAAAATCAATGAAGATGCTGCTGTTAAAGGTGTAAAAGCTACTGTTAAAGATTCAGCTAACAAAGAAATCACATTAACAGGTAAAGATACTGATAGCTTTACTTATAAAGTAGGTAACGCACCTGAAAGAACTGCTTATGGTAAAAAAGATGCTGATGCAGTAAATCAACAAATTACATTTACATTCTCATCAGCGGTTAACTTAAAATCTGGTGATCTTTTACAAGTTACTACAGGTTCAACTGCTACAGTTAAAGTAGTAAGCGTATCTAACACATCAGTTGTAGTAGAACTTGAAAACGCAATTGCTGCCGGTACTACAATTACGGGTATCAAGTTAAATAGTGGTTCTTCTATAAAATCTAAACTTACAGACAAAGAAGTAAACCCTGCTACTAACATTACAGTTGGAGCTATTAAATAATAACTTATTTTTAGTTAAAATAAAGAGAGCTTTGTGGGAAACCACAAAGCTCTTTTTTTACTAAAAGATTAAAAGCAAAAGAGTTACTATGGTTAATATTGGTATTTCTTGAATCGTAGTGGAGTTACAGGACTTTTATTTTTGGGGACATAAAAGTATAAATAATGAATTATATAATTACTATCTTTATATTTAAGTGAAAAAGCACATAGTTTTAGAGGTTTTTATCATATTCGAATAAATAGTTTTAGTGAATAATATTTATAAGATAAACTCTTTACAGACTTAATATTGTCGACATGTTTTTTAGTTAACTCAAGTTACTTTAAGGAAAATAGAAATCTAAGTTTGGTTATGTTTACCTTGGAAATATAACATGGAGATGCTAATTTATAGTATAATAACCATATGTGAAAAATAGACGTAAGTTTAGAAAGGTAGAATGATATGACATTTACTGAATCAGTTAGAAAATATATTTTGTCTGGGATAGTAGCGTTTGTCGTTATTGGTCTAATTGTGTCGAATAGCATGGCGAGCAAACAGGATAAGAGTTTTGAAATGAATGAGATTCTATATAATCAAGCACTTCAATTACAAGCAGATGGTAATTATGAAGATGCATGGGAAGCTATATCTGAGGTATTAAAGACAGAACCCAATTCTGAAATTGCAAATTATTTAGCGGGGATTATTGCTGTAAACAAAGGTGATTTGGAACAGGGAAAAATCTATATGCAAAAAACATTAGATTTGAATCCTTATAAGGTAGAAGATGCTGTATTTATGCTTCAATTGGGAGAGATATTAGTAGCTAATGAAAGGTACGAAGACGCAAAAATTGTACTTTTACGTTGCCAAGAATCTGGATGGGGACCAGAGGAAATACCTAATTATCAAGAGCATGTTGCCACACTACTAGCACAAATTGAAAATTCACAATAAAGGAAGGTACATAAAAATGAGTAAGTTCTATGAAAAAGTAGCTTATCGTGACGTAGAGGAAGATGTAAGATCTCAAAAATCTATGGATAAATGGGTTTTTAGATTACTTCTTCTTATTATTGGCTTTATGCCATTAATCGTGATGGCAAGCGTAATGGATGTACAAACGCCACTTATTACAAATGTAGATGCCCTAACAGGTGGCGTAAAAGGTGATTTATTTACGCATTATAAAGCGTTAGTTTTACTAGTAATTTCTATTCTAGCTGGTCTATTGTTTATGACGAAAATATTATTTATGAACGGTGAAATTCGCAAAACTAAATTGAATTATGCAATAGGGGCGTTTGCAGTAGTAATCGTATTATCAACAATCTTTTCTCCAAATATTTCTATTGCATTGCATGGTCAGTACAATCGTGCAGACGGTGCAATTAGTTGGCTATGTTATTTAGCATTATTTTTTATTGCGATGAATATTGAATATCCGAAGAATGTATCCAATTACATTGTTTATTCGTTGTATCCGTTTATAATTATAAATTTTTTCATTATTACTGTTAATTTTTATGGTAAGGATTTATTGCAAAATGTATGGATTCAAAAATTTGTATCTGCGTTTTTACCAGATGGAGCAAAAATCAGTGAAGGATCTCAGTTAATTGGGACGCTCAATCAATGGAACTATATGAGTGGAATGTTCGGTATAATAACATTACTCTTTTTATCGTGGGCTATTATTGATAATTCTAATGTTCGCCGATTTACGAATATGTTTTTTAGTTTAACGGCAATGGTCATTATGTTAATGTCTATGTCTGCAAGTGGATTTTTCACTTTTGTATGTATTACACCATTAATAATATGGTTAGCTATTAAATCACTAAATAAAAAGAAAGCATTAATTATCCTGCTAACTTTTTATATTGTAACTGCATTTTTTGTTCATTTTTTATCGATGAAAGACCCAAAAGTTTGGGATGAATCTATTGGTTTCTTTCTACCTATAAACAATCCTTACGAATCTCAACGATCAGGGGAAACTTCAATTGGGAATTTGACTTTTGATAGTTTGTCAATATGGAATATAAATACGGCGTCAGCCGCAGAAAACACATTTGAATTACCTGTATTACCTGAAGCTTATTGGGGTCCTGGTACAGGAAGGATTTATATTTGGGAGAAAACTTTAGAATTAGTAAAAGAACGACCATTATTGGGTTACGGTTTAGACACACTTGTTTACCAGTTTCCACATAATCATATAGAAGCAAGAGGCAATTTAAATGAGGTTACGATTGTAGATAAGCCTCATAACATATATGTTGGTGTAATTTATGGAACGGGTATTTTAGGTTTAGTAGCATTTTTAGGAATTGTTCTCTATTCAATTAAAAATTCTTTACAAACTATTTTCCGTTCTAAAAAGTCAACTGAGTTTGTCAATACACTTTGTATCGCATGGCTTGCTTATTTAATACAAGCACTGTTTAATGACACTTCCATAGGTATTACAGCACCACTTTTTGTAATTGCAGGCATATTAATGGGGTTATTATTTAAACAAAATACAAAAATCGATTCGGTTGTATAAAAAAATTAGTTATCACTTCAACGGTATTACATTAGTGTTAAATATAATATAACAGAGTTAGCTCATAATTTTATTTGCAAACAGATTTCTCATATTTTTTATGAATTATTTATTTGATTCAATCAATGTAATAGAAGGTGAAACATGAATATAAGATTTCAAGAATTTAAAAAAACATCCAAGCTCATATTCGAGTTATCAAAAAGCGATTTGAAAGCTCGATATGTAGGCTCAATTTTAGGTATAACGTGGGGCTTTTTACAACCATTAATAACAATTTTAATCTTTTGGTTTGTTTTTCAGGTGGGCTTTAAATCCATGCCTGTAGACGATTTTCCATTTATACTATGGTTAATGTGTGCAATGATACCTTGGTTCTTTTTTTCAGACAGTTTGAATGGTGCTACAAATTCAATTGTTGAAAATAGTTATTTAGTGAAAAAGGTAAATTTTCAAGTGGGGATATTACCGATAGTAAAAATACTTTCTTCACTTTATATTCATGTATTTTTTATTGCATTCTTGTTTTTAATGTTTTATGTATATGACTACAACTTTAGTATACATAACTTACAATTTATATATTATTTATTTGCTACAATTATTCTATTAATAGGCTTGTCGTATCTAACATCTAGTTTAGTTATTTTCTTGAAGGATGTTGGCCAACTTGTAAGTATGTTATTACAATTTTGCTTTTGGCTAACGCCCATTTTCTGGTCATTAGACATTTTACCTGAAAAGTATTTATTCTTGATAAAGTTGAACCCGATTTATTACATTACAGAAGGCTATAGGGCTGCTTTTATATATGATCAGTGGTTTTGGGAAAGACCTTTACTTACTGTTTATTTTTGGGTTTTCACAGCCTTTAGTTTATTGATAGGCGTTATTGTTTATAGAAAGTTAAGATCACATTTTGCAGATGTACTTTAGGAGATAATATAATGAATGATTTAGCTATTGTTGCAAGAAACATTACTAAAAAGTATAAGTTGTACAACAATCCCATAGAACGTTTAAAAGAATCTTTTAGCATAAGAAAAAAAGATAAATATTCACAAGAATTCCATGCTTTAAACGATATTAATTTTGAAATAGGAAAAAGTGAATCGGTAGGTATTATCGGAAAAAATGGATCGGGGAAATCTACGTTACTAAAAATTGTGACAGGTGTATTAAATCCAACGTCCGGTTCTATTGAAGTGAATGGTCATATTTCTGCAATATTGGAGCTTGGGGCTGGTTTTAATCCGGAATACACCGGTATGCAAAATATCTTTTTAAGTGGAACGATAATGGGATACAGCAAAGAACAAATGGAACTAAAGTTACCTGAGATTATTGAATTTGCGGATATTGGTGAATTTATAAACCAGCCTGTGAAAAACTATTCAAGTGGTATGTACGTAAGGTTAGCATTTTCTGTTGCTATTAGTGTTGATCCGGAAATATTGATAGTAGATGAGGCTTTAAGTGTTGGAGATATTAGATTTCAACAAAAATGTTTAAGAAAAATTGAAGAACTAAAAAAAGATAAGACGATTTTATTTGTTTCCCATGATTTATTACAATTAAATAAATTTTGTGATCGATTAATATGGATTAATGAAGGACAACTGATTGCAGACGGGCATCCAGAAGATGTTTCGAAGCAGTACCAAGCTTTTATGGCTGGGAGTACTTTGAACGATTATCAAGAATTTATTGAGACAGAAGATGTAGAAATGGATGCAGAAATTGATCTGATAGACAGTAATGTTCAATTGTTCGGCGATAATAAAGCCAAAATTAAAGGTATTAGTATGTTCGATGAGAATGAAATGAAAATTTATCAGACTAAATTAGGAGATAAAGTAACCATTTCTATTTTAGTGAGTTATAACGAAATATTAGACAATCCAATAATCGGATTTACTATAAAAGATAGGATTGGTAATGTTGTTACACAAACTAATACTTTTATCTTACATCAAAAGATGCAAAATACAACAGTAAATAAAAATTACAGATACAATTTTGAATTTATTGTACCACCTTTAAAAAGAGGAACATATACAGTTTCTCCTGCTGTTGCGTCTGGAAGTCAATTTGAGCACACTCAACACTGTTGGATACATGATGCTTTAATTATTAAAGTTGACGATCAGCAAGAATTTGATTTAGAAGGATTTATGGTACTAGATAATATATCTTTTGATGCAAAATAAGTGCAAGGAGCAAAAAAAATGAATTTCACAGGAGAAAGATTTATTCCGAATGTTCTAGATGATGACGAGGAAATTAGAATTGAACATATACAAAGATATCAATCAATACAGGATTTGGTAAAAGGTAAAACTATACTTGATGCAGCTTGTGGGGAAGGCTATGGTTCAGACATTCTGTCCAATCAAGCAAATCAGGTATTTGGAATGGATATTGATGAGGAAGCTGTCGCACATGCTAAAAACACCTACGTAAAACCTAATCTTCAATTTTTAGTAGGGAGTATTGGAAAACTACCATTCAATGATGACTTTTTCGATATCATAGTGTCGTTTGAAACGATTGAGCACGTAGATGAAAATCTTCAAAAAGCATTTTTAGAAGAAATAAAAAGAGTAGTGAAAAAAGATGGTTTATTAATCATCTCTACCCCTAATAAGAAAATGTATAGTGACCATAGAAACTACTCAAATCCTTTTCATGTAAAAGAGTTTTATAAAGATGAATTTTATGAGTTTTTGAAATCAAATTTTGATAATGTTGAATTTTTTTATCAACTGAGAGAAAGCGTATTTTTGTTAAGCGGGGAAAATGACCCAACTTATAAAAGTTTAGAAATCAATTCAGATATATCTGAGAATAGTAAATATATTGTGGCAGTTTGCTCAGATTTAGAAAATCAAATTTATAATATTAATTCAGTAATTATTGAAAATGGTACATTTAATAAGAAAATGGAAAGAATAATTCAA
Source organism: Lysinibacillus sp. UGB7 (assembly GCF_049058285.1). Taxonomy (NCBI): domain Bacteria; kingdom Bacillati; phylum Bacillota; class Bacilli; order Caryophanales; family Bacillaceae; genus Lysinibacillus; species Lysinibacillus sp. UGB7. Next base: position 101,823 of record NZ_JBMGUV010000010.1, read on the forward strand.
CTTCAAAATGAAGTTGAAGAACGTAATAAACATATAGCATTTTTAAATCACTCAATTGATGAAGGAAATAACTATATCAATGAAGTGAAAAAAGAAAAATCCTTACTCGAAGATCAAGTAAATCATGCTCAAGGGAAATATGAGGATTTATTGCAGAATAAAAATAATATTCTAAGAGAAAAAGAACAGTTACATGAAGAACAACAGATTCTAAAACAAAAAAATGCCAATTTAGAAATGGTAAATGAAACTTTAAAAGAAAAAGAAAGATTATTAAATAATATATTTGAATCAGACGGTTGGCAATTGCTTCTAAAATATTACAAGCTAAGAGATAAAGTTTTACCTTCAGATGGTAAGATGAGATTTTTCCTTAAAGTTTTCAAAAAGATTATTGTTGATAGAAACGTAAAAATGATAAATAAAGAGAATATGAAGAAATTCTTTTATTACTATAAAAATCAAAATTTATCTATGTTAGAAAATCGTGTAGATAATTATATTGAAAGAAACACAAATGGTTCTTCGACATTGCCTCTAGCAATTGAAACAATAACTCAAGAATATGAAAAACTTAGCTTTGAAAGATTTAACACTCCAAAAGTGTCCATTATTATTCCTGTTTATAATCAGTGGAATTACACCTATACTTGTCTAAAGTCAATCCTTACTCATACGCGTAATGTTCCATATGAAGTAATTATTGCTGATGATATGTCCACTGACGAAACGGTAGAGATATCTGGATATGTGGAGAATATAAAAGTAATTCGAGATGGGGAAAATCGAGGATTCCTGTTAAATTGCAATAATGCAGCAAAGTCAGCTGATGGGAATTATATTTTCTTTTTAAATAATGATACACAGGTTCAAGAAGGATGGCTGGATTCGCTAGTTGAACTCATTGAAAGTGACAACCGAATTGGAATGGTCGGTTCAAAGTTAGTTTACCCAGATGGCCGATTACAAGAAGCAGGTGGTATCATTTGGAATGACGCGAGTGGTTGGAACTACGGCAGATTGGATGACCCTTCAAAACCAGAGTATAACTATGTGAAAGAGGTAGATTACGTATCTGGGGCTGCAATAATGTTAAGAAAAGAGCTATGGGATACTATTGGTGGATTTGATGAGAGGTATGTCCCAGCATATTTTGAAGACTCTGATTTGGCTTTTGAAGTAAGAAAACATGGATATAAAGTTATGCTCCAACCTAAATCGGTTGTTGTGCATTTCGAAGGTATTTCACATGGAGTAAATGTGAGTGAAGGTGTGAAAAGATATCAAGAGTTAAATAAATCTAAGTTCATTGATAAATGGTCGGAAGTTTTAATTAATGATCATTTTAAAAATGGGGAAAAAGTATTCAAAGCAAGAGATAGAAGTAAAAATAAAAAAACAATTTTAGTTATAGATCATTATGTTCCTCATTACGATAAAGACGCAGGAAGTAGAACAACGTTTCACTATTTGAAGCTCTTTGTTGAAATGGGCTTTAATGTAAAATTCATTGGTGATAATTATCACAAACATGAACCGTATACTACTGAATTAGAAAAAGTGGGCGTGGAAGTTTTATATCACCCTTATAACAGAAAAAACATCGAACAATGGTTGAAACAAAACGGTAATGAGATTGATTATGTGTACATGAATAGACCACATATATCAATAAAGTATGTTGATGCTTTGAAGAAATACACTAATTCAAAAATTATATATTATGGTCATGATTTACATTTCTTACGTGAATATAGAGAGTATGAGTTAACGGGTAACGAATCACTAAAAAAATCAGCTGAAGAGTGGAAAAAGACTGAATTTGATTTATACGAAAAATCTGATGTTGTTTATTATCCATCTGATGTAGAAGTGAGAGAAATAAAAAAATACTATCCAAATATTAATGCTAAAGCTATTCCGGCTTATATTTTTGATGAAAAAGAAATAATAGAGCCAGAACAGTTCCAAAATAGAGAGGGATTATTATTTGTTGGAGGATTCGGTCATAAACCAAATGTCGATGCAATTTTATGGTTTGTGTCTGCTATATTACCTAGAATTTTAGAAGAAAAGCCTGATATGAAGTTTTATATAGTAGGATCTAATCCTCCAGACGAGATTAAATCACTTATTTCAAAAAATATTATTGTTACAGGATTTGTTTCTGATGAAGAATTAATTCAACTGTATGACCAATGCCGAATTGTAGTAGTTCCTCTAAGATATGGAGCTGGAGTGAAAGGTAAAGTAGTTGAAGCAATGTACTATCAGATGCCTATAGTTACTACATCTGTAGGAGCAGAAGGAATTGTCCGAAGCGAGAATATATTGACAATTGCTGAATCAGAAATGGAATTTGCTCAGAAGGTTTTAGATTTATATGATGATATGGAATCATTAAGTTTACTATCAATTGCTTCATTGAGATATGTAAATGAGAATTTCACATCAAAAGCTGTACAAAAAATAATATCGTCGGATATAAGCAATTAAGGAGTTTCTAATAACATGACTATATTTAGAGCTAAAGCCCCTTTAAGATTGGGACTAGCAGGTGGAGGCACAGATGTATCACCATATAGTGATTTATATGGTGGATTCGTATTAAATGCTACGATTGATATGTATGCATATTGTTCAATTGAGGTAACTGATGATAATACTATTTCGTTTTATGCAGCAGATAGAGAAGAAACTTTCACATGTGATTCTACGGAGTATTTTGATTTAAATGGAATGCTAGATTTACATAAGGGAGTTTACAATCGAATTGTAAAGCAATTTGTAAAGGAACCATTATCTTTTAAACTTACTACTTATTCAGATGCTCCTGCAGGGTCTGGACTAGGCTCGTCTTCTACGATGGTAGTAGCAATTTTAAAGGCATTTACGGAGTGGTTAAATTTACCTCTAGGTGAATATGATATCGCTCATTTAGCATTTGAAATTGAAAGAAAAGATATTGGATTAAATGGTGGCAAGCAAGATCAATATGCTGCTACATTTGGTGGATTCAATTTTATGGAGTTTTACGAGAAAGACCGAGTTATTGTAAACCCTTTACGAATAAAAAATTGGATTGTAAATGAGCTGGAAAGCTCTTTGCTTTTATATTTTACAGGTGTTTCACGAGAGTCAGCTAAAATAATCGATGAGCAGTCAAGTAATGCAACAAATAAAAATGAAAATTCACTAGAAGCCATGCATCAATTAAAGAAAGATGCTGTGAATATGAAAGAAGCGTTACTTAGAGGCGAAATTACTAAGTTTGGTAAACTTTTAGGACATTCATGGGAAGAAAAGAAGAAAATGGCATCTTCAATTTCAAATGATCTGATAAATAATATTTATACGAAAGCAATAAACGCAGGTGCTATTGGGGGCAAGGTTTCTGGAGCTGGTGGCGGTGGTTTCATGATATTTATAGTTGACCCCATTAAAAAGTTAGAGGTAATAAAGGCTTTAGAAAATGAAAATGGTGACGTTAAAACTGTACATTTTGTCAACAAAGGTACACAAGGATGGAGAGTTTAATCAATGAATAAGTCAATTAATGAATTTATGGAAAAGCAGATTGAACAGTCGATTGAAGTGAAACAAGCAATTATAAGTAATAAAGGATTAATGAGCTTAATAGAAGAAATTTCAGTAAAAGCTGTTGAACTTTATGAAAAAGGAAATAAAGTCATGCTTGCTGGGAACGGTGGCAGTGCAGCCGATGCTCAGCATATCGCTGGAGAACTAGTTAGCAGATTTTACTTTGATCGACCAGGCTTACCATCTATAGCATTAACAACAGATACTTCTATTTTGACTGCTATAGGTAATGATTATGGCTATGATCGATTATTCTCAAGACAAATTCAAGCAAACGGCGTTGAGGGAGATATGTTTATTGGTATTTCAACGTCAGGTAATTCTGCAAATGTTATTAAAGCACTAGAAGAGTGCAAAAATAAAAATATCATCACAGTTGGATTCACAGGTGAAAGTGGTGGGAAAATGGCAGCGCTTTGTGATTATTGTATTAAGATTCCATCAAATGAAACGCCACGAATTCAAGAATCACATATTTTAGTGGGTCATATCATTTGTTCAATTATAGAAGAAGCAATATTTGGCCAAGGCTTTAATACGCCACTTGTATTTGCTTCTCAGGAGTCATAATATGGATGCAATTATTTTAGCTGGAGGATTTGGGACAAGACTACGATCTGTAGTTAGCGACGTCCCAAAACCAATGGCACCAGTCGCAAATAAACCGTTTTTAAGCTACCTTCTTCAATATTTGTCAAATTACGAAATAGAAAATGTTGTATTATGTACTGGCTATAAGCATGAAGTAATCGAAAACTACTTTTCAACAGACTTTCAAAATATAAATATTAAGTATTCTATTGAGGAAACTCCACTAGGTACAGGAGGAGCTATAAAAAAGGCGCTACAATTAATTGAATCTGAAGAAATATTAATACTGAATGGAGATACTCTATTTAATGTTGATCTGTCTGAATTCATTCATCAACATCTAACATCTAATGCAGACATATCAATAGCTTTAAAACAATTAACCAGTTATGACAGATATGGCTCTGTTATTATGAGTGGGAATAAAGTAGTAGGCTTTGAAGAAAAGAAATACAAAGATGATGGATATATTAATGGTGGAATTTACATAGTAAATAAAGGCATTTTAGATAACTTTAATCTTCCTAAAACATTCTCGTTTGAGAAAGAAATATTAGAATCAAGACTTAATGAGTTAGATGTTAATGGATATAAATCTTCGTCATACTTCATTGATATAGGGATTCCAGAGGATTATGAAAAATCTCAGAAAGAAGTAAAGGAGCTATTCGATGAATAAAGCCTTATTTTTAGATCGAGATGGAGTTATAAATATTGAGAAGAACTATGTATATAAAATTGAGGACTTTGAGTTTATAGAGGGCATTTTTGAACTAGCAAAGTCCTTTCAAGATAAAGGCTATTTAATCATTGTCGTAACGAACCAAGCTGGAATTGGTAGGGGATATTATACAGAAGAAGACTTCCGTATTTTAAATGATTGGATGATTGATCAATTCCAACAAAAAGGAATTACTATTACAGAGGTGTATTATTGTCCGTTTCACCCAATACATGGTATTCAAAAATATAAAAAAGATTCATTTGACCGAAAACCTAAACCGGGTATGATATTAAAGGCCAAAGATAAATACAATATAAATCTCGCACAATCAATACTAATTGGGGATAAGGATAGTGATATTCAAGCTGCAGAGGCTGCTGGAGTAGCGAGAAATATAAAGATTATAAATCATAATCTCAATAAATTATTAAAAGATTTATAAAAACATTGAGAAGTAAAATATAGGAGGATTAAATATTGAAGACCAAAATAATACAACAGTTCCCTTATATCTTATTATTTGTGTTAGTAGCTCTCGCATTTCAGGTAGCTGTATTTGACAACATAATAATTGATGTATTTAGCTGGCATTTAATACAACCGGAAACGATTGAAGGTGGAAGTCTCCTTATAATTATCTTATTATGTTATATATTTGTTAATAGATTTTTAAATACTAGTTATAACTTCGTTCTTGTAGCTTTAATTACTATAATCTATTTAATAAATACAAATCTTTTTTTTCCGATATTAATAACTATTTTTTATTTCGAAGTAATTTTTTCTATTGGTGGATATGTTAATAAAAGATTTTATCCAAATACAAATAATGATAAATTGGTTGTCTACTTAAGAAACTTTTTAATTGGTTTTACAATTTGGTCTGTTATAAATCTAATTTTAGCACTTATAGGATTTGGTACAATAAACAATATTAGAATTACAACTTTGATACTATTTGTATTAAGTCTACATAGGGGTGTTAATAAGCCTTTTGCATTCTTTTTAGCTGAAAGTTTAAATAGGTTTTCAAAAAATGAGAAAGATATAATTTCCTTTATAGTAGTTCTTGTATTAGCTTTATTAAGTAAATCTAACAGAGCTATAGATTATGATTCTATATGGTATGGTTTAAGACCAGAATTTGTATTGGTTGGAGAAAATTCATTTTTCGATAATTTAGGGCTTGTCCAATTCGTACACTATTATCCTAAATTATTTGAATTCTTCACTTTACCATTAAGTAATTTGGGGGATTATAGTTTTATTTATAGCATTAATATTTTATTTTTTATTCTTAGTTTGATTGTTATATTCAAAATTTCCGATAATTTAATAAAGAAACCCTTATATTCTTTAATAGGCACATTAATGTTGGCTACAATACCAGCATTCGCTAATATATCGACTACTGCTAAACCAGATATTTTTTCGATTTTCTTTATAATATTAGGGGTATTTCATTTAATGAACTTTGTTTATGAGAATAAAAGCAAAGAATTAATCTTTGGTTTTTCAGCATTGGTATTATCTTTAGGGGGGAAATCTACAAGTTTTTTATATGTTCCCTTTCTATTATTTGGATTTTTAATTGTTGTGATTATTGGGATTAAAAAATATGATAAACAATACTTTTTATTAAGTAATTTATATAAAGCAAAATCGTTGTATTGGTTATTAATTGCGTCATTAGTTAGTTTATTATTAATATGCTATAGAACATTCAGGCTAACCGGATACCCAGTTTATCCATCAGGGATAGGTTTATGGAATAAACTTGGGTTTAAAGCAAAATATCCAGTTACTGCTGAACATGACGTAGATGGACTAGTTATAAATTTTTCTTTATCTGAAATTATGGAAAGATGGTATAAACTTTTACTAGATCCTAAAGATTATCCTCATATCATTATGTTATGGACCGGAAATCTGCTAGTCTTTTTAGCTATAGTGTTAGTTATTTTAGTTATATTTAAGAGGATTAAAATAGTAGACAAATCTTCAAATTTACTAGTGATTTTTGGTTTGCCTGTAGTGTTAGTTGGTATTTTTTTCGCCACTTTTATGATAAATGCCGGAGATGGAAATTACTTCCTCATCCCTATTGTTCTTGCATTTCTCGGTATATATATATTTATTAGGAAAAATCTTGTGGATTCAAAGTTGCAGAAATGGATTAATATAGGTGTTTTAATATTTTTACCTATTCAATTGATACTTACCTTTGTGTCACATTCTTCATGGCAGTGGGGAACTCAACAATTTACATCCAATTTGGAGATATATCAAAAAGAGAGTAATGATTTGCTTTTCGAAGCTTATGGGTTAAATGAGATAGAAGAGTATATACAAAAAGTACCACATAATACTAGGACGGTAGGATTTGGCGATGAACAGGTATTAAATTATCTGTCAACAAGATTTGAGCACATTACAGGAATTGCATCTGATCATCTAGGTAATTCAAGCATAGTATCTTCTGAACAAAATTTTTATGAATATTTAAAGTGGGCAAAGATTGATTTTATAATTACACCAAAAGAAGAAGTTGAAGATTTTGAAAGTGTTAAAAATGTGATTTCAATGTTAGAAGAAGTATCTAATAATAAAATAGAATCAGAAAAATATAAATTACTAGATATTAGAACGATAAATTGGGTAGGGAATACTTTAGATACGACGATTTTAAGAGAAGGGTGGCATGAAGCTGAAGGCGATTATAGATGGATAAATAAAAATGCTACTTCTATTTTCAAAAGTGGTAATTTGGGTGAGTTATTATTAGAAGGTATAGTTCCTGAGAGATATGATGAAATTACGCTATCCATAAATATAGATGGAGAAAGAATATCGGAGGAAGTTCTTAAAGCGGGAGATTTTCAAATAAAAAAAGAAATACCGAAAAATAAGATAATAGAAATTGAAATTAATACGGATAAATCTTTTGTACCAAAGGAAGATGGAAATTCAAATGATATAAGAGAACTGAGTATAATTGTTAAAAGGATGGAGACTAGATAATACGAAATTAATGTTGCTTAAAATAAGGGAGGGATTGAAAATTTAACCTATACCTTTCTTAAAGTACATTAGATAATAAATTTTGTTCTAATATTTTAGGGAGATTTTAAAAATGTCAAATAAGCCCGTTTTATCAGTAGTAATTCCAGTTTATAAGTCTGGAAAACATGTATTAGAATTATATAGTAGGCTGAAAGCTACTTTGAAAAGCATGAACATTCCTTTTGAACTTGTGTTTGTTGAGGATTGTGGTGGTGATTCTGCATGGAATCAACTACAAAAAGTCGCGGAAACTGATAAAGATGTGATTATAATACAACATACACGTAACTTTGGACAACACGCAGCGACGTTATGTGGAATAAATAATTCTTCAGGTGATTGGATTGTGACTATAGATGATGATTTAGAACATAGTCCTGAAGATATACCTCTATTGTTCTCAGAAGTACAAAAGGGTTATGATCTTGTCTACGGAATTTTTGAAGAGCGTTCCCATTCGAAATGGAGAAACTTTACCTCTAATTTAGCCAGAAAAGTTTTTAATGTAATTATTCCAAACATGAATTATGATTATACGGGCTTCCGTATTATGAAACAAAATATAGCTAAGAGTCTTAATAGATTTGATTCTTCTTTTCCCTTTATAGATGGGTATTTATCATGGATTACAAATAATTATTCTACTGTTCATTTGCAGCATGGCATAAGAGGGAGTGGGGAAAGTAATTATTCATTAATAAAGTTAGTAAAGCATACTTTTAATATATTTATTGAGTTTTCAAATATTCCTATAAAAGCAGGTACTTGGATTGGTTTATGTTCATCATTTGTAGGATTTGTATGGCTAATAGTTGTGATTGGTAGTAGAGTTTTAGGAAATATTTCTCAATCAGGATATCCATCCATAATGGCTGCTATTCTATTCTTTGGTGGGATTCAAATGTTCTTGATTGGTATTATAGGAGAATATATAGCTAAAATAAATTTTAAAACATCCAAAAAGCCTTTATATATAGTTTCAGAATTCCTAAAGGGAGGAGGAAAATGATGCAAAAGATTATTATTATCGGGGGAAAGGGGACCGCAATAAATATAGCAGAACAAATAGATAATGCAAGTAAAAAGTTTGGAGAAAATATCGAACTATTAGGTTTTTCTATTGATGATCCATCTTTGGGGAAAGAGATAAATGGATTCCCAGTTCTATGTAGTACTATGGATTTAAAAAAGTACGATAGATACAGTGATGTGAAATACATTTTTGCTTTGTATCGACCAGACAAAATGGAAGATAGAGTGAACTTACTTAAGTCATATAATATTAGTCTAAATAAATTCACTAATTTTATTCATCCTAGTTCATATATAGCTAGAAGCGCGACAATCGGAATAGGTAATGTGATTTTATCTCATTCTACAATAAATAGTAATGTTAAAATGGGCAATTTTAACATAGTTAATAATAATGTTGTTGTAGAGCACGACACAAATATAAATGATTATAATTTTATAGCGGCAGGTAATTGTATTGGTTCAAATGTGAAGTTACATGACGGCACATTTATTGGATTAAATTCAACAATTCGAGAAAACTTAGACATAGAAAACTATTCTTTCGTAGGAATGAATTCTAATGTTACAAGAAATGTTAATAAACGCCAAACGGTGTATGGCAATCCCGCGAGGTGTAAGTATGATAGCATTTGAAAAAAGAGCTTCTGTAATTTTATATAATTTCCTAGTGTCCAATAAATTTAGTGGCAAATTTTTAATACCTTCTAATATATGTCCAATAGTACCAATTACATTTCTAAAGGCAAAAGTCGAATTCGAATTTGTAGATATATCATTAGAAACTCTATGTATTGATGAAAAGCTTATATTAGAAAAATTGAATAAAAATCCAGATTTTTATAGTGGTATTATTTATGTTAATAGTTATGGTGTAAACAATGATATATCAAATTTTTCTAAAGAGATACGATTATTAAATACTGATATTAAAATTGTTCATGATAAATGTTTAGCGATACCGGATTTCTCTAAAAATAAACTTGAAAATCATTTAATAGATTTAGAAATTTTTAGTACAGGCTACTCTAAGTATATAGACATTGGTTATGGGGGCTATGCTTTTATAAACTCGAGAGTTGATTATTATGAACATCAGTTGGAATTTAATGAGCTTGATTTAGAAATACTAGAAAAAAAATATAATCATAGTGTGAAAAATGGGTTCAAATATATTTATGAAGATTTAAATTGGTTAAATAGTTCAAAGCCTTCCATAAACTTTGACATGTATAAAGCAAAAGTTATGGAAGAATTAGAGAAAGTAAATGAGATAAAGAGAAAATTAAATTATATTTATACAAATAATCTTCCTTCTGAAATACAATTGGATTCGAAATTTCAGAACTGGAGATTTAATATATTACTTCCTCAAAGAGATGAAATATTAGAACTTTTATTTGAAAAAGGATTATTCGCAAGTGCGCATTATAGTTCTTTAAGTAATATTTTTTCAAACAATAATTCACCAAATGCCAAATATATTGATACAAAGATATTAAATTTATTCAACGATAGATATTTTAGTGAAGATAAAGCTTACTTAGCTTGTGAGATAATAAATAAATACTTATTAAAGTAATAAAATAAGCAATACTTGTGACCATCAAAATAAAAACAGGCGGTTTTCTCTTGAATGTCATGAACATTTTTACGTAAATTTATGTCCACTTTATTTGGAGTTGCAGTATTGTAACATTACTGCAACAGCCACTATTCTTTTAATAACGAGATTTCAAGGCTGATCATTATGCCTATATGAGGGCTTATTCAAAAAAAGTATTCATTCTATTCGTGCAAAAATTGTTCATTTTGACCTGAAGGTGAGAATACGGGAGGATATATGAAAAAAGTCGCTGTTTTACAATCGAATTACATCCCTTGGAAAGGTTATTTTGACATTATAAATGATGTTGACCTTTTTATTTTTTATGATGACGTGCAATATACTAAAAATGACTGGAGAAATAGAAATAAAATTAAAGTGGAAAATGAAACAAAGTGGTTAACTATTCCTGTAGGTGCAAAAAAACAATTAATAAATGAAGTAACGCTTGAGGATCGAAGTTGGCAAAAAAAACATTGGAATTCTTTGAGTCAACATTATTCTAAATCACCTTATTTTTCATTATATTCAGAACTACTGAAAGAAATATATTTAGATAATGAGTGGGAAAGCTTATCCGACTTAAATCAGTTTATTATAAGAAAGATTTCTGTAATGTTAGGTATAAAGGTTAAGTTTATGGACTCAAAAGAAGTAAATAATATAGAAGGAAAAAAATTAGATAGATTGATAAATTTATTAAAAGCAGTTGAAACAGATGAATATATATCAGGTCCTGCTGCAAAAGACTATATTTCTGAAGAGAAATTTAAAGAGGCTGGTATAAAGTTAACATACAAAGATTATCAAGATTATCCTGAGTATACTCAGTTTGATTTTCCTTGTACACATAACGTTACTATTCTAGATCTTTTATTTCATACAGGTGTAGAGGCGCCTTATTATATTTGGGGTTGGAGAAATGAAAATAATAAATAATGTATATATGTATTTTTTCCTTATTTTAAGCATAGTATTTCAATCATTTTCGTTTGTTTTTAGTAAATTAGCAGCTGTAAGTTTAGAAAATACACCTTTTATTTTTTATATTGTCAATAAATATTATTTTTTATCGCTAGTATGTTTAGGTATACAAGCTATTTTTTGGCAAAAAACATTAAATAAAATGGAATTATCTAAAGCATATCCTTATACAGCCCTTATTTATTTGTTTATTCTTATTTATACGTATTTTATCTTTAAAGAGCCTATAAGTATTAACAATATTATAGGGACAATTATTATTATGATTGGTATATTTGTTATGAATTTTGAAAAAGAAAGTAGCATTTACTGATGTTTATAATTATAGCGATAATGTTACCAATACTAAATGCAACGAGTCAAATATGTCTAAAAAAAGCCGTATTAGAAAACAAGATAGTTAAGAAAAAAATAATCTTTCTAATTATTGCATATAGTATGTTTCTAATTATCACAATTCTATCTGTAGTTTTGTTAAATTATATTTCTTTAAAATACTTAACTATTATTATTGCATTTAACCATGTACTTACAATTTTATTCTCTTATATTTTTTTGAAAGAAAAAATTAATAAGTTTACAATAATTGGTTCAATCTTAATTTGTATTGGAGTGATAGTATTTACTTATGAATAAAAAAATTTTTATATTTAGTATGTATTCATATTTGGAAAATCTCTTTTTTTTAATGCTTAATTTATTACCGTACTTTATTAGAAAATGTCTCTATAAAATTTTATTCGAAGAATTTGGAGAGCATAATCATATCGATCATGGTACCTATTTTAGGTATACTAAAAAAATATCTATAGGTAACGGAGTTTGGATAAATCGAGGATGTTCATTTTTTTCTTCATATCAGGTTAAAGATGCATATATCAAAATAGGAAATAATGTAGCAATTGGACCAAACGTAACTTTTTTTTCTGCAAGTCATGACTATAGCCAAATTGATTTGCCTGATACAGCAGCATCAATTATTGTAGGTGATGATGTTTGGATAGGGGGACGCAGTATTATTTTACCTGGAGTTAGTATTGGAGATGGAGCAATAATAGGTGCAGGTTCGATTGTTTCAAAAAGTGTTCCGCCTTATACAATAGCTGTTGGAAATCCAGCCAAGGTAATCAAAAGGAGAGTTTTGGAGAATGATACCATTTAATATACCCGCTGTAGTAGGGAAAGAAGCTTATTATTTAAATGAGTTAATTAATGATAGAGTGAAATTTTCGGGTGATGGTATATTCACTCAAAAATGTAGTGCATTAATCGAAAGTTTGTATGGTGCTAAGAAAGTTTTACTAACAACATCTTGTACACATGCCTTAGAAATGGCGGCGATTTTGATTGATATTCAACCAGGTGACGAGGTCATCATGCCTTCCTACACCTTCGTTTCTACTGCAAATGCTTTTGTATTAAGAGGGGCAAAGATTATTTTCGTAGACATTCGACCGGATACAATGAATATCGATGAGATGAAAATAGAAGAGGCAATTACAACTCGAACTAAAGCAATTGTACCAGTTCACTATGCAGGAGTTTCTTGTGAAATGGATATCATAATGCAAATTGCAAATAAGTATAATTTAATGGTAGTTGAGGATGCTGCGCAAGGGGTAAATAGTTATTATAAAGGCAAAGCACTTGGTACTATTGGACATTTAGGTTGTTATAGTTTTCATGAAACAAAAAATTACAACTGTGGTGAAGGTGGAGCTTTGTTAATAAATGACGAGAGATTTATTGAGAGAGCTGAAATTATACGGGAAAAAGGTACAAATCGTTCCAAGTTCTTTAGAGGACAAGTCGATAAGTATGGTTGGGTAGATATTGGTTCTTCTTATCTGCCAAGTGAGTTAAATGCTGCGTATCTTTACGGACAACTGGAAAATGCAGAACTAATTAATCAAAATAGATTAAGTAGTTGGCAGTATTATTATGAGAAGTTACAGGCACTTGCTGATGAAGGGTATATTAATTTACCTGTTGTTCCAGAAATATGTAGACATAATGCTCATATGTTTTATATAAAAGTTAGGGATTTAGTAGAAAGAACAGAATTAATTGAGTATTTAAAAATTATGGAGATCGGCGCTGTATTTCATTATATACCATTACATAGCTCTATAGCTGGACAAAACTATAGTGTTTTTCATGGGGAGGATATTGTAACTACACAAGAAAGTGATGTGTTATTACGTTTACCAATGTACTACAATTTAACGAAATCTGACATAATGGTAGTAGTCGATGCTATTAAGTCTTTCTACAAAAACGAAAATAGAGGTGTTCATATTGAAAGGAATTATATTAGCGGGTGGTAGTGGTACACGTTTATACCCATTAACGCGTTCTGTATCGAAACAGTTATTACCGATTTATGACAAACCGATGATATACTATCCGCTTTCAGTGTTAATGTTAGCTGGTATTAAAGACATTTTGATTATTTCAACTCCTGTGGACACACCTCGTTTTGAACAACTGTTAGGAGATGGTAAGGATCTTGGCATTAGCTTATCTTATGCCGTACAAGATTCACCTGATGGGTTAGCGCAGGCATTTATTATAGGAGAAGAATTTATAGGCTCAAATTCAGTTGCATTAATTTTAGGCGATAATATTTTTTATGGACATAAGTTTACAACGATGTTAGAAAGAGCTGCTTCACGAGAAAATGGAGCAACTGTTTTTGGTTATAATGTTAAAGACCCGGAACGTTTTGGTGTTGTGGAATTTAATGAAGAGGGTAAAGCAATTTCTATTGAAGAGAAACCAGATTTACCTAAATCGAGCTACGCAGTGACAGGTCTATATTTCTACGATAATAGTGTAGTAGAAATTGCAAAATCCATAAAGCCTTCTGAGCGTGGGGAGTTAGAAATTACTGATGTGAATAAGGCTTTTTTAGAGTCAGGAAATCTTCATGTTGAATTGCTTGGACGTGGTTTTGCTTGGCTTGATACAGGTACTCATGAATCACTTTTAGAAGCATCTACATTTATTGAGACAATAGAAAGACGTCAAAGTCTAAAAGTTGCTTGCCTAGAAGAAATAGCATTTCGAAAAGGATATATTACAAAGGAACAGCTATTAGAACTTGCCGAACCATTAAGAAAAAATGGTTATGGGCAATATTTAATTGAATTAGCGAATAGAAAACTGTGAGGAGACTATTAAAGTGGGGTTTATTAAGACAAATTTATTAGATGCGTTTCTTTTTGAACCAAATGTATTTGGCGATCATCGCGGTTTTTTTATGGAAACTTACAATGCAAAGTTATTTGAAGAACAAGGATTTTTAATTGATTTTGTGCAAGATAATCACTCACTATCAGCTGAGAGTGGTACTATACGTGGCTTACATTATCAGTTAGAGCCATATGCTCAGACGAAGCTCGTAAGAGTTACAAAAGGTGCCGTTTATGATGTCATTGTCGATATACGAACAGGTTCTCCGACATATGGTCAATGGGAAGGGTTTATTTTAAGTGAGGATAATAAAAGACAATTATTGATTCCTCAGGGATTTGCTCATGGTTATTGTACGTTAGTGAAAAATACGGAATTTCAATATAAAGTAGATAATTACTATTCTCCTGAGCATGACAGAGGAATTGCTTGGAATGATCCTGCTTTAAATATAGATTGGCCAACATCGAGTCCAATCTTATCTGAAAAGGATACTGTACATCCAAATTTAAAAGATTTAGAATGCCAATTTATTTATAAAAGTAAGGACTGAAAATAATGAAAATATTAGTAACTGGTGGAGCGGGATTTATCGGCAGTAATTTCGTGAACTATATGGTTCGAGCATATCCTACATATAATATTATTAATGTGGATGCTCTTACTTATGCTGGAAACCTTCAAAACTTGAAGGAGTCTGAAGGAAAACACAATTATCAATTTATAAAAGGTGATATTACAGACAAAGAATTTATTGAGTCTGTTTTTGCTAATTCTATCGATGTTGTAGTGAACTTTGCAGCAGAATCGCATGTTGACCGTAGTATAACGAATCCTGGAATATTTGTAAGTACGAATATTCAAGGAACTCAAATTTTACTGGATGCAGCTAAAAAATATAATATTAAAAAATATGTTCAAGTTTCGACAGATGAAGTATACGGCTCTCTTGGTAAAGAAGGTTACTTCACTGAGGAAACGCCATTAGCACCGAATAGTCCTTACAGTGCAAGTAAAGCAGGGGCTGATTTGTTAGTACTAGCTTATCATGAGACGTATGGGTTACCTGTTAATATTACAAGATGTTCAAATAACTATGGACCGTTCCATTTCCCAGAAAAATTAATTCCTTTAATGATTATTAATGCATTAAATGATAAACCTTTACCAGTATACGGTGATGGGTTGAATGTTCGTGATTGGTTGCATGTAGAGGATCATTGTACTGCTATTGATTTAGTATTACATAAAGGGATAGATGGGGAAGTGTACAATGTTGGTGGACATAATGAAAAAACAAATGTAGAAGTAGTGAAAGCTATATTAGGCCACCTTAATAAACCTGAAACGTTAATTAATTACGTAAACGATCGATTAGGACATGATCGTCGTTATGCGATTGATCCAACAAAACTTCAAACACAGCTAGGCTGGGTTCCTAAATATAACTTTGAAACTGGTTTGAAAGACACCATAGACTGGTACTTAAACAATCAGTCTTGGTGGGACGCTATTATTTCGGGAGATTACATGCATTATTATGAACAGCAGTATGGTCAATCATTGGGGAAAATCGAATGAAGGTCTTGATTACTGGATCGAATGGTCAACTAGGAAAAGAACTAGTTGACCAGTTAAAACAGTTGAATATTGCACTTTTTCCTTTTAGTAAAGAAGAATTGGATATAACAGATTTTAACAAGGTGTATAATGTAGTTCGAGAGATTGAACCTGATATTATTATTAATGCTGCTGCATTCACTAATGTGGATCAGGCAGAAGTTGAGAAGGAACGTGCTTTTAATATAAATGCGTTTGGTCCAAGGAATTTAGCAGTTGCTGCTGAAAAAGTTGATGCGAAAATTTGTTATATTAGTACAGATTATGTTTTTGATGGTACTGCTACTCAGCCATATGAAGAATTTGCACCTGTTAACCCTTTAGGCGTTTATGGGAAGTCAAAATATGCAGGTGAACAACTAACGCAAAGCTTAAGCACAAAGTATTTTATTGTTCGAACAGCTTGGGTGTATGGAGAATATGGAAATAATTTTGTGAAGACGATGTTAAAATTGGCTACTGAGAAAGATGAAATAGGCGTCGTACATGACCAAGTTGGTTCTCCGACTTATACGGTTGATTTGGCGACCTTTATTATCGATTTAGTCCAAACAGATAAATATGGTATTTATCACTGTACTAATGAAGGGTCGTGCTCTTGGTTTGAATTTGCACAAGCTATTTTTGATGAAGCGGGTGTAGATATAAAAGTTAAACCATTAACATCAAATCAATTTCCTAGACCTGCGAAAAGACCTAGTTATTCAGTTCTTGATAATATGGCGTTACGTGTTAATGATTTTTCACAGCCTAGACATTGGAGAAATGCACTGAATTCATTTATGTCAAAGTTTAATAACAAACTTCACTAATAAAATGAGGTGAGCGCAAGGTTGCACTCACCTCATTTTATTAGAAAATAGGAATTGTTTATCAGAATTTCCATTAGTATTATGATAAAAAGAGGGATTAAAGTAATGGATCTTAGTATTGTTATTGTTAATTTTAATACAAAAAAGTTAACGCTTGATTGCATTCGATCTATCTATGATTCGAATATGGAACATGAATTTGAAATTATTGTAGTTGACAACCATTCTTTTGATGAATCAGTTGATGCTATTAAGAGCAAGTATCCAAAGATAAAGGTAATTGAAAACAAAGAAAACATTGGATTCTCTAAAGCAAATAATCAAGCTATACTTGAATCAATAGGACGCTATGTTTTATTGTTAAATTCTGATACAATAGTCATGCAAAATACGCTCACGTATATTATTAATTTTATGGACGATCATAAAGAGGCTGGAGGTTCAGGCTGTAAAGTTTTACTACCAAATGGAACCTTGGACAAGGCATGTCATCGAGGATTCCCAACACCAGAGGCTTCGTTATATTATATGTTGGGATTGGCCAAAAGATTTCCCTATAATCGAAAATTCAATAGCTATCATAAAAGTTATTTAAATATGGATGAAACGCATGAAATCGATTGTTTAGTTGGAGCATTTATGATGGTTCGACGAGAGACGATTGAAGAGATAGGATTGTTAGATGAAAATTTTTTTATGTATGGTGAAGATATTGACTGGTGTTACCGAATAAAAGAAGCTAATTGGAAGATTTATTATAATCCAACCGTTTCAATCGTACATTATAAAGGAGCAAGTAGTCGAAAAAAACCGTTTAAAATAGTCTATGAATTTCATAGAGCCATGTATTTATTTCATAAAAAGCACTATTCTAAAAAATATATTGGGCTGGTCAATGTACTAGTTTATTTGGGTATTTCATTAAAACTCTCACTATCAATTGTTATAAATATTTTAAAAAAGGGTCGTTAATAAAAGTTATAAACAAAAGGTGAAAATAATGATTAGAGGAAGAGAACGATTTCTAACACAATTGTATGTGTTAATGGATTTTACATTTATACAAATAGCTTTCTTTTTAGCTTGGTTTTTACGTTTCCATATATTAAATGAAGAACAACTAGGGACATATTTACCTCTGACTGACTATTTTTTATGGAATTTAGTCTATTCAATTGCATACATAATTGTAGCTTTTCTAGTTAGATTGTATGCCCCGAAACGTAAAATTAAATTCGCATCAGAGATTTTTAAGATATTTCAAGGGCATTTATTTGGCATGTTCGTATTACTAAGTGTGCTTTTTATAGTTAAAACAATAGACGTTTCGCGTGTATTCTTAATAGTTTATTTCGTTTTGGCGGTAATTATAAGTATTATCTATCGATATGTAGTGAAACAGAGTTTACGAAAACTGAGAAGTAAAGGTTTTAATAAACAATTTGTTTTGATTTTAGGTGCAGGCTCAATTGGGAAGAAATATATGAGTAACCTAATTAAAAATCCTGAGTACGGTTTACAAGTACTTGGATTTTTAGACGATTACAGAACAAGTAATGATATGGATGAGCAAGGTGAATATAGAATCTTGGGTAAGGTTGATACCCTTGAAAAAATATTGTCAGAGAAAATTGTAGATGAGGTAATCATTGCGTTACCTTTAACGGCTTTTCCTAAATATCAAAAAATCATCTTTACTTGTGAAAAGGCTGGAGTAAGAGTTTCCATTGTTCCAGATTTTTATGATATCTTACCTGCTAGCCCGCATTTTGAAAAATTTGGAGATCTCCCGATAATCAGTGTTAGAAATGTTCCTTTAGATGAATTTGTGAATCGTATCTCAAAAAGAGCCTTTGATATAGCATTTTCATTGTTAGCCATAATGATAACTTTTCCAGTATTATTCATTATTGCAATTGGAGTCAAAATTACATCTCCAGGTCCAATTTTATTTAAACAAGAGCGAGTAGGTATAAATCGCAGAACATTCACTATGTATAAATTCCGATCTATGAAACAGATGTCAGAGACCTATTCAGACACACAGTGGACTGTTGAAAATGATCCACGTCGCACAAAATTTGGGACGTTCATAAGGAAGACAAGCCTAGATGAGTTACCACAATTTTTCAATGTATTAAAAGGTGATATGAGCGTAGTGGGACCTCGTCCTGAGCGACCATTCTTTGTGGATCAATTTAAAGAAGATATTCCTAAATATATGTTAAAACACCTTGTACGTCCAGGCATTACTGGATGGGCCCAAGTATGCGGTTTACGTGGTGATACATCCATTCAAAATCGAATTGATCATGACATCTATTATATTGAGAATTGGACGCTATTATTTGATATTAAAATTGTTATTAAGACAGTAATTAATGGTTTTGTGAATAAAAATGCTTATTAGCATACAATAGCAATTGAACATAGCAAATTAATAATTAGTTATTAATTCTCTGTTTATAATTTGGGGTGAGATTATTGAAAAAAATTCGTAAGGCCATTATTCCAGCAGCAGGATTAGGTACACGTTTCCTCCCTGCAACAAAAGCCATGCCAAAAGAAATGTTACCAATAGTAGACAAGCCGACGATTCAATATATTGTAGAAGAGGCCATTGCTTCTGGTATTGAGGATATCATTATCGTCACGGGCAAAGGTAAACGTGCAATAGAGGACCATTTTGATAATGCTCTTGAACTTGAGACAAACTTAATCGAAACTGGAAAGTTTGATATGCTTGAAAAGGTGCAGGAATCTGCTGATGTGGAAATTCATTATATTCGCCAGAAAGAGCCACTTGGATTAGGACATGCCATTTGGTGTGCACGTAAATTTATTGGTGATGAGCCGTTTGCTGTATTACTTGGCGATGATGTTGTAAAAAGCGAAGAGCCCTGTTTAAAACAGTTAATGAATCAATATGAAAAAACATTGTCAAGTGTTATTGGCGTGCAAGAAGTGTCAGATGAGGATGTACATCGATATGGTGTTATTGATCCAGTAAACAGTAACAACCGATTAATGCAAGTCACACAATTTGTGGAGAAACCGATGCTAGAGGATGCACCGTCGAATTATGCGATTATTGGACGCTATGTATTAACACCTGAAATATTCAGCTTCTTAAATGAGAAGAAGAAAGGCAAGGGCGGCGAAATTCAATTAACAGACGCAATTGAATCTTTAAATGGTATTCAACGAGTATTTGCCTATGAGTTTGAGGGTCAACGCTATGATGTTGGTGAGCAACTTGGCTTCATTGAAACGACTATCGATTTCGCACTGGAGCGAGATGATTTAAGTGATGGTGTAAAAGCATTCATTTTAAAAAAAGCGAAACAGTTGAGTGGTGAAACTTTATGATTTTAGTTGTAGGTGGGGCTGGCTATATTGGTAGTCACTTTGTTAAAGAATTAGTAAAGAACCATGAAGTCGTAGTGCTCGATAATCTAAGCACTGGTCACCAATGGGCTATAGATGCAAGAGCTACTTTTGTACAAGGTGATTTAGGAGATTCTTCTACAGTTCAACAAATTTTTGATACATACAATATTGAAGCGGTTTTACATTTTGCAGCATTTAGCTTAGTAGGTGAGTCTATGATTGATCCTATGAAGTACTATGAAAATAATGTAGCTGCTACTTTGAATTTATTAAAAGTGATGAAAGAAAACAATATTGATAAGTTTATCTTTTCTTCTACAGCTGCAACGTATGGGATGCCAACTGTTGATTTAATTGATGAAGAAACGCCTACTAATCCTATCAATCCATATGGACGATCTAAATTAATGGTAGAGCAAATGCTTGTAGATTTTGCAAAAAGCTACCAGATGAAATATGCGGTATTACGATACTTTAACGCGGCTGGTGCATATGAAACAGCTGAAATTGGTGAAAGTCATTCTCCAGAAACACATTTAATTCCGATTATTCTTCAGCATTTATTAGGGCAAAGAGAATCCATATCAGTGTTTGGTACTGACTATGATACACCTGATGGTACTTGTATTCGTGATTATATTCATGTTACAGATTTAGCGAACGCACATTTACTTGCTCTTGAGGGTTTGTTAAAGGGTGCTATTGAAACCGCAACTTATAATTTAGGGAATGGAAACGGCTTCTCTGTAAAAGAAGTTATTGAAACCTGTGAGCATATTACAGGAAAAAAAACTATTTTACAATATATGGAACGACGAGCAGGCGATCCTGCTAAATTGGTTGCTAATGCTAATAAAATCTATGCTGAATTAGGATGGAAGGCACAATTTGATATTAAAGATATTGTAAAAAGTGCATGGGCTTGGCATAAAAAACAATGTTAATAAATCACCAACTCGACAAGGCCCGAGTTGGTTTTCTTTTTGTAGTATGTCATAATATACATATCAAATTTTTCCTTAAGAAGTGAGGATTCAATAGTGCTAACAGAAATTGTTAAAACAACATTGCTAAATTGTTCACTAGACGATAGTGATATTTTACGATATAAAGATCGTGTAAAAAGGATTCATTACGCTTTACCACAATATCCATTAACAGGGTGGATGGATTCACCGTTACAAAACCAAGAAGCACTGCTTACTTCTATTGAACGAGTAGCGAGTGAGGTACGTGCTTGTGCAGATGTACTTGTCGTTGTCGGAGTTGGTGGCTCTTTTTTAGGAGCACGTGCGATTCAAGAGGCATTGATGCCTTATTTTGGTTTAGCTAAGGGTGGTATTGAGGTTGTTTATGTGGGGCTGAATATGAGTGGCGCATACATTAAGGAGTTGCTTGCATATTTAGATACAAAACAGGTGTATGTCAATGTAATTTCGAAGTCAGGTGGCACGATGGAGCCAGCTCTTGCATTCCGTGTGATGCGTATATATATGGAAGAGCGTTATGGTGATAAGGCCATTGAGCGTATTATTGTGACTACAGATGCTGAAAAAGGGATTTTGAAGGATATTGCCGATAAAGCTGGTTATCGCCAATTCATGATTCCCAATGATATTGGTGGACGTTATTCCGTGTTAACCCCTGTAGGCTTATTGCCTGTAGCTGTAGCGGGAGTTGATATTCGTGCTTTAATGGATGGTGCGAGACATGCAGCTACAGAGCTAGCGGAATCGGATTTAACACATAACGATGCATACAAATATGCTGTCATGCGACATATGCTTTATGAGAAAGGCTTTACGATTGAGTTGCTAGCTTCCTTTGAGCCAGGTTTAAATAAGTTCCATGAGTGGTGGAAGCAGCTATTTGGTGAGAGTGAAGGAAAAGAACAAAAAGGGTTGTATCCTTCAACGGTCAATTTCTCGACAGATTTACATGCCATTGGACAGTTTATTCAAGAGGGTAGTCGTGTGATGTTTGAGACATTGTTACACTTCCATGAAATTGGGGGAGATTTAGCTGTACCGTTTGATGCTAGGGATGAAGATGGGTTAAATTATTTATCGGCTCGTACATTCAATGAAATTAACGCCATCTCTAAGCAAGGGACTGCGCTGGCGCATGCAGAGGGTAAAGTACCTGTTATTCAATTGGAGCTACCGAAGCTTGATGCATATCATCTTGGGTATTTAATTTATTTTTTTATGAAAGCTTGTGCGATGAGTGCGTGCTTACTGGAGGTCAATCCGTTTGACCAACCTGGCGTCGAGGCGTATAAACGTAAAATGCTAGAGTTGTTGAAAGAAGAGAAGGTGTTAAAGTAATGGTTAATATTAACGAATTATATAATCGATGGATAGAGATGAATCTTCCAAATTATTTAGCAGAGGACCTTGTATCTATTGCTGAGGATAATAGTTTAATAGAAGATCGCTTTTATCAATACGTATCCTTTGGCACTGGTGGAATGCGAGGTGTTTTAGGCGCTGGAACAAACCGTATGAACGTTTATACCATTCGTCGTGTAGCAGAAGGACTTGCTCGTTATATCGAATCGAATGGCGAGGCCGCAAAAGAGCGTGGGGTTATCATTGCTTATGATACACGTCATTTCTCTTATGAATTTGCCTGTGAAACAGCACGCGTGTTAGGAGCACATGGTATTCGTTCGTATGTATATAAGGAAGCACGACCAACACCGCAGTTATCATTTACGGTGCGCCAATTACATGCCTATGCAGGTGTTGTCATAACGGCAAGTCATAACCCTAAACAGTATAATGGCTTTAAGGTGTATGGCGAGGACGGTGCACAACTAACACCTCAATTTGCGAATGACATCGTGGCACATATGGAAAATATCGAGGATATATTTTCTATTAAGGTATCTGAACTTGAGCAACTAGAACAGCAAGGGTTATTGACATGGCTTGGAAGTGATATGGATACCACATATTTAGATCATCTTTTAACATTAAAGGACAATGAAAATATTGCTCTAGATATGAAGCTTGTTTATACGCCATTGCATGGTGCAGGCTTAGTGCCTGTTCTTGAAGGCTTGCAGGCGTTTGGTTTTCAACATGTACATATTGTGGAGCAACAAGCTATACAGGATGGAGATTTTCCAACTGTTTCTTACCCTAACCCAGAGGAGCCCGCTGCCTTTGCGTTAGCAATGGAGCTGGGGAAGGAAGTAGGAGCGGACCTTTTGCTGGCAACAGATCCAGATGCAGACCGTTTAGGCGTGGCAGTGAAAAACGGAGAAGATTATGAACTCTTAACGGGGAATCAGCTTGGTGCATTATTGCTTCATTATTTATTGTCAACAAAACAGTTGAATGGTACGCTTCCTGATAATGGAGTTGTGTTGAAAACAATTGTAACCTCCGAATTAGGAGCAATGATTGCCAAACAGTTTGGTGTAGCAACTGTGAATACGTTAACAGGCTTTAAATATATCGCAGAAAAAATTGCAGAGTATGAAAAAACAGGAGCTTATTCATATCTATTTGGTTATGAAGAAAGCTACGGTTATTTAATCGAAACATTTGTGCGTGACAAAGATGCAGTACAAGTTGCGTTAAAGGTAGCAGAGATGGCTGCCTTCTATGCGAAGAAAGAGCAGACTTTATTAGATGGCCTGCATAATTTGTATCGTGAGTATGGCTTTTTTAAAGAAGCACTTGTGTCTCAAGTGTTTGAAGGAAAGAACGGTCAAGAAGAAATGAAGAAGATTTTAAATAATCTTCGACAAGATGTGCCTCAATCGATAGGTGGAGTAGCTTTGAGAGGTTTTGAGGATTATTTAACAGGTCTTTCAACTTTAGCTGATGGAACTACTAAGCCTATTGTATTACCAAAGGAAAACGTATTGAAATTTGTACTAGATGACGGATCTTGGATTGCTATTCGCCCATCAGGTACAGAGCCAAAATGCAAGTTCTATTTTGGCGTTGTTGGGGAAACAGAGGAAGAGGCAAGCGAGAAATTGAAGCGGCTTCAAGCTACTTTTGTGTAAGTACTAACATACTAATATAAACTTTGCAAAATTAATAAACGTCCTCATAGAAGAGGGCGTTTTCTTATTGGATTCTTTTTAATTCTGCTTCATGCTGAATGGAGCGAGCTGATAGTAATTCGATATTGCGGTGTTGGCTTTCTTGGATGGCTTCTAGTCGGTTTACTTTTTCATTTGTTTCTAGAACAGCTTGTTTGATTTTTTGCTGTTCTGTTTCTATCGATTCAAGACGATTTTCGATTGAATCAAGACGTTGATTAATTTGCTTTAGTTCATTTAATACCTTATCCATTAATTTTAACACTCCTTTCTCCTTAGGGTATCTATTTTTAAAATATCTCTCTTTCATTTTAATCACTTTCAATATAGCATAGAAAATTAGCTTACAAGTATCGTCATTGCATTCATCGACAAAATATGACATGCTTACTAGAGAGAAAAAAGTACTAGGAGAATGTTGTCGTGATTAAAGAGTGGGATTACCTACGTGTTGTGTCGTGTTTATCCATTTTACTATTGCACACGTCTTCGTGGGTTATTATGGAGGTAGGTGCAGAACCGGAGCAGACGTTTTATTTGTTTTTACGTATTGCGCTGTGCTATGCAACGCCAACGTTTATTGTGTTGTCGATTTTAATATTGGCGAACCGTTATCGTGAGCAAATACCGACTAACTTTTGGTCGAGTAGAATTCAGTATATTTTTGTGCCTTTTTTAGTGTGGGCGTTTATAGATGCGTACCTTGTGGAGTCGATTTATCGTAAGGGCTTGTTATGGGAAAAGTATGTGAACAATATGATTTATGGGGAGTTTGTTGGCTGGTTTGTGGTTGTGATTATGCAGCTGTATGTGGTGTTTGCGTTGTTGAAGCGTTTTAAGTGGTCGATTGCATGGTTTTTACCATTATGTGTGCTGATTACGCTTATTCATCATACTGTTATTTTGTTGCCATACCCAATTTTTGAAGACAATGCTATGGTGCTTCGTTTATTGTTTACAGGTTGGCTTGGTTATTTTGCAGTGGCCTATGCAATAGGGATATATTATTCGCAAATTGCGGAGTTGGCAAAGAAGTATCGTGGTGCGACGATTGTGTTGGTACTGTTATCTGCTGCATTTTTGTACATGCGTCTGCTACTCGGATACACGGAGGTGCATTCGAGACGACTCGATTTGGTGCCACTAGTAGTGAGTATTGTGCTAGTTGTGATTGCTTGGGGGCAGTCGGTATCGCAGACGAAAGTCGCTCGCATCATTAGTCAATATGCGTTTATGATTTATCTCATGCATTGGGAAGTTCTACGCTTATCGACAGGGTGGTTTGTAGCGCATTTTGATAGTACACTTGTCCGCGTACCACTATTAATGCTGTGGACGTTAGTCGTTTGCATCGTGCTGACGAGGTTGATTTCTCTGCTACCATATAGTCAATGGATTGTCGGGAAAATAAGGAAGCTTGTCTCATAAAAATGAAAAAGCAGTGATTTCTAGGTTAATAGAAATCACTGCTTTTTTGTATGGAAGAAAATCGCCGTTAGAAATGGAACTAACGCCGGTAGAACTGCAATTATCGCTGATAAAACCGACAAAATCGCCGCTAGAGATGCAGTTATCGCTGATAAAACAGTCAAAATCGCTGATAGAAGTGCAGTTAACGCTGATAAAACCGACATAACCGCTGATAGAAGGGCGACTTCCACTCACAATACCAATTACTCCGGCATTAATTTTAGGTTTCGATCATTGTAGGCAAGCACGACATAGTCTGGCTGCATGCTTTGTAAATAAGAAATCACATCATTTTCTAGATAACGTAAGTCTAAAATCGTCACTGTTTTAAAGTGACTCGCTACATGAAATTGAATGGTGTTAAAGTAAGAATCCTTGATGACCACGAGATGCTTGTCACTATCATAGTTTTCGTTTACAATCGTGAGTTCGGCAAAGTCCCGACTATAGGCATCAGCATAATTCACTAACGCATCAGGGCTCATTTTCTTGGCACGACCATAGACAGCTTCGTATGGGGCAGTGACGCCTTCTTCCATTGTCCCGTCGTAAATTGTGAACTGTGTCGCGAATGAAGCGGGCTCGTTGTAGCAAATTTGTTCATTGTTATCGACAGTCATGTAAAGAATTTTATTCCACGAGCCTGCGAACTGATTAGGTAAGCAAAATGTATTGGCTTCATCGAATGGAATTGGCTTAATTGTTTCACCAATTCGTTCGCTGATTGTTTTTAACAGTGCCTCGTAACCTGAGTATGCACCGCGCATTGTCCAGTGATGATCCGTTTTAAAGAAGTTTCGTTCAGCAGAAAAGTCTTCCTTCATTTCATCATAGAGACGGACATTGTCTACGCCAGCAGCTGTGACAAGCTCATGTAATTTTGTATTGTTGGCGATACCTGCATCATCTGGCATATAGCTCGGGCTTGGTTCGCGTGAGTAGGTCGCCTTAGCAGGTAGTGAATAAAACGTGAAAGGTATGTTTCTTTCAGCTAACCCTTCGCTTAATTGCTGTAAATCTGTAGCGAAGGAGGCAAGTTCCTCATCAGATTTTGCTGCGGCTGGCTTGGAAATAATCCAGCCACTGTCATCACCGACTGCATACTTATCGTTTAAATATGTTTTGCCCATAGCACGTTGGAAGAAGACGTAATCGCGCATCCAAGTATCACGTGCGGGGAATTGATCGGATATATAGGATTCAACCTGTTTTGACCATTTCCCTGAAAAGATTTCCTGTGGGCTCGGAGAAATGTTTGCTGATTCTAACGGACGGTTCTCCATTTCTGATTGTGGACGATCCACCGTTAACACATGCACGACGAAGCCACCGAAAATGATGCAGAAAAAGGTAATTGGTAAAAGGTACGTTTGAATTTTTCGCATGATGTCCCACCTAGAATCTAAAGTAAATGAATGGATTATGGGTTGCGTTCACTAAAAACATTGTGATAAATAGTAACAGCGCGCCATAGTAAATCGTTTGCGTAAGGCGTAATCCCCAATCAAAGGAAAGGGAAGTGGTAGCCTTTTGTTCACTCCAATGTTGGTAAAGTTGATAAATTGGCATAGCAAAAATAATGGCCACAATAAAGTAAATAGCATAATCTTTTGCTAGTAAAATGGTTTCATAATTATAAAGCGGTACATCCGATAGCCCAAACATCGTTTTGATAAATGTGAAAGCATATGTAAAGTCATTCGCTCTAAAGAATACCCAACCAATCGTAACGATAATGAGTATGTATAGATGTCGCACTAAGCGTGGAATTCGTTCCAACCATTTTAACAGCACCCATTTTTCCAGGCAGATTAATATGCCGTAATAAAAGCCCCATGCCATAAAGGTCCAGCTTGCTCCGTGCCAAAAGCCCGTTAACGTCCAAACGATAAGCAAGTTTCGATAAAGCTTCCATTCGTGACTAACGCGACTACCCCCCAGTGGGAAATAGACATAATCTCTAAACCAACTACTTAGTGAAATATGCCAGCGACGCCAGAAGTCTGTCACGGATTGTGCGATATATGGATAGTTGAAGTTTTCTTCAAACTTAAAGCCAAAAATGCGTGCTAAACCAATGGCCATATCACTATAGCCTGAGAAGTCAAAATAGATTTGCAGGGAGTACGCTAAAATCCCTATCCACGCAGTTCCTGTTGTTAAATCGCCACCCGATAAGCTAAAGACATGATCAGCTACTTCACCCATTGGATTAGCAATCAGTACCTTTTTTGCTAAACCTTGTACGAAGCGACGGGAACCAATCATCCAATCTTCTGCTGTGGAAAGACGTTTTTTAATCTGCTCGGCTACCGTTTGATATCGAACGATAGGTCCGGCCACAAGTTGTGGAAATAATGTAATAAACAGTGATAAGTCTAAGAAATTGCGTTGTGCTTTTACATCCTTACGATAGACATCGATAACATAGCTCAGTGCCTGGAACGTGTAAAATGAAATACCGATTGGTAGCGGTACCGCTTGCCATTCAATTGGTTGCTCCAAGTAATTATTAAGGATGTCGACAAAAAAGCCAGCATATTTGTAATAGCCCAAGATTGCTAAGTTACTGACGATGACTAACCAAAGTAGTGTTTTTCGTTTGGACTGTGACACCGTATTTTCTATGACAATCCCGAGTACATAGTTGAGGAGAATCGAAAGCATCATTAACAGTACGTATTTCGGTTCGCCCCATGCATAAAAGAACAAGCTGGCCAACAGTAAAATCGTGTTACGTAGCATCTTCGGAGAGATGAAGTACACAATGAGCACTAATGGCAAAAAGACATATAAAAATATAAGGCTACTAAAAACCATTCCTTCAAATCCCCATCCCTATTAAATTAAAAAACAAGTTGTTGTTATTGTGGATAGCAAGTAAGCTGAGAGCCGTCATAATCGATGATAACATTGTGTAAATCGTTGATAGAACAGTGACAATCGCCGATAGCATCATCAAAATCGCTGATAGAACCCCAACAATCGCCGATAGCATCGACAAAATCGCTGATAGAACCCCGACAATCGCCGATAGCATCATCAAAATCGCTGATAGAACCCCAACAATCGCCGATAGCATCGACAAAATCGCTGATAGAACCCCGACAATCGCTGATAGCATCATCAAAATCGCTGATAGAACCCCAACAATCGCCGATAGCATCGACAAATTCGCTGATAGAACCCCAACAATCGCTGATAGCAGCATCAAAATCGCTGATAGCCCCCCAACAATCGCTGATAGCATCGTAAATATCACTGATTGAATTCTAAAAATTGCTAATAGTACATGATTTCTACTAGCTAGATTGCTAATTTCAGGAATACTAAGCTACTCTCTAAAGGTAATTCATGAATAAATTACCTATCTTATTGTAACGTAAATTCACTATTTGTTCACTAATTGATTGTCCAGTGAATTTATTTTCGAACAAGAGGAAAAATCTTTATTGGTCATATAGGAGGATATTTCATTGTAATATATGTGAAATAGGTATTGTTTATTGGAAAAATAACGAGAGTGTATTGTGCAGATGCACATATTTTAAATCCAAAATGAGGTTATAAACCCTTTAAAAATCTAGATTTACCACATCTTTCATTCCATATATTGCACTTTGAAATGTGCGTTCTACTGGACTTATAATAGAGTCGTAGTCACAGAAGTGGCTAATTTATCTAGGAGGTATTTGCACATGAAACAAAAATATAGTAAATGGGTTGTCGGCGCAGCATCAGCGGCCCTAGTAGCATCAGCAATCGTACCAGTAGCAAGCGCAGCAAGCTTTTCTGATATTGAAGACAATGACCATAAGGATGCAATTTTAGCGTTAGCAGACGCTAAAATCGTAGGTGGCTACCCAGACGGTACGTTCAAACCTAACGCGGTTGTTACACGTGGTAACGTAACAAAATTCTTAGGGAAATGGTTAGTATCTGAAAACTACGAAATTCCTACAGATTTTGCAACAGAAGCTCGTTTCACTGACTTACCAACAACAGCACCAGACAAAGAGTTATTACAATATGCAGCACTTGTTAAAGACGCAGGCGTTTTCAAAGGTTCTAACAACAAATTAATGCATACTAATAACATGTCTCGTGAACAAATGGCAGTTGTTTTAGTACGTGCCATTAAAACTGTTTACAACGTAGATTTAGTAGCAGATTACAAAGAATCAGATTTCAAATCTACAATCACTGATTTAGATAATGCTACAGCTGAAGAAAACCGTGAAGCAATCATCGCGTTAGAGTATGCAGGACTTACAAACGTTAAAGCGTTCAATCCTAAAAATTCTTTAACACGCGGTCAATTTGCATCATTCTTAAACCGTACAATTACAAACCTTGCTGAAGAAACTTTATCTGTGGAAGCAGTAAAAGTTGTAGATGCAACAACATTAGAAGTAACTTTATCTGATGATTCAAAACATACGGTAACATTAGAAACTGCTCTTAAAGAAAATGAAGAGACAAAAGTAGACTTCGTTATCGATGGTAAACCTTACTCAGCTGTGGTTACATATGAGGTAACTGAGTTAAAAGTAAAATCTGTTGATGCAGTCAATGCAAAAACTTTATCTGTAACATTCAATAAAGCTGTTGAAACTGAAAAAGCTAAATTTGAACTTAAAAAAGATGGCTTTAAATCTAACTTCTCTACTATTACTTGGAACGAAGATAAAACAGTTGCAACAATCGAATTAACAAGCAAAATCACTAAAGGTGAATTTACAGTTAGCGTAACTGGTCTTTCAGATCAAGCAGTAACTGGTTCTGTGAAAACAGAAGACGAAAAAGTAGCTGGTATCGAAATCCTTGGAGAAGTAGCACCATCAACTGGTACTACATCTGCAACAGTTGGTTACCAAGTTACAAACCAATACGGTGAAGATATCACTAAATTAAATTCTTCTTCTTTAACTCTTTCAGCAGCAGGTGCTGATTCAGCAGTAGCCAATGCAGATGGTTCAATCACGATTACAAAAGCGGCTGGTCTTAAAGAAGGCGACAAAGTTGTCCTTACAGTTATTCACGGTTCAACTGCAACTACTACTACAAAAACAGTAACAGTTTCAGCTAAAACTGTTGTTTCTGAAGCAACTATTGGTACGCTTTACAACAAAGATGGCAAAACGTTAACTGAAGATACTAACTTAGCAAAAGATAAATTCTATCTTCCAGTTACTGTGAAAGATCAATACGGTAAAGAAATTACTGATTTAAACCGTTTAAATGGAGCTAACGCTGAAGTTCTTGTGACTAACACAAACCAAGCTGTTACAACATTTGGTACGTTTGAAAAACAAACAATCGACGGTAAAGAAGTAATCGTTCTTCCTGTTGCTAGCATTGTAGCTTCAGGTGACACAAACGTAATTGTGATTGCTAAAGCAACAGGTAAAAATGCACAAGCAGCAGTAAAAGTTGCCGAAGGTGTACGTGCTGATTCAGTTACATTAGGAGCACCAACAAAAGTTGTTACTGCTGGAGCGGATATCTTATTCCCATTATCTGTATTAGATAAACAAGGTAATGCAATTAAAGAAACAGTTGCATTAAATGGTTCTAAAGGTATTACGATTACTGGTGGTACATTATTCGAAAAAGACGGCGAACTTTTTGCTAAAGTAGCTGCTGGTAGCGTAGTAGAAAACACACCAGTAACAGTTGTTGTGACTTCTTCAACTGGTAAAGTTGCTACACAAACAGTTATCCCTAAAGCAGCAACTACACCAAAAGTAATCACTGGTTTAGATAGCAAAATTAGCACATCTATCCGTGAATTAGCTGATGCGAAAGTGGACATTACAGCAAAAGACATCGTAGTTGAAGACCAATTCGGTCAAGTAATCTCTGCTGACGAACTTCTTGCGAAACTTGGTACAGCTGGTTACACAATCCAACCATTCACAGATGCTGATGCACCATTTACTGTAACTGGTGAAATCAAAGATGCTGTTACGAACAAAATCACTGTAACTTACAAAGCTGGAGCAACAAAAACAGCTGCAAATGTTACGTTTAAACTTGTAAAAACAGCTGACAACACTGCTGTAGAAGCAAGCTCTTATTCTAAACAATTCTCAGTTGTGAAAGATAGCTCATTTGCTTCTTACAAAGTAGAAGATATCAAACCTATCTATGTAACTGGTGATAATACTGCTGGCTATGCAATCCCAGCTGGTTATGGCAAAGACATCGTTGTGAAAGCAGTAACAGGTAATGGCGGAGAGGTTACGCTTAAAGCAGGTTCTGATTACACTGTTAAATCTACAGTTCTTTCAAACGTTGCAGATGGTGATATTACTACTGCTGATGCAGCAAATGTTGACTTCGATAAAGATGCAAAAACTGCAACTGCTAAAGTAACAATCACAATCAATGCTACTGGTGAAGAAATCGTTAAAGACGTAACTTTCTCTAACGTTGCTCCTGCAGTAGAAAAAGTAGCAGTTGTTGAAAACAATAAAGCTGCTGCTTACATTGCTGGCGAAACTGTTAACTTTGTAACTACAAATTCTTACAATGTAGCTACTGACTTCAATCTTGATGCATTCTTCCAATTGGCTGATGTAGTTGTAACTGACCAATACGGTGTAATGGCGACAGTTGCAGAAGCTGATGCTGCTGGAGTTGTTAAAGGTCAAGCGAAATTCAACGACGTTGCAACAGCTACAACAACATTAACATTATCTAAAGTTTCTGGTGATGTTGTGTTCAGCGCAAACGGTACAACTGCTGCATCTGCAAAAGGTAAAGCAAACGATGTATTTAATGCTCGTGTAAACATCGGTGGTCAAAGTGCAACACCTGTAAAAGTTACAGCAAAAGTTGACTTTTAATCTCTGATTTAAACATGACTTTATAAACTATTTAGGCAGTGGAAAGTTCGATGTAATCGAACTCTCCACTGTTTTTTTGTTGTGCGAGTATGAATGTGAAAAATTATATTTTCTCTGGAAAATCCTGAATCTTTTGGTACTGTCTGCGTATTATTATAGTATGATGGATAAAAAGGGTTGAGGGGTTGAGAAGGTGAAGAAACATACACTGTTTCAGGGTGCTTTAATTGCAGCGCTAGCGACGAGTGCCATTGTAGTAGTGCCAACTGCAATGGCGGCAGCTAACTTTAGTGATGTTGATTTTTCAAAGGAATATGGTACTGCAGTGAAGGATTTAGCTGAACGTGGTATTATCAATGGCTATGCTGATGGTACATTTAAGCCATTCGCAGATGTGACACGAGGACAAACAGCAAAAATCTTGGCAGGTTTATTGAACTTAGATACAAAAAAAGTGGAAGATCCTAAATTCACCGATTTGACACCAACTGATGAATATTACGGGGCAGTTGCAGCCTTATATAATGAAGGAATTACATCAGGCTTTGCGGATGGTGGCTTTGGTATCAATCAACCTATTACACGTGAGCAGTTGGCAAATATGCTAACAAAAGCTTATCAATTAAATAATTACGAGTACGATACGACATTACCGTTCACCGATGTGGTCAAATATTCAGAGGCTTACTATGCAGTGGGTCCTTTATATGACAATCATATTACCAAGGGTATCACAGAGACGACATTTGGTTTAAAAGAAACCGTGAAACGTTCTCAGCTGGCCTTGTTTATAAATCGTATTGAGGCAATGCAGGCTAGTCGTGTCTTCCAAGAGTTTAAAACACAAGACTTTGGAGCCGATTATCTCGAGGCGTTCTCTTACAATAATTGGACGGAAGATCAGGAGCAGGAATTTTTCCGTATTTATTCTATGAATGATGGTGTGAAATTTGAGGCGTTAAGTGAGGGTTCTGGTTACTTTGTACTGACAGGCTATACAATCGATGACGAAGGAAACTATGAAGTAGTCGAATCTCAAAAATATAAGATTGTGATTACAAAAGTAGATGGGCAGTTGCAAATGACTTGCCAGCAAACAGATGAAATAGCACCGAGTACATCGCTGTTTTTTGAAGCAGATTTAGGCTTTAATCCAAAGCATATTATGTTAACAACTGCGGCAGGTCACGCAGTAAGTGATAAAGTTTACGCCTATCAGCCTTTTGAATTTGACGGTTGGGATGAAGGAAGTATTCCAAAAGGGGCAAGTTATGCGCTGAAGTTAATGCAGGCGGGTGATTATATTGCTACATTCTCTGATGATGCGGGGAAATCAGTCCGTGTAGGCATTCATGCCGAAACAGACGGTTATGATTTATATACATCGCATGCAGTTGAAAAAAGTAGTGTGTTCATTCCAACGAGTGAAGTGGGCTTTGCTGTGACTGATTATAAAATTGAGCAATATACAGGTGCTGTACATGATCATAAAATCATTGATGTTACTTCTTTACCAGATGGTGTAACCGTCAACAGAGCAGGCAAAGGAGATGCCATCTTTGCTATTCGTCTAATTGGAGCAAAAGGGGAAAAGCTATACATGCACGGCATGATCTACGAGTTAAGTGGTGTAACGTCGATGTACTATGAGCTGTCTACAGAGAAGGAAATGAATGGATCATTCAGATAATTAATAGGAAAATGCTGATAGAATCCGATAACAATAGAAGTATCTATATGAACCCGTTGATTTCCACTCCGGCGGACGCTTTTCGCGGGCATGGCTTCAGTCTCCTCGTCACTCCGCTCCTGCGGGGCCTTCAGTTCATGCTTTTCCCGCAGAAGTCGCCGACTGCGCGCCAATCAACTAGTGTACGTCTAATTACAAAAGGTATTTGCAATGTAATCTTTCCGAATACCTTTTGGCGTTTTTGAAGGTGCATTTCAAGTTGTTCACGTGCATTGATTTTATTTTTCGTCCTCATGTTTATTATCCCTCAAGTATTATTAGTAAGTTAGAAGCAGAATAGGCTATCAGTAGGCGATGTTGATTGGAGTGGAAGGCGCGACACTCCTGCAGGAACTGCACGTGCGGAAAATCCATTTTTGCGGCGACTTCGCCGCAAAAATTAGTTGGAGCCGTGCCTGCGGAAAGGGAGCGCCTGGAACGGAAATCAACGGTTTCTTACAATGTATTCAAAAAGAAAAAAGACTGGTAACAAACTCAATTTTTTGAGTTTGTCTAAAATATGAAAAACCTCCCCACAAACACGGGGAGGTTTTTATATTTTAGAAGACGATGTATTTTACATAGTCTTTCCAGCCAATTTCTTTGAAATGTTGCCACTCAATTTTTTCTAAAGGCATTGTACGGAAGGAACGCGCTAATATATTGCGCTTTTCATTTGTTATGATTGGTGTCCCTTCATCCATGTAGCCAGTAAAGATAGTAGAGTTTGCCGTCTTAAATGCAACATCAATGTCCTCAAGACGAATTTTGCCGTCTTCACCGAGAATATAAACACGGTGTACACCATTTTTTGCCGTTCTTACCCAAGCGGATTTCACCTTATATGCATCCAATGCTTCATTTACAATAATAGAAGCTTTGCCTACAGTTGAGAAGGGAATGTCAGCTAGAATATCATCCGGCTGTAGTGTTACTTCATAGCTTGAAGGTTTTGGTAGCTTT
Organism: Lysinibacillus sp. UGB7; assembly: GCF_049058285.1. Classification (NCBI taxonomy): domain Bacteria; kingdom Bacillati; phylum Bacillota; class Bacilli; order Caryophanales; family Bacillaceae; genus Lysinibacillus; species Lysinibacillus sp. UGB7. Next base: position 137,516 of record NZ_JBMGUV010000010.1, read on the forward strand.
ACAGATTTAGCTAGTTCATTGGCCCATGTAGTTTCATTGTTTGTGGCAATCATTTGTTTTGCAAGTACAATACCTGAAAGTTCATCCTTAAAATGTTGTAAATCAAAATTAACAGTTTGTCCAGCCATGACCTGTTGCCACTCATCCTCTGATAAATAAGCGAACATGGCTTTTTCTGAAGAGTAAATTTCAAAAGTCACTGTGCCGGCATCTTCTGTTATTTTGGAAATAACACCGTCAACAGGGCTAATAACACCTTGGCGTGCCTGGATTTGGGCAATTTGAGCATCCATTAGCGCTACTTGACGAGTTGCCTCAGCAATATGACGATTTAAAATGGCAACAGCTGTTGATGGAGAATTTTGTTGAGCCAATTCTAATTTGACATTGACATTCAATTTATCACTCAGCTGATCGGTATTGATAGAGCTTTTTGGATCAGAAGCCCCACCGAAATCGGATTCTATTTGAGCTAATGCCGATTCTAAATCGCTTAGTTCCGTTTCATAAGCAGAGCGCTCAGCCTCGAGCTTCGTTAATTCATCATCAACTTCCTCTGTCTTATATGTAGCCAGTACATCCGTTGCGTGTATTTCCTGTCCGCGTTTTACGTTTACTGCGGATAGACTTTTTGCTTCTGCAGAAATTGTATAGGTTTCTGCTGGGGCTACTATAGTATCCTTTTTGACTGTTTCTACACGGTCGCCAGTCGTAGCCCTTTGAAATTCACCGATAAAGTACGAACGTGCGACCTTACTATCAGCCTTGAAAACAAAATACGCATTTACGCCAATTAACAGCGCTATCACAATGATACTCAAGCTTGTCCAAGGTCTGGATTTAATAAAACGCATCATCCTAACCCCCTTGTAATCCATTCCTGTAATGGTAAAACGCTAATCATGCCAACAAATACCGCCATTATCACTTGTATCACGATAATTTTCGCTAATAATGCTTTACGATCTGACTCTTCTTCCCATTTAGAAAGAAATGTGAATTGTACAATAATCGTTAGAACAGTTACGACCGTCAACTGATTGATGACAAATAATACAACATCTGTATCCATGAATTGTTGAGCAATTGGTGCAAGTGAAAAGAAGGAGAATGTTGTAGAGTATCCAACTCCGTAGAACACAGCAAATAAAATTGCCTTTTCAATAAGTAAAAATACCATTACATAAAGTTGTACTTTTTGAATCCATTTGTAAGGGATATCAGTTAATAGATATAACATGTATGTAACGCCGTAATATTGGAAGCAATAATACAGGATTCCCCAGGCAACAGCACCTACCATTGATAGAAGTCGAGCTGTGTAATATTCATCCTGATTATTCATGGCAAATAAAGTGGTTAAGCTTTCTGTACCCATGCCCCAAAACTCTCTTACGGCAAATAGAAGGATAAAGAGCACAAAAACGGTTAATGATCGTTTTTTATATCCTCGTATTTCGCCTCCCTCGACTGCTTGTGTAAAGTTAACGGGATGCGTTAAGCTATGCCAAAACTTATAGTGATAAAACATATATAGCTCCCTTTCTAAATTGCATATTAAAGATGTAGTATACACCTAGTTACTGGAAAATAATATAGTATAATTGCTGATTTTTTAAAGTAATTCCCTCGATAAAGTACATCTTTAATGAGGCGCTTAAGAAGTTCCTACTTCTACTTGCACGTTCTGCTTTCTTGAGTGTTTTCAACTTCAAAAAATCTGGATACATGCACATAAAACAATTATATAGTATCCTAACGATAACTTCCTATAAAAAGCCTATTCCATCTAAAAATAGCAATTATCTGTAAGTTAGTAAAGGTTGTGAGTAAGTTTAAGAGAATAGCTTGAAATCAAGTAAATAGCACCGATACTAAAGTAAGTACATTCAATTAAATGATACATATCTATATTCCTATATATATAACGAAAATAAGAAAGGGTGGACATTTTGAAAAAACCATTAAAAGTGGGCGTTTTAACAAGTCTATTACTAGCACCGGCAGCGCTTGCCAACGCTCAAGAAGTTGCTACGCAACCCCATGCAACACAAGGAGAGCAAGTTGCCTATGTTAATGTGGTAGCATCAACTGACACGAGAGAAAAAACAATTGCTCAATTCGGCAAACTATCTGAAACATCAAGTACCAATGACATGATCATCGCAAAAGGAGATGTCGCGGTTTTAAGTACGACAGATTTCAATGCTGACGAAATTAAATTTATTACAGCAAAGTATACTTATATTGAAAGTCAACGAACGCAATTAGACAAATTAAAGGCAATAGGTACACGTATTAATGCATTATCTTATACAAGTAAAACGTTTGTGGAGGAAGTGACGAATGTTCATAAGGATTACGTTGCTTTTTTAGGATCAGAGACAAGCCCTGATGCAGGCACCTATTTACATGTCCAAGGAACTTTCGAGAATGCTGTTAATACAGCTCTCGCTTCACCGAATGCAAATGGCATCGTGCCATCTATACGCGGTACAGCCCTTCAATATGGCCATAAGGAAGCTGAACGGAATAATTATTTTAAAAAGAACGGTACAGATATTGCGAAGCTTGTAAAAATGAATGAAGATGTTACGACAGCAAGTGTAACAATTAAAAATTTAGAGGATTTTATCATGGTGTTAGAAAACTCGGCTTCATCCTCTACTCAGATTGCGGAAGCGGCTGCTAAAGTAACGACTAGCTTTAGCACACTTACGACTGACCAAAAGAAAATTATCACAGCCCATAATCCAAACAATGCAGCGGTGACGCCCTATAAAAAATACACGGATTCGATAGCTAACTTGTCGTCAGCTGACCAGGTAGTTGCTAATATTACGCAGCTAACTACAAAAAAACCAGAAGACTTTACTTCTGCAACAAGCTTCGTTGGTGCTGTAGCAACAATTGAAACAGCTTATAACAAATTAGATGCAGACTCAAAACGTTTAGTAACAAATTACGATGCATTTAAGCTATATCAAGATGTTGCAAATGTTTCCAAGCAAATTTCAGCACTGCGTATTTCAAGTGATGCTGCTTATCGTAAAGCAGTGAAGGATGCAACAGTAGCACTTAATAATCTAGTTCCAGATAAAAAGGATTTTGTGAAAAATATCGCAGATTTGGACTTGGCTGAAGAAAATATTGCTGCAGCAGAGGTGATTGAGGGGCTTATTACTGGAATTGCCACAGCTACAGATAAACTTACACAAATTGAGCAAGCCCGTACGGCATACAATACACCTGTAGCTCCAGAAGGTAAGAAAATTGATGCGGCAAGTGTGAAGAAAATCGTTAATAATTTATCAGAGTTAACGAGTTGGGAAAAGTCACATAAGGCAGTGTTAAATGTTATTGCTCTTGTCGAGAAGCTAGATCCAGCAGCAAAGGATTATACAAAAAAAGCGAAAGCTGCAAACACGGCTTACTTAAAGCTCGATGGTACGAAGCGTGAATATGTGAAAAACTACAAAAACTTGAAAGACCAAGTGGAAGCAATGAACGTAGTTGCACAAATTATGGCCTTAAACACTTCGCAGAAAACGTATAAAGAGACAGTCGAAACATTGACACAAGTCTTCGCAAGTTTATCTGACGAAGCCAAAAAACTAGTAATGAATTCTCAGGATCTTGAAACAGCGAAAGGCTATATTGCAACAGCAAAAGGATTTGATGATCGTGTACTTGCATTAGCAAACGAGCCTGATACTACATTTGTAGCGAAGGTAGCTGCACTCACTGCAGAATATAAAACGATGGACAAAAATCCGAAAAAGTTAGTGACGCAATACAAAACATTATCGACATACGAGAAAAACAATGCCAATGTTGTGAAAGTGATTAATTTAATTGCAGCATTGAATCCAACGAATAAAGACTATACAAAAAAGGTTTTAGCAGCACGTAAAGCTTACAATGCATTAGATCCAGCATCTCAAAAACGTGTGACGAACTATGCACAGTTAACAACAGTCGAAGATGTTGCCACTTTAATTGGTTTAATTGAAACATTGAAACCTACAAGTAAGACATTCTTAAATGATTTAAAATCAGCGCGCACAAATTATGATGCTTTGCCACGAGAGAAGCAACAGGCTGTCATTAACTATGAAAAGCTTGTAACAGCGGAAACTGAGCTATCATCTGCACATACAGTGATTACAATGATAGATGCAGCATTACCGGAGGATGCAGACTATTTAACAAAGCTTATGAATGCTCGAGTAGCTTACGATAAACTATCATCAGGGCAAAAAAAGCTTGTAGCCAATATAAAGACATTAACGGACAGAGAAAAACAAGTGAAGCCTATTTTAAATGTCATGGTGCAAATTGATGGTTTAGAACCAGGTTCAAGTAGCTTTGTCAGTAAGGTAAATGCTGCGCGTAAAGCATACGATAAGTTAACAAAGGACCAAAAGAATTACGTTCATAATATCGCAACGTTACAAAGCTATGAACCAACTGCCAAAGTTATGGAGCTGATTGGTAAGTTAAGAGCGTCTAGTAAAACCTTCCATACAGATACGACGCAAGCACGTGCACTATATGATGCGTTAAGCAAGGACATGCAACAATATGTTACAAACTATCACTTATTACAAGCTGCTGAAACAAGTATTTTAGGTGCTGGCAATGTTCAACGAATGATTGATGAACTGCCTTCAGTTGAGCCTCATCAATATGTAAAACGCATTGAAGAGATTCGTGCGGCCTATAATGCACTACCAAAAGATCAGCAATCGGCTGTCGAAAATTATAAAACGTTACAAGAGCAAGAAAAAATTATAAAGCCTGTTATTAGCATTGTGCAAGAGATTGATAAGCTCATGACATCTAAAAATATGGACAGTCAATATCAAAAGATTTTAAATTCATATGAGAAGCTTTCTGCAACTCAACGTAGATATGTCTATAATGAGCAACTACTCCTATCATTAGATAATGTGATTAAGGTTTATAAGAGCATTGCTGCACTAAAGCCAAGTGACAAAATGTACTTTGGGATGGTTGAGTCAGTGCGTAGAGACTACGATAGCTTAAGTACAACAGATAAGCAGAGGGTGTCTAATTATTCTATCCTGCTAGAGGCAGAGAAAAGCATGAGCGAAGTAAAAAAAGTTGTGGAGTTAATAGCGGGCCTATCTCCAACATCAAGCACATATATACAAGATGTAGCCAATGCTGTAGCAGCATATAAGGCATTGGATTCAAAAGTAAGAGGACAAGTTCTCAACTATGACGCTTTGAAGAAAGCAGAAAAAGATGTAGCAGCTGTTTTAAAAGTTGTCAATGCGATTGCCGAACTAGATCCAGATGCTAAATCATTTGATAAGAAAGTAACGGCTGCACAAAAACTATATAGTGCACTTACACTTGAACAACAGGATTTAGTGTATAATTACCGTATTTTGCAGGATCATTTAAGAGCATTAGGATTAGACTAATGAATGAAAAGAGGGTAAGCTCCTCTTTTCATTTTTTTCTACTAATCTGCGTATTTCACTACGATATTAGTATTTAAATAGGAAGAGGCGAGGGAAAATGAGAAAAAAGCAATCGCGTCTAGCGTGGGCACTCTCAACAGCTGCAGTGGTGGCACCCTGTGTTGCAGTGTTACCTACTGAAGCGGCTACAATGCCATTTACAGATATTAAAAACAACGGTAGCGAGACTGAGCTTTACAACGCGGTTAGTGAATTGTATAGACAGGGAATTGTCTTTGGTACGACTTCTACTACGTTTAGCCCTTATCAAAATTTGACACGTGGAGAAGCTGCCTATTTTTTAGCAGAAGCGCTAAAATTAGATACGAAAAATGTAACAGATCCTGGCTTTAAAGATGTACCAACTTCTCATAAGTATTATGGACATATCGCAGCCCTTGCCGCACATGGCATTATCCAAAAAGCTACAAATTATAATCCGAATAATGACATGAAGCGTAGTCAAATGGCGAAGATTCTAACGCTGGGCTTTGATTTACAGCAGGCAACAACTTTGTCGGCGCCTTTTGCAGATTTTACGGAAAATGTTGAAACCAATCGTTACATTCAAACGTTATTGAATTATGGTATTACCGAAGGGACCAGTTCGACAACGTTTTCACCTTATACAGATGTTCGACGTGGACAAATGGCTTTATTCCTTTATCGCGCCTTACAAAAAAACGACCAGAATTTATATATTATTAGTGTAGAATAGTAAGATAAAAAAACACTCTGTGGTAATAAATTACCTGTTAGAGTGTTTTTTAAAATTATTATAGGAAAAAATCGGTAATAATGGTATGTTTATATATGGTCTAGACGGGTATGGACCATCACAGAGATTTTGGAAATTTGATGTTTTTAGCTTGTCGATTAACCTGTGAATCTCAATCCACTATTCATACATACAGAAAAAAAATTAGTACATAAAGGGGAGGTAGCGATGTTCAAAAAAGTATCAAGTATTGTCGTATTATCACTTGTTTTGCAGGCTACACCATATGCTGAATCTCTGTTGAAGTCATCAGAGGCAGCGTTGGCGGCAGAGGTCGCAAAGGATGTCCCAGCAACACATTGGGCAAGTAACTCGATTCAACATATGTTAGGTAAGCAATATATGACAACCTATCAGGATGGGTCTTTTAAGCCTGAACAGACAATTACAAGGGCTGAGGCAGCTGCTGCGATTGCACGGTCTATGCAGCTCAAGATGGATAGTTCTTTTTCACCTAATTTTGAAGATGTACCTGCCAATCACCAGTATTACAAGGAGATTTGTGCATTAGTTGAATTGGGTATTTTACAAAATGGCGATTGCTTCAATCCTGATTCTCCCTTAAAGCGCATGCATATTGCTAAAATGTTAACACTTGCCTATAATATCGAGGTTGATTCAACCAACAAAAGCAAATTTAGTGATGTTAACGAAGCACATTGGGCCAAGGACTATATTGAATCATTAGCTGATGTTGGCGTTATTCAAGGGGTAAACGCACAGCATTTTGCACCAAACCTCATGATTACACGAGCGCAATTTGCTACTTTGATTGAGCGTAGCCTTACTTTTACAAATAAGGTGGAAAATTTTGAAGTTGCCTATGATTATTTATCAAAGACATATATCCCGACTGTTAATTTTTCATCGACGATGTCTAATGAAGTTATTCGTTTAATTAATATAGAAAGACAGAAGCAAAAACTGCAACCACTTAGCTATGATGCAGCTTTAACACAAGTCGCTGTTATCAAGGCACAGGATATGGTGAATCGACATTATTTTGAGCATGAATCCCCTTACTACGGCGCACCATGGGATTTAGCGACATTATTCGATTATCCATATACAAGCTTAGGAGAAAACATTGGCAGAAATATTCCAACTCCTCAAGCGGCTGTGAAAGCATGGATGGCTTCTCCAACGCACCGTGAAAACATACTACGCGAACATTATACAAACACGGGTGTAGCCATTGCAGAAGATAGCAAAGGAAATTACTATTGGGTGCAATTATTTTCTAGCCAATAAGTTAATAACTTGATTTAGTTACTGTTATGCCAACTGAATCAAATTACATAGAAGCAGAATTTCCTGTAACAAACCATCTCTAATATTACAGGAATGTTACAAAAGACCGAAATAACCATAATTTAATAACCAATTATTAGTGCTGATAAACCTCAAAACGTTGGTATATCAGCACTTTTTTCTGTTTTTAAAACCGTTACACAATTGAAAAATTAAAATACTAACATTTGTGATAGTCTATGTATAGGCAAAAAAGTTCTTCGAGAGGGGTATAACAAAAGTATGAATAAGAAATGGTTATTACCGATTTTTGCATCTTTTATGATATTTTCAGCAACTCCAATAGACAACGCTGAGGCAGCGACTGCATCTGAAGTCACTGATACAGCGACTAAATATTTAGGTATTCCATATTCATATGGAGGTACAACTACAAGCGGACTAGATTGCTCAGGCTTTACTTCTAAAGTCTTTTCAGATTTAGGTATTAAACTTAACCGTACGTCAGGCTCACAATATCAGCAAGGCACTGCGGTAGCAAAAAGCGATCTTCAAGTAGGAGATTTACTTTTCTTTAACACGAGTGGTAGTGGTATCTCACATGTAGCTATATACATAGGTGACGGTAAAATGATTCACTCTCAAACAGGAAAAGGTGTTAGTTATTCAAGTGTAGACGATCCATATTATTGGTCTTCTCGATACATTGGCGCAAAACGCGTTGCAACATTTGATACGGCGCAACAAGCAGAAGTAACAAAAGTAGCGACAGCTGAAGTAAAGGACGCAGCAATTGATTTTACAGTGTATGCATCACGTGCTGAAGTAGCTGTGCAACTTGCTCAAGCTTTAAACTTAGATACATCTGATAAAAACACAAAATTCACAGATGTAAAACCAACATATGCGCATGCTGGTGCGATTGCTGCTGTAGCGAAGTTAGGTATCTTTGAAGGAGATGACAATGGGAAGTTTAACCCATCTTCACCAATGACACGCGCACAAATTGCAAAAGTATTAGTACTAGCTTTTGGTCTTGAGCATCAAGGTGAAGTTGTAACATTTGCAGATGTTCCTGAAAACTACTGGGCGACTGAGTATATTTCAATTATTGCAACAAATGGAATCACTGCTGGTAAAGATAACGGCAACTTCGGTTATAATGAAATGTTAAAAATTTCTCAGCTTGAAACATTTATTGAACGCGCAAAACAATTAAAGAAATAATATATTTCCACTTCAAATTAAACAAGGGCTACGTTTATTTTGAAGTATTGCAAGGAAGTTCTTTTAAATAATGTATAAATGGATGAGAGTTTGCACTTGCAGGCTCTCTTCTTTTTATGAAATAGTTGTCCCATCTGATTGGGTCAACTTTTCATCGTTTGTAAGTGGTGAAAGTCACTGCAACGATTAATTCCACTTTATAGAAAAGGGAGGGGATATGTAAAAAACAGTAGAAAAGTTACATTCGTATGATAGTTTTGGCTGTGTATTTTTGTTAAAATGAAACACGAGAACAGGAAGGGAGGAAATAAGACATTGTACCTCAAAAAAATCAGTCTTATATTATGCGTCTTATTCATTTCAGCTTCTATGTTTACTATACATAGTGCAAATGCAAGTGGCGGTTTTGATGATATTTCCCCAAAGCATGAAGCTTATGAAGAGATCAATTATTTAGTTAGTTTAGGTGTTATTAAAGGCTATACGGAAAACGGGAAAACGTTATATAAACCATATAATAATGTTACACGTGGACAAGTAGCAAAAATGGTTGTAGTTGCCTCAGGGAACAAACCATTAGTTGTTAGCAAGTCAAACTTTTCAGATGTAGCAGTAGGTACTGAGCTTTCCGGCTACGTAGAACGTGCGGTTCAATTAGGTTTCTTCGCAACAAATACAAAAGGTCAATTTTTACCGAACAAACCTTTAACACGCGATGAAATGAGTTATGTTCTAACAAAAGCATTTAAGCTTGATGCTAGTGCCTATGACAATATAGATTCTCCATTTGTGGACGTTGGTATTACGCATCCTTACGTTCAATATATTAATACGATTTACTATAATGGTATTACAAAAGGAAGCGGACAGAATTATAATCCGAATAGCCAAGTAACACGTGCGCAATTTGCCTTATTCGTAGCACGTGCAAAAAGTGAAAAATATCGTTTAGAGCTACCTGTTAAGGGTGATGCTGTCCCAGATACAAAACAGGTTATTGGCTTAGTTCAAGTAACGACAGATGGTTTAAATATTCGTAAATCAAAAGATTCTACTTCTAGTACCAATGTGGTAGGCACTGTCAATAAAGGCGGTAAACTATCAGTCTATGCTGTTGAAGGAGACTGGTTAAAAGTAACGTATAAAGGTGCTTACGCATATATTTATAAAACGTACGCACAGTTTTTAGATGCGGACGGTAATGCATTAGGTAATATCCAAAAACAAGTAACAACTACACAAGGTATTAATGTGTATGTGAAAGCGACTTCTTCCTCAAAAATTATTTCAACCGTTAATAGTAAAGTGAAGTTACCTGTCTATAAGACGGTTAATGGCTACTATTTAACTGTAGTAAATGGTTTGCCAGGATATATTGTAGCAAACAGTACAGAGGACGTTGAAGTGGAACAACCTAAGCCAGATCCAAATCCAGATCCAAATCCGCCAACTCCACCTGTATCAGGTGATTTACTAGGGCGTGCAACTGTTGGTAGTTTAAACGTACGTAAAGAAGCAAACTCTACTTCTACGGTATTAGGCAAACTAAACAAGGGTGAATACGTGCATGTGAACAGCTTAAGTGGCTACTGGGCACAAATTACTTATGAAGGTCAAACAGGTTATGTGCACAAATCCTACTTAAAGCTATTAAATCAAGGTAGTCCGTTGAAAAACCGTATTATCATCCTTGACCCTGGACATGGTGGTAAGGATCCAGGTGCTGTAGTGGGTTCAACTTCAGAAAAATCCATTACATTAAAAGTGACTACACTTGTAAAGCAAAAACTTGAAGCGGCAGGTGCACAAGTAAAGATGACACGTACAGGCGATACGTATCCATCATTACAAGATCGCGTTGATTTTACGAATGCAAACTTCGGTGAAATCTTTGTAAGTATCCATGTCAACTCAGCATCAAGCACTTCAGCACAAGGCACTGAAACATATTATGCTATTTCAACAGGAGATATGTATCAGGAAGATATTGATTTAGCGACTTTTGTAAACAATCAAATTGTGACAAACTTAAATATGAAAAATCGTGGTGTAAAAGAGCAACAATACTATGTTATTCGTAACACATTAATTCCAGCAATTTTAGTCGAGCTAGGCTTCCTAACAAATAGTGAAGATCGTGGCAAAATGACGGACGATCAATATGTTGAGTTATTTGCAGAATCAATCTATAAAGGTATTTCTCAATATTACGCAAAACAATAAATAACAAGAGCTACATGGTTCAATGTGAACTATGTAGCTTTTTTTGATTAGTACTATCAATGAAAAGGAATTCACAGAACTTTCCGGTTATGTAGAACGTGCTGCACAACTTGGCTTCTCAAAAGCTTGAGGCGGCAGGTGCAAAAGTATTGATGACAAGTACAAGTGATACGTATTCATCACGACAAGATCGCGTTGATCTTACGGATGCCAACTACGGTGAAATATTTTGACGTGTAACAATACCGCTAGGCTTAAATGTGTTATCTGCATAACCTGTTGTTATACCCAATGCATATAGGGCTTGGATATCTTTATAATAAGCATGGCTTAGTAGGAACGTCTGAAAAGGTATTGTTAGCAATGCCTTGTAGCTTAAAGCCATTGACAAGAGCACGTGCCATATCAGCGCGGGACAATGGCTGATGGGCGTTCATTTTTCCATTTTCTAAGGAGATAATCCCGTAGCGTAAACCCGTTGCTAATACTGCGTAACCGTAATCACTAGATTTCATGTCACTAGCATTCATTGAAGTTGAACTTGAAGCGGTAATGCCTAGGGCACGTAAGACCATTTCAGTGGCTTGCATGCGTGTTATTGTCCCTTGTGGATTGAATTTCCCATTACTGCCCTTAATAATGCCAAGGGCGTGTAAATTTTTAATATCATAGTAGCCACTATTTGAAGTTGCTACATCTTGGAACATTGGAACTGCAGCAATTGTTGCCTTCTTGGAACCTTTTGTGCGTGTGAGCGTTTTAATTTCTGCAATCGTTGCGAACTTTTCGTCAACATTTTTACGATCATCACGGCCTTCAATAAAAGATGTACGAATCGTATACGTACCAGCAGCTAAATTACCAGGCATAAATATTTGATATTTTTCAGAGTGGGTACTAATATCTTTTCGGTCAGCATTATCCGTTGTAGCATCGGCCGCTAGACCTGGGATATAACGTTCATGTCCCTGACCGACAACATGACCGTTTGTATCTATAATTTCCACTTTTAATGTCCCACGAGATGGCACATTTCCGTTGTTTTTCACGGTTACTGTGGAATAGAAAACAAATCGACCAGATGGAGCTACATAGCTTTGCACACCACCAGAATACAGTGAAAGTTTATAGTGGCGAGGTGTATTGCCTTTATGATCTTCAGTAGTCCAGTTTAAAGCGTGCTTCATAAATACTTTTGCGTCATTGTCACCACGCGTTGTCGTGTAGGCAACTCCATTTTCGTTGTCCTGCCAATCTGCTTTTGCATCAACACTAATATAATCAAAGATTTTAAAACCTATTTGAACGACGCGACCTTTACCATATTCAATGGCGTGAGCAGCACCAAATTCATTTTTCTTCATTGTTTGTGGCTTACTCGTGTAATCGTAATTTGAAAAATATAAAATAGGTGTTGCTGTGCTACCTTGCCAGGGCTTGATGATTTCAACCCACTCCTGGTCTGATTTTGTCAGATTAAGTTTGCTTTTGCCAAGCTCTTTTGTCGCGTTTTGAATGATAGGGTGTACTGTATTTGTATTGCTTACAGTAGAGTTCCCTAGCACAATATCGTCAATAAAGCGCGCATTGAATACTTCCGTTAGGTTATCCCACTCCATTACCCAGGAATCGACATCATAGATTAAAGGGGATAAATCCATTTGGCCAGCTTTTGGAAATTTTGTTGACTCGTTACGAGCTGTTTGGAAGGCGAATATCGCCCCACCACCATTCCGTACGTACATTTTGACATTTTCGCGTTGTTGATGGTTCATCATCACTGTATATGCAAAGACGATTGCGTCGTACTGACTTAAAGCCTCTAAGTTGTTTAAGTCCTTTTCATAAATTTTTTCTACATTGAAGCCCTGCTGTTGATAGAGGAAAAATGCCTTTAGCTCTTTGTTGTATGTTGAGCTATAGTCGACCTTAGGAGATACAGCTTGTCCTTCATATGTACCACCAGGGTGTGTCGTATTGGCATATTTCTCGCTGCTTTCCGAGAAAACGACACCGATTTTCTGTGTTGCTGTTAGTGCTTGTGAAGACGAGAAGATGGTTACAAGCAAGAAAGCGCCGGTTACAAATAGTGAAACAAATAATTTTTTCAAAAATCGACATCCTTGTTTAGTATTGTTTTTTAAAAATTTGTATGACTACTATACATATTACAACTAAATAATGGGGGATTCGTGTATATTTAGGTAAAAAAGAAATTATTGAGTTTTTTTATGTAAATTCAATTAAATCCTTTCTATAAGTCTATCTATTTTTATGATATAATAACCTTTGTTTTGTAGGGAAAACTAAAGAATATAATAGTGTTTAGTGACTATTGATTCATGATAGAGGAGGGCAATAACATCTAATTAGATATATTAGATGTATTACATGTATGAATAAACTGAAACAAGTTTTTACAAAGGTTAACAAGATTGATACGTTTTCACCGTATTTCTTTTTACCTTTTATATTAGTGCTTTATTTCTTCACAAGTCTGTTCGATTTTCATCGATTTGATTTATTTAATGTGCGCGTATCAATTTTACCAGCTGTGCTAGTAGCGCTTGTGTGTTACTATATCGGCGTGTATATTATTGATAAATTACAATGGACAATCCCGTCATTCGGATTATCATTCTTAGGTAAATATGTGATTCACTTTGTTGTGTTGTTAACATTAATCGGCTTAGCTTCCTATTTAATGATGATTTTTGGTGGAGGTTTAGGGATTTCGGATGAATCCAATCGCCGTAATCTTGATCCAAAACTAAACTTCTTTAGCCAATTGCTATGGTATGGGATTCTATTGTTATTATCGTACAAAATGATTTTAGAAAAGCATATGACATGGAAAAAAGCATTAGTATATGGCTCGATTTTTGCTGTTGTCATGTTTTTATTCTTATTAATGGGTTATCGTACACCATTAATCATTATGCTATTTACAGGTATTATTATTTTCCACTATGTTGTGAAACGTGTGAAATTAACTTGGTTCCTAACAGCATTATTAGTTATAGGTGTAGCGTTTTCAATGTTTGGGTTCCTGCGCGTTATGACAGAGGATACAACAAAGGAATTCAATAATCGCGATCAACCAGATGTTGAGCTATCTGAAACAGATAAAGAAAAACTTTTGACAGTAGAGCAAAAGGTAAATTTAACACCTAAATGGATGCGTTCATTGAATGGTGAAAGTGTTACGGGACATATTGTTTTAAGTAAAATTATAGAGTATACACAAGAGGAAGGTTACCTAAATGGAGAGATTCATGGCGGAATCTTCAATACCATTTTACCTGGTGAGCAAATTTCACCGCGTATGAAGGTCACTGAGGTTGTTAACTCTTTAAGTGTAGAAGAAGGTAAATATATCACACGCCCAACGAGAACAACGACGCCTACATTTATTGGGCAACTGTTCCTAGATGGTGGCTATGCGCTTGTAGCGATTGGCTTCTTATTATACGGTGTATTAATTTCTCTAATCTATAATAAAGTGAAGCAAGGTGGTATTCGTAGCTTCCACTCGGTAGCCTATGCGTTTGTGATTACATTATTTACAGTATCAATGCACACAGGTTTACTTGATTTGATCTTTATATTAATGCTTGGTTTTGTAATAATTGCATCTGCAATTATTAAAACGGATAAAAGAAAAGTTCAATATTAACACCGGAAAGGACTGTCCTGAATAGGATGGTCCTTTTTCGATAAATGAAGAAATTTGGTCGATAAATTAAAAAAAGTAATCGATAAAATTAAAAAGTTAGTCGATAAATCAGAAATTGATGGGGATAAAAGTGAAAATGTGTAAGCAAATAACTGCTTTGACCTTTCATCTAGTGGAGTGTAGCGACGAGGAGACTGAAGCCGTGCCCGCGAAAAGCGTCCGCCGTAGCGGAAATCAACGGGTTTATATAGATATTTCTATTTGAAAAAAAGCCGTCTCAAATACAGAGTGATATTATCCCCTTTCAGAG